>CAZRQA010000041.1:0-1559 GCA_964602335.1 uncultured Bdellovibrionales bacterium
ATATTCTTTTTTACTGTTGATTAAGCTTCTGTGAATTTGTAAAAATGGATAAAATGTTTTAATGTTTTCCATTCTTCTATCCATTTCTTCTAATATATCTTTAATAAGCTCCATACTAACCCTCCGTTTTAAAAAAACCAAAAAGTTTTTACAAGGTGTTGTATTCTTATTTAGAAAAGAATAAAAATAAAAAAACTTCTTTTGAAAAAACTTTAGAATTTTTTTTAGAGAAAACCAATCATTTTGAAGCTTCTTTTTCTAGTAAAGTAGTAGCCACTATAGATCCTAAATTTCCTATTTGGGATTCTGAGGTTTTGAGAAGATTGAATATTACTAGGCCTAATGATGCCGATGAGAAAATTAAATTCAAAAAAACTATCGAAACTTATAACGATATTATTAATTGGTATTCAAAATTTTTAAAAACAAAAGAAGCCAAAGAGATGATAAAAATTTTTGATAATAAAATTGGGATTGTAGATATTTCGGATATCAAGAAAATAGATTTTATTTTATGGCAAACAAGAAAATAAAAAGAAGTTTAAAGTGTTAAAAATTAAAATCCCGGTTAAATGATTGATAATATTTAACGGAACAAGTAAAAAAATGCAAACCAAAAAAATTGCTCAGCTTCTTTCCCAAGCTGAAGACTTGGAAGAAGCTAAAATAAAATTAGCCAGCCGGCCCAAGGACGAGCAGATGAAATTACTCAAAGACCTGAAAAATTTTATGCAATATATCGGTTATGCCGGCGAGCATCGGGTCATTTCAGAACTGATGCTTTGCGGCGTGGATGCCATGGATCCTACCATTGATGAAGGCTTTGATTTGATGGCGAAAAAGGAAGACGAAATTTTTCTTATCCAGGTAAAAACTACTTTTTTGGGGAAAAAAGATCGCTATGTCTTTGATTTAAAAGCTAAAAATTTCAAGCCCAAATACAAAAATCTCAAAGAAGCGGTGGTTTTCGTGATGATTGACGCTACCGGAGAGAAAAGGAAAATTAATTTTATGGTGATGCCGGTAGGGGAATTGGAAAAACAAAAAAAGAAAAAGAAAATGTGGTATAGCAAAACTACCAAAAAATACCGCCTTAATATTTGCTTGCGCGACAACAAGGCCTATTTTTGGACATTGGATAACGATCTCACTGAATTTCTCAATAATTGGAATTTTTTTCTCGGCAAAAAAACCAAAACCCGCAAAACCGCTTCCGCCTAACCAGATAAAAATATAACGGCTAGATTCATTTTCACATTCTTGCTTTATACTTTCCGGAAAAAATGTAAGAATATTTTACTACAGAATTTATTACGTAATTAATTACGTAATTCCCACTAGAAGCGGATAAAAATTATGTAATTCTTATAAAAATTAAAATCCTACAAAAAATGGCGAGAAGAGCTTTAAAAGAAAAAAATATAAGAAAACTGACCCGCGTAGGGCGAAAAAGTTTGTCGATCACCATTCCAATTGAAATGGTTAAGGAATTGAAATGGAGGGAAAGGCAAAAAGTTGTAGTGAAAAAAAGCGGGAAGAAATTAATTATTGAAGATTGG
>CAZRQA010000041.1:1659-2967 GCA_964602335.1 uncultured Bdellovibrionales bacterium
TTGCCACAGGCCATTGATTCTGCCAGGACTAGGGGGATGTCAAATTTTCCCGCCATTTTTTGGGCCGGGAAAATGCTTAGGTCTGCCAGATTGTAATAATCTAAAAGTTCCACGGTTTTTTGCAAAACTATGATGTTTTTTTCTAAATTTAATTTTTTGATTTTAGCTTCAATTTCTTTTTTCTTGGCCGCGTCGGCTTGGTTTTTGATGCGGCAGGCGATGATTAGCTTAGGGCTTGTGTAATTGTCGCTAACTTTCTCTGAATCCCCCTTATGTAAAGAGGAGGAAATATGGGAAAAATTTTTCGAAATTCCCTTGTCATTCTGAACTTGATTCAGAATCCCGTTCCTTTTCTTGAAAGATCCTGAATTAAATTCAGGATGACATTCTTCTGTTTCCTTCCTTAATATTTTCATGGCTTCAATAAGGTCGTCAATGGCATCAAGGCGGGTGAATTCACCAGCGTAAATCATTACAAAGTCATCTAAACTAATACCTAAAGATTTCTGCAGCTTTAATTTTTTTTCTTTGGGCTGGTAGTGGTTTAAATCAATGCCCGGATAAATTAAATCTACGTTATTGAAACCGGCATCTTGGAGGCGCTTGAAAGTGTAATCAGATTGGGCAACAATTTTGTCGGCAAAAAGGATTTTTTTCAATTTTTTTGGGTTTTCGTAATCTTCCTGGTTCAAGGTGGCAATGGTCTGGATTGTCCGGCAATTTAATTTTTTCAGCTTATAGTTAATCAAATTGGAAGTGAGAGAGCGGGGAGTGAAAAGAAAATGAATGATATCAAAGCTTTCCGACTTCAAGCTGGAGAAATACTTCAATAGCCGGATTTTTTCCAAAAAGCTGAATTTTTCGGAAGAATAAATTTTCTCCGGCTGAATGTTCTTGTAATTTTCCAAGAAGCCCAAATTAGTTTTTGGAGTTAAAACAGAAAAATTTAATCCGCTATTATTGGAATTTTTAGCGATTTGCCAGGCCAAATTTTTCGATCCTTCATCCCAAGGTAGAGCGATAGGCCGGGTAAATAATAATATATTTTTTAATCCAGTATTCATTATTTGTCTTAAAAATTTTAAATTTCACAATTATTGCTTAAAAAATATTTGATTGTGAGCTCCTACGAATCTACTGCAAATATATAAATAGCTAGCCAGCTAATAAAAATATTTTAACTGATTTCAGGTAATTGAGGGGGGCGCTTTTTTAAATCAACCCCTCCTTAATCCTCCCCTTTCCAAGGGGAGGAAAAAATCAGTTGTTTTTTTCTTGTAAAATTTGTTGCTTTAATATTTTTTCTTC
>CAZRQA010000041.1:3067-5111 GCA_964602335.1 uncultured Bdellovibrionales bacterium
AAAAATAGGTATCTGTTTTTCGACTGTGAGCTCCCACAAATCTACAAATCTGCTACGAATATACAAATAACTCCCGCGAATCAACCAACTCCCACTAATCAACGAATTGTCTCACGAATATACAAATGGTTTAATAATTGCTTTATTGTTAAATTGTTCTATTGCTAGAAGGCAGTTATTTCTTCTGGAAGATGATCACATAATCGTTGGCATATATTGGAGTAAAATTTTCTGATTTATGCAAAGATCCAGTATCGTAGCCTTTTTTCATAGCAATATATTTAACCCCGTATTCCTGAAAGCATTTTCTTCCGATTTCGCTGTCCGGAATGGAAATCATATCCCGGGTGCAGGTTTCGCGCGGTTTGGCTGGATCGTCATACCTTCTGAGCAAAGATCGGGAAAGGGGATATTTATAGCCTTGCATAAAAAATAATTTCATCCAAGTGTCGCCCTGCATATAGTTGTGGTCCTTGAGCACTTTTTGGTCCTCGGATTTTATTATCTCATTCAAATATTCAGCGGCGATGAAAGTTTGGAACAGTTCCTTGTTATCACTGGAGGTTTCCCGGTTTAGCGCCAGTTCTGCCATTCCGGAGATGAAACCAGTAGCAAAGATAACCAGGAAAAGCATGGAAAATATCAGTTTGCCGGCTTTCCCTTTGTTGATTTTTAGCAAATAATAAGCGCCAATGGCAGCCAGAATAGCGGCTGGATAAGTAATATAACTTCCGATGCGATTGGAGGGAATATCTATCTTCAGCCAACCAGGTTGGAAGCTCATCATAAAAATTACAAAAAGCCAGGCCAGGGCAACCGAAAGCGCCAGCAGCCGGATAGCCTTTTTTGTTTTTAGGGCCATAATTGCCAAGGTGGCAAATCCGATAAATCCGTAGAAAAATCTCCAGGCGCCGGCAGTATTGATCAGCTCATTAAATCCAAGGCCTGTCCGAGTAGCCTTAGAAGGAGCGCCGACGGCAGTGTCTACAGCGGAAGGATTTAAATAAGAAGGGACATGAATAAATAATACCCATATTATAATGAGAAATATCAGGAATAAATTTTGCCAGGCCAATACTGCCCGCATTCTTTGCTTGAGATCTTCGCCGATACTTTTAAAGGTGGCTTGTTTTTGGATAATTTTCATCAGGCAGACTGCCAGGAAAATCAAAATTAAACCGGCGAAACAATAGAGAAAAATAAAAGAGGAAAGGTGGTGGGTGTAGCCCAACGTTAAAGCCAATAGCAAAAACAAGCTGAAATATTTTTTGTTTTTATCAGTCAAAGCCTTAACAAAAGAGTAAAAAATTAAGGGGATTAAAAAATTTCCAATAATATTGCCGATTACCCCTCCGGAAACATAATTAGCCTGGGGTGAAGAAGAAGTATAAAAAATTCCAATAGCTAGCAAAGAAATGAGAGCGGCAGTCTCAGCATATTTTCCGGATATTTTTCTAATTAATTCGCGGGTAAAAAGATAGACTGCCAATAAAGAAAAGATATTGATAATAAACAGAATAGCAATCGGCATGGTAGAAATAACTGAAATTCCGCTTAGAATGGAAATTACCCCAAAAATAATGTGCTCGCCAATAATGAAATCCGGCATGTTGTAGTTTGGCAATTCTTGAAATTCAACCATATGATTAGACCAGTACATATGGTGACCCAGGTCGGTGGTGTGGGGCGTCATCCGGTCAGAAAGAAAACTAAGGCGGATAAAAACAGCTAAAAAGAGAATTGCGAAGAAAAGCAGCTTCTTTTTATTAATGTCTCCCCCTTCTCTCTTAAACAAGACTTTGATTTTTTCTGAATTTATATTTTTTCGAGCCAAAAAAGCCAGGATGACCAACAAAATTAATAAAGCGATTGAAATATTAAGAAAATTCAAGGCAATGCCGGTTTTATTTACAAACAAAATTAAAAAGTCGATTAAAAAAATGCTTAATCCCAGGGAAATGATTATGGTTTCCAAGTTAAGTTTGAATTTTTTTCCTTTTATCCAAGCAAAAAAAAGACAGCCCGGCAGAAACAGAGTGAAGAA
>CAZRQA010000041.1:5211-7362 GCA_964602335.1 uncultured Bdellovibrionales bacterium
TCTAAATACTTTCTGGAGATTTTTTTCCAATTATAGTTTTTTTCTACATAGCGGCCGATTTTCTGGCCAAAAGTTTCCAGGAATGGCTGTCCGCTTTCAAAGATTTTGTTGATTTTTTTGACCCAGTGATCAACATTTTCCGCTTCTACTAAAATTCCATTTTGGCCGTTTTCAATAGCATCTGCCAGGCCCTCCAAATCAGAGGCCAGCACCACCCTTTGGCAAGCGCCGGCTTCAATCACATTGATGCCGAAACCTTCCATGGAACCGGCAATTTTAATATTAGGAGAAACTACCAAATCCACAGTATTGAGTAAAATTTTCACTTTTTTCCAGGAAAGGGAGGGCATAAGTTGCACGCGATCTTGCAGGTGCTTATCAATGATAGCTTGCTCGCACTCCAGGTAATTATCGTGATCACCAACTGTCGAAGAGCTGACTCGATTGCCGGCGGCGACAAAAACTATGTCTTCCGGCAACTCTGGCATAATATTTTCAATAAACCACCGGGTGCCTTTATGGGGAACAAAACGTCCCAGCCTCAGAATTACCTTTTTTTCTGTTAAGTTTTTTCCGAACAAGTCTGAAAGCTCTCGGCGGGAATGTCTTTCCCGCAGTTCATGGACATTAACGCCGTTTGGTATGAAAACGCAATTATCCCGGTCAATTCCCGCTTTATCCGCTTCTTCAATGGTAGCATTGCCTACAGCAAAAAGCTTGTTTAATTTTTTCAGGCTGGGGATATTAATTTTTTTATAAATTTTAGAAAGCCAGCCCCGGCGGTTGGCATAGGTAATATCCAGGCCGTGAATTATACAGAAAAATTTTTTTCTGGGATGGAAAAATTTTAGAGCCGCAACGATTGGGGCAAGTACGCCATTGCCGGCCAGGCAGGCATCGTATTTTGACATAGCGAAGAAAGCCCGGATAAAAACAACGGGCAAAAAAATCGGCAAAAAAATTTTGCCTTTTCGATTAGCAATAATCTTGGTATAAGTTAGGTTGGATAATCCTCTCGATA
Organism: uncultured Bdellovibrionales bacterium; assembly: GCA_964602335.1. Lineage (GTDB taxonomy): Bacteria > Patescibacteriota > Minisyncoccia > Moranbacterales > DUUL01 > CAYMRZ01. Next base: position 6,233 of record CAZRQA010000041.1, read on the forward strand.
AGTCATAATTCTGTTTTTCGACCCCTCCCATAATCGGAGGATAGGAATGTGAAATAAAAAGTATTTTCATAAAAACATGTTAACATACTAGCATACTAACATACTAACAATAAAAAAATCTGCAGAAACAGTCTTTGCCAAAATGTTAGCATGTTAAAATGTTAGTATGACTTTTTCCTTGCTCTTTCCCATTTTTTAAATTTCTCCTCATACATCATATTTTCAGTTATTTGGCGGTTGGATTTTATCATATCAGCGATTAAGGCAAAAATTATCAATTGAATTCCCAGTAGCATGGAAATAGAAGAAAAGACAATGTAGTTGAGAAAAGGTGTTATTTTAAGGGAAATGAGGTAGTTTACAAAGAAAAATAAAAAGCCGGCGATAGCAATAATAACAAAAATCAATCCCGGGAGCCCAAAGAAACGCAGAGGACGGACATCCCGAATAGCTTTAAGAATAATCTTAGCTGAGTTATTAATAAATTTCCAAATTGATTTAACAATCTTGGATTCTCTCTCATCAAAATAAGTTACATATACCGGAACCCATCTCAATTGCAATCCCTTGCCGATGGCGTCAATAATGGTTTCTTGGGTATAGGTAAAGTGGACATTGGTTAGATTCAGCCGTAAAAAAGCGTTGGATGAAAGGGCTCGAAATCCGCAAGTCAGGTCGTCAATGCCAGAGCCTAAAAATTTTCCAATAATTTTAGCTGCCAGGCGGTTTAGCATATTTTTTGCCCAAGGAATATTTTTAGCTTTTTTTTCTCCAAAGCGGCTGGCAATCACCATTTCCGCTTCTTTGTCTAAAATCGGTTCAAGTAGTTTGGGAATGTCTTCCGGGTTAAATTGGCCGTCGGCGTCAATGTTGACAAAAAAATCAGCGCCGTTTTCAATTGCGCTTTCCACTGCTTTTTTGAAGGCGTAAGCCAAGCGTTTATTGGGGGAATAGGAAATTACAATGTCCGTTCCAGCCTCAAAAGCTGCTTTTTCCGTATTATCCGCGGAACCGTCGTTGACCACTTGGACAAGCTTTTCTGTAATATCTCGGCCTTTGCCGCTGGTATAAAAATCTTGCTGAAAGCTTTGCTTGATTTTTTTTATAGTGTTGCCGATGACTTTTTCTTC
>CAZRQA010000042.1:0-7154 GCA_964602335.1 uncultured Bdellovibrionales bacterium
TCCGAATGGCGTATAAAAATTATTTTCATAAAAAATTGAATAATGAATTAAGCAATGATTAAAAAATTAAAGAATTAAAATATTAAAAGATTGCTCAATTTAATTTTTTAACTTTTTAACACGTTAATCTTCTAATCGAATAAAAAAACGCCTTCTCAAAGGACGACGTTCGGCCGTGGTACCACCTTTATTTTCCCCGAAAGCTTTCGGGGCTCCTTACAGCTATTACGGGCCTACCCGGCAGGTTCTAATAATTTTACATTGTCATCCTGAACTTGATTCAGGATCTTAAACTTTCTTCCCGCAACCCCGCCTGTTTTCAGGCGTTCAGAGCTGATAACTCCTCAAGGGTTTTTATAAATTTTCTAGAATAAATACTAGTATTTATTCTAGTATTCATAGTATATGAAAATTTAATATTGTAAAGAAATTTTAATGAACATATCCCCGCTTCTTCAACGAACAAGCATGGTATGTTTATTGGTAATAAATTTTTATAAAATATCTTCTAAACCTAGAACTACAATTTCCCGCCAAACTCGCTGGCCGGGACGGCCGTAAATAATGGTATTGCGATTGGTTAGTTTAATATTTTCATTCTTTCTCAAGTCTTCCGGTAAGGGATTGATAATTTTAAAACGCCCTAAATTTGGATTTAATCCATTCATGCTATCCGCATTTATCTGCTTTTTTCCTAGGTCAATCTGCGATTTCCTATCCGCGCTAATCCGCGCCTGCCCCGTTGCCATGCCAATGGCTTTATGGGGTTTAATCTGCGATGATCTGCGCAAATTAAATACTGGCCACAATATAACAACCTTCCCATCTGGTTTTAATATTTTCTCAAATTCTCTCAGAGAATCAGCGTATAAATTTTCCAATTCCTTTTTAACTTTATTTATATTAATCTTTCCCCGCTGGGGGCCCAGATACGGCTCAGTCACAATCGCATCGACAATGGGTTTTCTCAAGTATTCGCTTATTTTAGCGCTGTCCAGTTGAAAAATGTTGGCGTTTATATTCTTTAAGTTGTATTTTTCTTTTATCCATTCAATATTTTCTTGGGTATTTTTTACCGCTTTGGCGGAAATATCGCTGCCAATAATAGTCCGACAGCCCATTAACATTGCTTCTGTTAAAATTGTTCCACTGCCGCAAAACGGATCATAAATAACTTTATTTCTATTTTTTTCTCCCCTTAATATAAGGGGAGACGCAGAGGGGTTATAGTTCGCCAGATTCAGCATAATTTGCGCCAACTTGGGCGGAAGCATTCCTGATCGATCATCTCTGGCCGGCCGATTATAATCACGAAATGATAATTCCTTAAAAGGCTGTACCGCTAAAGTCTTGCCGATTAAAAAATTAGCTTTTCTGTTCCCCCTCCTAGGATAGGAGGGGGCTAGGGGGTGGTCGATAACCACAGCCTCAATCCCCTTGCTAATCAATTTATTTTTATCCACCGCTACGCTAGACAGAGGCTCATCAATATTTTTACCCCTCGCCAACCTTGCTTTTATTCCTTTTGTATTTAAATACTCCTTAATCTGTTTAGCAATTTTTCGAACTTTAAAATTTTTATCACCATAATAGGAAACTCCAAAATTTATTTTTTCTTTTTTCTGTTTTTCTAATATGGCTGCTAATTTTTTTGCAATATTTTTGCCAGCATCAATTTCAGCTATAATTTTGCCGATTTTAACCGTCCCGCCGATTTTTTTTATTAAACTTTCACAGTCAATTTCCTTTTCTGTTTCCAAAACAAAAACATTTCTTTCTGCTAACTCGCCCCGCATTTTTTCTTCCTTAAAAACAGCGGATATTTCCGCTACAGAAAGTACTGGATGATTACCTAAAATAAAAAAATATTTCATATCCCAATTTTATTTCCATCAAAGAAAAAAAGCAACATTTTTTGTCGTTGCTTTTTTCGTAGAAAAACTTTAATGAAGTTGTTTTCTAGCCTCTTTTTTTTCTTTAACTATTTCTTTAAAATAGTTAGCAATAAAAGCGGCTTCGTAGCCAAAATGATCTAACTCTTCTTCTAATTTTCTAAAATACTGTTCTGGCGGAATGCCCTTGGATAATTCAGCGTCTCCTTGAAAATATTCATCCACTCTTTCTTGCATCTCGCGTTCAAAATTAGAAAGAAGAAGAGCTTCCTTCCTAGTTTCTTCTACTCCTTTTTCCGTTTTTTTCATAGCCTCCCCCCAAGAACTATTGTTTTCATCAAAATTTTTACCCAAAAAACCTTTTTCTGGGTTAAAATAAGCCTCCTTGTTTCCCATAATGCCTCTAGCCATTTTATTTGTTTTTAATTGTTAGTCAAATTTATTTTAACATAAGTATTGCTTAATTCCAAAAATTTATGTTAGAATAAAAACAACTTTACGTATATTAAATTTCCGCATTAGTCCGCGTGAAGTCTGCGTAAATCTGCGTGCAAAAAATAGATTTTTTGTAACAAATTATTAAACTACAAAAATGTTAGATGAAAAAACTTTAGAGGAATTAAAAAACAAACTAACGGAAGAAAAAAAGGAGTTAGAAAACGAACTAAATAAAATTGCCAACAAAGCCAACGGGGATTATGAAGCTAAATTTGATGATTTCGGAAGAACTGAAGACGATAATGCAGAGGAGGTAGAAAGTTATGCTAATAAGGTTAGCGTAACTGAGACACTGGAAAGAAAACTGGAAGCTATCGAGATTGCTTTAAATAAAATGGACCAAGACACCTATGGAATTTGCGAAAACTGCCAGGAAGAAATTCCCTTAGAAAGACTAAAGGCCTATCCAGCCGCTAAAAATTGCATCAAATGCCAAGAAAAGTAAAAAAAATCTTTTTATTTCTAACAATTATTGGCGCTGACCAATTTTTGAAATATTTAGTTCAAAAAAACCTCCTTCCGGACTGGGGAGGGGTTTTTGTTTCCGTTTGCAATCCATTTTTATCTTGGGGAATTCCTTTGCAAGGCCTTTGGTTTTGGATTCTATGGCTATTTGCCCTGGGAGGCTTGGTTTTTTTAATCAAAAAATTTCATTGGAATATTTTTCTTTTAGCCGCGTTGGCCGGAGCCATTTCCAATTTTATCGACCGGCTTTTCCATAATTGCGTCATTGATTTTATAAAAATCGGCTCTTTCCCGATTTTCAATTTAGCCGATATTTGCATCACCTTAGGCATTATGTTTTTCATCCTAAGCCAATTTAGGAATCCTAACCAAAATATGAAAAGGTTTGAAAATTAAGAAATTAAAGATTATTTTAAAATTTATTATTTAAATATTCAACTACCCTAACAAGCTAATCAGCTAATTCCTAACAAGCTAACTTAAACATTTCCCTCATAAACATTTTTCAGCCCTAAATCTTTTGCCATTTGGCAAATTTTTCTTATCTCTTCCGGTTCTGTGTTGGACAGGTCCTGTAATTTCCAAGAAATCAAAGAAGAGAAGGCGCTGATGTGCCAAGGTGTTTCTACTCCTAATTCTTTTTTTATAAACAAAGCAATATTTTTCAGCATTTTTATATCATCCGCAAGATTAGGAATAATTAAGGTAGTTATTTCTAGATGAATATTATGCTTTTTTATTTTTTTAATGTTTTTTAAAACCGGTTTTAGCCTAGCACCAGCATATTTCTTGTAAAAATTATCATCAAAAGATTTTAAATCTATGTTTATTGCATCTAAATAAGGCGCTATCTCTTTGAAAACTTCATCAGAAAAATAACCATTGGAAATCCAGACGTTTTTTAAGCCATTTTTATGGGCTAACTTCGTTATATCCAAAGCGTATTCTGCCCAAATAGTCGGTTCATTGTAGGTGTAGGCAACGGATTGGCAATTATTTTCCTGGGCAGATTTTAGAATCTCTTCCGGCGTTATTTCTTTCCGTCCCTCAAAATATTTTTCAATCACTTTTTCGTTTTTCTGCTGGGAAATGTCATAATTTTGGCAGTTGGCACAACGAAAATTACAGCCAAAGGTTCCCAAAGACAAAGCATAACTGCCTGGCAGAAAATGGTAAAATGGTTTTTTCTCAATCGGATCTACCGCTACCGAAACTGGATGGCCGTAAACCAAAAGCTGCAATTTTCCGCCTACATTTTTCCGCACCCCGCAAATTCCGGTTTTTCCCGGTTTTATCCGACAAAAATGATTACAGGCCCGGCACTGCACCAAATCGTTTTTTTCTTTTTTATAAAACAAACATTCTTTCATAATTTTCTTTTTATTTTATCCCCTCCTTTTATAAAGGAGGGCTAGGGAGGTTTTTATATATATTATTTTTAGAATAATTAGAGCAATTAGGTTAATTAGATTAATTGCCTACTCCTCAAATACCTGCGCAGTGAAAACATATAATTCAGCACTGCCATCCCGCCAGGCACCCCGGCCAATTCCCGCTTTACTCTCGCATAAATTATCTAAAAATTCTTCCCGACTCCAGCCGGCCTCGGTTGCCACCTGCGGCAAAAATACTCCGCTATTCACTCCTTGCCGGACATAAACGCCGTGTTTGCCCACTTCCACTGAATCAGGATCGTCAATCTTCCTCATTGGTGAAAGCACGGAAATTTCTATTTTTATATCTTCCCATTCATAATTTTGCACCGGTGAAAATCTGGGATCATTGAAGGCAGCTGAAAGTGCCATTTCTTTGATATTTTCCGCTAAATTTTTATCCGGCTCAAAGTTGCCAATGCAACCTCGCAATTGGCCATTTTTTTTCAAAGTAATAAAAGCCCCTCGCTGTTCACCAAAAATTCCTTCATTAATTTCCGGGTTATAATCTTCGCCATCTAATTTAGCCTCAATTGAATTTCTAGCAATTTCCAGAGCTTTTTTCTGTTCTTCCCGGTTTAATTCAGTGTCATATGTAGAGGCCTCTATAGAGGCCTCTATTTCTGAAGCCTCCAAAATCTTATTTGAATAAAAACCAATGGCCGCATAACCTACTACTCGATCCTGTATTTCCGGATAAACATCGCCGCTATTGGCAGATTCAAACAAAACCGGCTCAGCCTCCATTTTTTCCGCCAAGCTTTCCGCAATTGCCACCGCCGGCTCGGCGCAAATTAAAGTGTCCAAATTATCCTTGCCGACCTTAAATAATTTCAATTCTTTTATTTTCTGTTGAAAACTTTTTAAATTCCCGCTCAAAATTGCCTCAATGGTTTGCCTGTCGGTGTCTTTGGCATTTTGATATTCCGGATAATGCGACAAGTCGGTACTGACTATCACTAAAGTTCGATTATCAATGTTTTCAAAAATCGCCTGGGAAATCTTTTCAATTTCAATGTCATCATCCCCTGCCAAAAGCGGCACAATTTTTTTCTCATTGCTGAAAATTCTCTGAATAAAAGGCACTTGCACTTCCAAAGAATGTTCAAATTTATGGGAAAAATTGTCGGTATCAAAAAATTCATATTTCTCTCTCATTTTTTCTATCCATTCCCGGTCAACGGCAATTTCACCCAAAGGCGTCTGCCATTTAGCATTGGCATCAGCCAGCACTTCCGGAAAAAAATTCTGATGGCTCCGGCCAAGAATAACAATTCGGTCAAAATCCTTTTCTTGGACTTGTTTGAAACTGGCAGCCGCCACGGCCCCGGAAAATTCATAGCCGGCATGGGGCACAATCAAGATCGGCAGAAATTTCCCTTTCTCTTCCGCTATTTCCGCTTCTGCCAAATAATTGTCAATAGCGCTTTCTAATTCATTTTTATCTGCCGGATAAAACTGCCCCGCCACTGCACTCTCCCGAATGGTGTTTTTTGTTGTTGCTTTTTTAAAATTTTCCATATTTTTATTTTCAATTTTTATATCCTGATTTAAATAGTTTATTAAAAAAAATAAGCCTAATACTGACAAGCTCATTATTAATAAAATACAAATCACAAAGCCAAAAAATTTTTTCTTGTTTTGGAGGTGATATTGGGACATGAAATTGTTTATAAAAATAAACCCGTACTTAAATATTTTTCTCCTCTGTCTGGTATTATAACAACTATATTGCCCTGTCTCAATGTTTTGCTTATTTGACTGGCAGCAAAAAGAATAGCGCCCGAACTCATACCCACAAAAAGGCCTTCTTTTTTAGCAATATTTCTGGCCATTTTAAAAGCATCTCTCCTGGAAACATAAAATTTTTTATCCATTAAGTCTTTATCGAAAATACTGCCAATAAAATCTTTTTGAGGATTTTGTAGCCCTTGGATTTTATAGCCTGCTGGAGGAATTACTCCAATAATCCTTGTTTGCGGTGATTGTTTTTTAAATTTTTTTGCAATCCCGATGATTGTGCCAGAAGTACCTGTACCAGCAATCAAATAATCAATCTCGGGAACATCCTGTAATATTTCTGAGGCGATTCCATGATAATGGGCTAAAACATTATCTTGATTGTTAAATTGATTAGAAAACCAATATAAAGAGGGAGATTTTTCAGCTAGTTTCCTAGCTTTGGTAATAGCTCCCTCTGTGCCAAATTTTTTCTTCGTAAGTATTAGCTTGGCACCTAGCGCTCTAAGCATATTTTTTCTTTCTTCACTCATTCCCTCAGACATAACAATATAAACCTTGTATCCTTTATAGGCCCCTATCATTGCAAGAGCAATTCCCATGTTTCCGCTGGTAGCCTCCAATATGATTTTACCTTTTTTAAGCTCGCCTCTTTTCTCAGCTTGTTCAACCATATATAAGGCAGCCCTATCTTTTATTGATCCTCCCGGATTTTGCCCTTCCATTTTTGCGAACAAATTAACTTTTTTATTTTGAAGGAATCTTTCTAATTTAATCATTGGGGTATTCCCAATTGTTTGTAATAAATTTTTAGTCTTCATGGTATTTAAATTAATTAAATAAATAAAAAACCTCGGATATTCCGAGATTTTGTTAGTCTGAATATTTATAAGCCTATTATAAACACAAACAAGCGAATCTCGGAACAATTCCAAGGTCGCAACAACAGTTATTTATCTGATTATGGTTGATTATTTTTCTCATATAATTATATATAACATGAAATAAAAAAAATGCAAAGCCAAAAAATTTTTGGCGGAGAGGGAGGGATTTGAACCCCCGGTCCCGAGGACTCGGGACAGCGGTTTTCGAAACCGCCCCATTCGACCACTCTGGCACCTCTCCA
>CAZRQA010000043.1:0-7133 GCA_964602335.1 uncultured Bdellovibrionales bacterium
AGCTAACCTAATACGTGGGACTGACAGGATTCGAACCTGTGACCAATCGATTATGAGTCGACTGCTCTACCGCTGAGCTACAGTCCCAGTGCTGTTTTTAATTTTTTTCTCAAATTTTTTCGTCCCTTGGTGGTTTTGTAGTATTTCTCATTTCTCTCTGTATCTTCTTTTTTAAGATAACCTTCATAGTAAATTAATTTTACAGGCAATCTCTTGCTAGTAGATTTAACTTTACCCTCTCTGTGCTGTTGTACTCTTTTTTCTAAATTACTTGTATATCCAAATATAAAAATTCTTATCTTTAAGGCTTAATAATAAATATACATAATACATTTTTTTATATATAATTATTCATTAACTATTCAAAGCTTGTGCCTAGAAAAATTTTTGAGTGTTGGGCTACCGCTTGTCCAGAATACTTTCTGGGCTGAGCTATAGTCCCATCATAAAAACATTAGTGTTCTATTATAATTCTTATCAAACCTGCGATTCCGCCAAGGCGGAATTATGAGTCAACTGCTCTACTGCTGCCTGCCCCGCACCCTTGTGGTACTGGGAAGCCATGGTCCCAAATAAACTACTATTTCAATCTTAATTTAGAACTTCATTTTAAATTGTCATTCTGAACTTGATTCAGAATCTTATTTCACAAATAACTGCTTTTACTATATCTAAATAAAATAAACTGGTCAATCAATTTTTATTCTTTATCGCCTGGTTTAAAATTTCCATCGCCATATCGTGCTCCTTTTTAACCATCTTTTTCCCTTCCGGCATAATCTTTTTCCAGCTTCTATGAAGTTTGCCTTTAAGCCAAATTGAGCCTTCTTTAGTATCTTTTTCTTTCACGTGAAAAGCTAGGAAAAACATAGAAGCTAACTCTGAAAAATGCGACATAGCATCAGCCGATGCTAAAATTTCAGACTCAATGCTCCGGTGATTTCTTTTTTTGCTACCCCGGTGATTTCTTATGCAAGCCTGCACATGCCTGATCTTCCCTTCTGGAAAATTGTATCTCTTTAAAAAATCTTCGGCCAAGGAAGCACTCAAAAAATGATGATTTTCATCATTTTTTCTATCTAAAATTGAAGCATAATCATGAAAAATAGCAGCTAGTTCTAAAATTTCTAAATCGGCTTTAAGTTTTTTTCCTAGTTTTCTGGACCAGTTTATTACCGGATTCACATGCACTTCCCAGACATATTTTCTTTTTTTGGTTTTACTACACGCCGTCCTTACTAATTTTATAGCATCATTTCTAATTTCTTCATAATCATATTCCTTCTTTATTTTAATGTTAATATGTTTAAATGTTAGAATGTCAAACTGTCTTTACTTCACCCAATATTTCCCTTTTATCCCCTCATCTTCTTTTTTTCTCTCTTCTTTTATTTTTTCCTTGGCCATTTCACGCAAAGCCGGTAAATTTTCCTTCTCCAATTCCTTGGCTAATTTTAATAATTCTTTTTTAGTGTTTAATTTCGGCTCATCAATCGCTCGGGCTAAAAGCACCTCTAAAATCGCCCCGATTTTTGGTCCAGGTTTGATTTCCAGTTTCTTTATTAAATCATTGCCGTTAATTTTGAGTTGTTTGACTGAAATTGGATCTTTGGAGACTTTCTCCACCATATATTTGAAATGTCTGAGCTTGTATGGCACCGCTTTTGGCACGCCGCTGCCCAGCCGGTCAGCAATCCGCACATCAATCAGGTCGTTGATATTTTCCAGACCGACTTTTCTTACCACTTTTCGTACGCCCGATTCCCCGACTTCATCCACGTTGTAATAAAACATATGATTTTTCACCAACAAAACGGTTTTGTCGATAACTTTTCTCGGATATTTCAATCTCTCCATAATTTTTTCCACTAAGCGGGCACTAATATATTCATGGCCGTGAAAAGTTGCCATCTGTCCCTGTCCCCTTTTGGATTTTGGCTTGCCTAAATCGTGCAAAAAAGCCGCCAGTCGCACTTCCAATTTCTCCGAAGGACATTTTTCCAAGCTGGCCAGCATATGTTTATAAACAGTATTGTAAGGACCATAATAATGATGACGATTTTGCCGCACACCGATAGTATAACCGATTTCCGGCATAATGTACTTCATTAATTTAGTTTCCACTAATAAATCTATTCCTCGCGCCGGCTGGTTGGATAAAATTATTTTATTTAATTCATCCCGAATTCTTTCCTGGGAAATATATTGCAAGTTTTGGGCATTTTTCTTAATCGCCTCGAGTGTTTTAGTTTCTATTTCCCATCTTCTATTTGTCATTCCGGCCTCCCCGCCTGCTTCGTTTTGAGAAGCAATTCGGGCAGGCGAGTCGGAATCTATTCCTTTATTTTTAGTCTGCAATTTATTTTTTGTAATTTGTTCGGAATTTGTCCCAAGTCCCGAGTACTCGGAACGGGATTGAAACTTAGAATTTGTTTGTATCTTGTATCTTGTATCTTGTATCTTGTTCCCTCCATTGAGCGTACATGAAAAACGGACCGCTCTCATCATCCTCAGCGCATCTTCATTAAATCTTTCATTGGCATCTCCCACCGCCCGAATAATTTTATTTTTTAAATCTTTTTGTCCATTAAATAAATCAACTATCTCAAAATTCCACCCTTCCTGCCTGTCCCGTTCCTTTCGGGATTTCCTCCCCTTAGTAAGGGGAGGATTAAGGTGGGGTTTGTCTTCTTGATTCTTTGTTCTCGATTCTTTATTCTTGACTTTCAATGCCATCGCATTAACCGTAAAGTCTCTTCGACTTAAGTCTTCTTCTAAAGTCTTGGCAAATTTCACCTCATCCGGATGACGTTTGTCTGTATATTTCGACTCAATACGATAAGTGGTGATCTCAATATTATTCTCAATTTTATATTCCGGAATTTGAAAACCAAATTCAGCTTGGTTGAAATCTTTAATTGCTTGTTTAAATAGTTTTATTCCTTCGGGAGTTTTAAAGACTTGATATAAATCCCCATTTGTATAGCTTCTTTTAATCCAATTAAGATGTTCCTTTAATTTATTCTGTTTTGCTATTTTACAACGCTCAACATTTATTCCATCAATTAAGTCGGCTTCTTTAAGAATATGTTGCTCTAAATATTTTGATTTTTTATGAAAATCGTGATCCAGTGCTTTTATTAATTTCTTAACTGTTTTCCCTTTTAAAATATTTTCTGTCTCTTTTCTAAAAATATCCTGACTTCCTTTTGTGTGGCCACTGCTATCACAAAAACTTCTTCCGCTATCATGGAAATAGACTAAAACTTCCAAAATATCTTTGTTAATATCTGGATAATCCTCAGCTATTTTTTCTGCATCCTCGCAAACTCGTTCTGAATGGATTATATTATGCACCTCACAATCTATTTTGGAGAGGTATTTTTTGGCGGTCTTTAATAATAAGTCTTTTTCCTTTTTGGAAATTCTTATCTTTTTTGATAAAATCTCCAAATCTATTAAGTATTTACCCGGCACTAAAACTGTTCCAAAATTATTTTCATATTTTCCGTCTGAAAAAATTTTTAAAACCTCTTTTGGTTTTGCGTTAGTTGCTACATCCCAGTCTTTTGGTTCGACAGGCTCACCATAAATGGTTCTTAACAAAAGATCTCTCACGCACCCGCCCACCACAAAAGCCTCAAAATTATTAGCTTCAAGTTTCTTTATCACTTTTATTATATTTCCCGGAATTTGAACATTCATTTTTTTGTCATTCCGGCCTCCGAGCCGGAATCTATTTAATTAATAATAATTCTAATTACATTATAACAGATTCGTAATCAATGCAATCATCACCTCCTTTTCTTTGGGGTCACTTTGCGCTATTAAAAGCGCCAAGGCCACCAGGGTATTGTCATTAATCTTTTTTTCTCCTTTTTTATTAAACAAATAACCATTCCTCTTTAGGAATAAAATGAACAAAAGACTGGCAATCCTCTTGTTACCGTCCGTAAAAGGATGATCCTTGATAACAAAATACAAAAGATGAGCCGCTTTGGATTCTATATTGGGATATAATTCTTTTCCACTAAAAGACTGTTTAATATTTCCCAGAATCGCTTCAAAGTCATCATCTCTTTCTCTGCCAAAAATGTTACTGGCTTGTTTTTTTCTGATTAAATTCTTCTTAAATTTCTCTATAACAAACTTGGTTTCTTCATAGTCAAAAATTTGTCCTTTTTTGGTTTTTTTCTTTTTTTTCTTAAGCTTTCCCTTATCATATTTTTCAAGCAAAATCCAAGAATTAGCATAATCAGTGATTATTTTCAATAAACCCTTAGCTTCTGATTCATTTAGAAGCTTATTGTTTTGAGCCTTTTTGAATAATTTAATTGCTCTTTCCAATTCTCCTAATTTCAAGTTTTCATTTTCTTTTAGTCTTTTCTGATTAATGGTATAACCCTTCACAATATGATCACGCAAAACACTAGTAGCCCAAATACGAAAATCCACCCCTCTTTGGGATTTTACTCTATATCCAACTGAAATTATTACATCCAGGTTGTAATGATTAACACTGTATTTTTTACCATCACTGGCAGTTATCTGGAATTTCCGGACAACTGAATTTTCCTTCAACTCCCCTTCTTTAAAAACATTTCTAATGTGCTCACTTATAGTTTTTTTGTTCTTTTTAAAAAGCAAGCTCATCTGTTTTTGACTCAACCAAACAGTTTCTTTTTCCAATTTCACATCTAAGGCTTCTTTTCCTTTGGGTGTTTTGTAAATTACTATTTTATTGTTTTTCATCTTTATGTTTTAGTACTTTAATTTTTTAATCCTCTAACTTTTCAACCTTTTAATTTTTTAACATTTTAACCTTTTAATTGAATTCTTAATCCCAATAATCATCTTTTTTTTCTTTTTCTTCATCTTCCTCTTTTTTCTTTCTATTATTAACATTATCCACTCCCAAACTCTCCCAACTCAATTGAAATATCGCCTTCATGGTCTTGGCAATGAAGGAAGATTCCAAAATTATCGCGATTTTTTCTTTGGGAGAAATAAAAGCTGCTCGATTATCATATAAATCCAATTCAATATTAAAAGGATACTCTTTTGGATTAATAGTCTTGATTTTTCGGAAATGTTTTTTGTCCATTTTTTGAAATTCCCGGATTTCTTCCGAATCAGCTGCAATGCACTGGGCAAAAATTTTTTTCTTGGCCCTTCTTTTCATATAGTTTAAAGCCCAATCATTTCCTAAAACTTCCAACATATCATCCGAGGCCCACTGATAAATAATTTTGTCCTTGTTTTTTAAAGTATCTTCGTAGGCTTCGCGCAAACCATCCACTCCTTCAAAATACCAAATCTTTGGCTTTTTGCCTTTGATGTTATTAAGCTCTTTTAATTCTGGTATTATCTCGTCCAACAAAGCCTCTCTTTTTTTGATAATTATTTTCAATTCACTTGGCTCAACCGCCACGAAACGCTTTTTTTTGCCTTCTACGGTGGTTTTGATATAACCCAGATTAACCATTTCATCTATAATGTCATAAATAGTAGTTCTTTTTATACCTGATTTTTTAGCAATTTCCTTAATGGAAGTTTTCCCCAATTCCAAGGCTGCCAAATATACTCTGGCCTGTTTTTCCTCTAAACCGATTTGTTGAAGGGTGGAAATTAACATTGTTTTTATTGTCATCCCCGCCTTGAGCGGAGATCAAGTGATTGTTTTTATGGATAAATTATATGATTGTCGACTTTTTCGACTACATTTATATTATATATTATTTAAAAATATTTGTCAAGTTTTTGCTTTATTTAAAGTAAAATAACAAATTTTATCAAATATTTTTCAGCCTATATTTTATAAATTATGTTATATTTATTGACAAATTATCCAATCTATGCTATACTGCCTTATCAAGATAAAAAGAGTCACAAGTACTTTGAAAACTAAATACCACAAAAACGCTACGCTCGGCGGGATAAAAATAGAGCAAGGGGGAAGAGATGGAAAAAATATTAGAAAATTATTATGAGTTTGAAGAAAAATTATTGGAATACTTAAAAAGAAAGGAGGGCGACAACAGATGGCCATTACTGACCCTAGGTGAAAGGACAAAGGATTATGTAATCCTTTGTGTCTCTTGTGAGCTTAATCATTATGACAAGAGAAAGGATTATAAATATCCTTACTACTCAGCACGATTCGTGCTTTGGAAAAAAGGAGAAGGAATTTATAAGACAAAGAAAATACCCTTCGGGTTTGAAGCAAACCGAGTCAACTGTGAAAAAGCCTTGCTACTTTCTGGCTCTAGGGTTGAATACGAGATCCTGGTTTACAAAGACCCTAGAGTTCATTGGTTTTTTCCTCCCCCGACAGAAAAATTTAATTTTGAAATACTGAGGGGAGTATTAATTTTCCGGAGATTTTCCGGATTTCCTAGCTAAAAATAAAACCCTTTGACACAATTTGTCGAAGGGTTTTTCATTTAAAAAAATTACTTTAACAAAAAAGACTCGGGACTGGTTTCAGTCCGAGCCTTTTTGCTGTTGCTTTAAAAATGTTATTGGTTTAAGAAACTTTTAATGTAATCAATAACATCTTTTACGGTGGCTATTTTTTCCGCTTCTTCATCGGAAACAGCTATGTTAAATTCCTCCTCAAATGCCATAATAAGCTCCACCTGATCCAGGGAATCGGCGCCGAGATCATCCACAAAAGACGCTTCCGGCACCACTCTTTCTTTTTCTACATCCAGCTGCTCGCTCACAATTTCCCTTATCTTCTCTAAAATCTCCCTCTCTTCCATTTTCAAAGACCTCCTTTTAATTTCTGGTTATATGCTTATTCTACAATTAGTTTATTATAAAAAGAAAAAAGAAAAAAAGCAATGACAAGATTACTTTTTAAACCAGTCTCTCCGCCAGGTTCCGAGATTATTCGGAATAAAAGTCCCTTGTTAAAACTAGTCTCCCCGCCAGGAGTCGAACCTGGAATTAGAACTTAGGAGGTTCTTGTTATATCCATTTAACTACGGGGAGAATAAATTTTTAAAACCCCTGTTCCCTGCCTGCCGGCAGGCAGGTATCCATTGAACTACGAGGGCTCAGGTAAGGGCGGGCAGGTATCCATTTTCAGCCAGAGGCTGATCCGCCTTGGGCGGAAACTACGGGGAGAA
>CAZRQA010000044.1:0-7040 GCA_964602335.1 uncultured Bdellovibrionales bacterium
GGTTATCACCCTGGTATTTAAAAAACTCCGCTTCCTTGCCTTCCTTTTTTAAGGCGGATTCAAGGCTTTTTCCATAAAAAAACTATTCTAATATATATTGGGCAGCATCTTTAATCTGCCCGCTTGCCAAATTCACTCCCTGTAAGAACTACCCTGCTTCCAGCAGCAAACGAGCCAATCGAATGGTTTCGTAGCCGTATTTTTCCGCTAACTCTTCATAAACGGGACGCAATTTTTCTGTATCACATTTCTTGAAAGCTTTTTCAATTTCCTGCAGCGCCCTGGCTGGCAATTTTATATGCTCTAGCTCAAGTTTTTCTCCGGCGGAATTAATTTTTTCCAGATGCGTTAAAATGGTTCCTTCAGTTAATCCTCTTTTTTGGGCGATCTCCGCAATGGAAAGCCCTTCTCTTAATAATTCCCTGGTCGCTTGCAATGTGCCGCCGGCTCGCCTTACTGATCGGCCTGCCTTTCTTTTTCTTCGCGGCGCCTCTTTTGGCTGCAGGCCTTTTTTCTTGGCATAGGTATTAATGGTTTTCAGAAAAACATCTCCAAAGTTTTTAGCTTTTTGTTCTCCCACGCCGGAAATTTTTAGAAAACTTTCTTGATCCGAGGGAAGATAATAAGCCATTTCGCCTAAAGCTACATCGGAAAAAACCACAAACGGCGGCACTTTCAATTTTTCTGCAGTTGTTTTGCGCAGCCCTCTTAATTTCTCAAACAATTCCCTGTCGTAATCAAGCTCTTGCTTCCCTTTCGTTTCCGCGCTTATGATTTCCCGCTCCGGCTTGGGTAATTTAATTTGCTCTTTTTTCACTAAAAACCGCTTCCCCTTGGCAGTAATTTTCAGCGTCGGATAATCGCCCTTATCTTTCGCCAATAAACCCGCTCCCAGCAATGTCTTGATTATCTCTTTTAATTGATCATCTGAGAAGTCATCCACAATGCCATAGACGGAAAGCTGATGGTGCCCGCGCCCAATTATTTGCTTTTTCTTTTTTCCCCGCAAAACATCAATCACATAATTCGCCCCAAATCTCTCCCTCAAGCGAATCACCGCTGATAATATTTTTTGGGCAATTTGGGTGGCATCAAAAAGCTCTTTTGCTGTCAAACATACATCGCACCCCTGGCAATTTTCTTCTTGATATTTCTCTCCAAAATAATCCAATAGATAGCGGCGGCGGCAAGCAGTCCATTCAGCATAATCAATCACCTCGCGAAGTTTTTTCTCGGCCTGTTTTCTTAGATTTTCATCGTAGATATCATTCAAAAAAAACTGGTGCTTTCTGGCATCAGCGTAGGTATAAAACATTACGCATTCACTCGGCAATCCGTCTCGACCGGCGCGGCCGATTTCCTGATAATACCCCTCCAGTGATTTCGGGAAAGTGTAATGCACCACCAGTCGCACATTTGATTTATCAATCCCCATACCAAAGGCAATCGTTGCAGTAATAATATCCACCTCGTCATTAATAAACGCCTCTTGCGCTTTTCTCCGCTTTTCCGGATTAAGCCCGGCGTGATAGGCTCTGGCCGAATAACCCTCCGCATTCAAGTCCTCGGCTAACGATTCCGTATCCTTCCGGGAAAAACAATAAATAATTGCCGATTCTTTTTTGTGTTTTTCCAAGATGTTCAACAGCTTTTCAAAAGCGCCTTTTTTTTCGATTACCTGAAAACTCAAATTTTCCCGATTAAAACTGGA
Organism: uncultured Bdellovibrionales bacterium; assembly: GCA_964602335.1. Lineage (GTDB taxonomy): Bacteria > Patescibacteriota > Minisyncoccia > Moranbacterales > DUUL01 > CAYMRZ01. The sequence continues at coordinate 1,712 of CAZRQA010000044.1, forward strand.
AACAAAAATTCCCGGTTTTTCCAGACTGAGCTGGCTCAAAATGTCTTGGCGAACTTTCTCCGTCGCCGTTGCCGTCAAGGCAATAACCGGCACTTGCGGAAACATGCTCTTCAATGACTTTAAATTGCGATAATCAGGGCGGAAATCGTGTCCCCACTCCGAAATACAATGCGCCTCGTCCACGGCAATCAAACTAATTTTCAATCTTTTCAAGAAAACGCCAAAATCACGCAACGCCATCCGCTCCGGCGCCAGGTATAGAATTTTAATCTTGCCGCTCAATAGCTCTTGCTGGATTCTTTGAATTTCCGTGCCAGTTAAGGACGAATTGATAAATTCTGCCGGAACGCCATTGGCTTTCAAAAAATCCACCTGATCTTTCATCAGCGAAATTAACGGCGAAATTACCAAGGTAACTCCCTCAAGTTTCAAAGCCGGCAACTGGTAGCAAAGAGATTTCCCTCCTCCGGTCGGCATTAAAACAAAATTATCCCGGCCGCCTAAAACGCTTTCAATCACATCCTTTTGCAGCGGCAAAAAGTTATCAAAGCCAAAATATTTCTTTAGTATTTTTTTCATTCAGCACCCAAACATTAAAACTAAATTCTATCCAAGAAAATTATCTTTAACTTTCGTTTCAATAATCCTACCATAAAAATTGAGTATTTTACAAAAACAATAAAAGTATATCAAACCTGAAGCTTCATTTAAAACATTTGATTGCTGTAAATTTTTTTCCTTTCAATGCAACTTTAAAAAACGGCTCAATCGCCGTTTGAGCCGTTTAATTCGTAGAAAACTCCCCTGCCGGCATCGCCTCTTTGGGCAATTTTTCCCTCTTTCTCCAGCTCGTCAAGGTATCTCGTGGCCGAAGCGTCGGAAATGCCCAAAAGTTCCTCGGCTTCATCGTTGGTAATCCGGCCGTTTTTGTTTAAGTATTCCAAAACCGTCTCCTTGCCTCTTTCCTTCGCCTTACTTCTTTCCCAATTAACTTTCCCCAGACCTTTCTCTTCAAAACTTCCCACTTCCTCACCTTCCAACTTTTTCACTTTCCCTCTCAACCTCCAAACCCAAAACCCCAGTCCCAAAACCGCCAGGATTAAAATGATGTTTAGAGCGTTCATATTCTTATTTTAATCTTATTTTGCTATAAATTTTGAATAAATTACACCCACTTACCTTTAGTTTTTCCGTTTTTGTCTTTATAAAGAATATTAGTTTTCCCTTTTTTATCTTCTGTGTATTTTAGAATTTGTTCCCTAGTTTTTTTTATCATCATCAACTTCTTCTTGAACTTTTTCTTCTTTCTTTTTATTACCAGCAGGCAAATTAAAAATTCTCTTTAAAAAACTCTCATTTTCATTTATTTCTCCATATTTGTTTCTTCCCACTGTTCCTTTTCTCAAAAATAAAATTACTAAAAGAACAATATTAATTAATGGAATAAAGAGGAGTACAACTTGCCACCAAGAACAATTTATATCATGCAACCTCCTTACATGAGCAGATATTATAAAAATAATAGCAGAAAATAAGAATAAAAAATAAAAAATAAATAAAATAAATGAATCATAATTTTCTATTATTGGAAATAAAACTTCCGATAATAGAAAGTTCAATATTATTATTAAAAGAAATAAAATAAAGTAGTCAGCCCTTCCTAAACGACCATTAAAAATATTTTTTATAAAACCAAAAAAAGTTAACTTAAGAGAGTTAGCGTATTTATCATTTTTAAGGATTTCATTTTTATCTAACCACTCTCCACAAAATCTACATTTTTTTGATTCGTCCTGAATTTTTTCAGAACAAAAAGGACATTTTTTCATTTTTTTTATTTTATTGCCGCATTTTTTGCAAAAATTTGCTCCATCGCTAATTTCAGATCCACATTGATCGCAATACATATTTAAATTTTAATTGTTATTTATATTGTGGGAATTAAGTCCACTCCAGTTTCTTCTTCGCCTAATAATTCATTTACTAAGGTCTCTACCTCACTACAATCAAAATTGCCTTCTTTGCAACCTTTTAAAAATCCGTCTAAATAACCCAAAAGGTAGGCGTCTTTTCTTTCCTCGGTAGCAGGCTCGTAATAATTATCTCCCAGTTCTCCATAAGAACTTCTACCATCCGCATAACCCGCCTTGTATCCCTCCTGATAATCAGCAACGTTAACTGGATCTATTCCTGAATTTGTATAATTATTTAAAAAATCTTCAAACTCTGGTTCTAATTTAGCTCCATGGTCTTTTGCCTTTTTAAAAAATTTTACTGCATTATCAAAATCTTCAATATTTAAATAATTTAAACCCAGTAAATATTCTTCATCGCTATCCATGTTGGAAATTTGATTGAATAAATTAATAGCTTTTTGATATTCTTCTTTGAGGGTATAGGCAGTGGCTAGATTGCTTTTTGTTAAATCATTGTTGTTAATTTCTTTAGCTCTTTTGCTATGTTGAATAGCTTTATCTACATCTAAATACTTTTCTGATTCATCATCTAAGCTTAAATAAAATACAGCTAGAGAGTTGTTTATTAAGAAATCACTTGGATCTTTATTATAAGCCTTCTTGTAATATTCTAATGCTTTATCATAATCCCTGTTTATATATTCTATTTCTCCCTTCATTAAAAAATAATCAAATGTATTAATATCATATAAATCTAAGGCTTTATTAAAATTATCTAGCGCTTCTGCTCCCTTTTCTTCTGATAAATTAATAAAACCAAGATTGGAATAAATATCAGCCTTGACCCTGTCATCTTTAGCTAAAGATAAGGCGTTCTCAAGTTGAGAGGTGGCATCTGCATAAGAATATTGAGATAAATTATTTATAATACGATCATTAATCTTTATAGCCTCTTCATTATTTTGGTCTTCATAATAACTGCATCCCTTTAGGCCAATTAAAAAAAGGATTATAAATATCCAAGAATATTTTTTAAAATTAAATTTCTTTTGAGGTTGCGAAGGCATTTCCGGCAAAGCAACTTTTTCTTCTTTGTGCTCTTTTTGTTGCACTTGGCCATGAAAGACTTTCTTTTCAGGCTGATCATATGAAACCTTAGTCCCACATTTATTGCAAAATTTTGCATTTTCTGGCAATCGATTGCCACATTTTTCACAAAACATATATTTTAAGATAATTAATTATTTCCCCCCGAAGATCAGTTTCCATTCGCCAGATTCTTTTATCATTTCATAACTTGCGGGGTATTTATCTTCTTTTCTGTCCCTATTTAAAATTGCTTGAATATAAGCTTTGTCTCTATCGACGACAACATTTTTAACCTCGACTTCAATCAGTGGAGGATACTCCCTTTCTTTCTCCTGTCGGCATCTTTCTCCCCATTCCTCTCGTGAATTATTTAGAGAACTTGCTGAATCAGCGAATTTATTACAATAGCCGACCAATCGATATTGCATAATTCTTTCAAAAGCCTTCTGCACTTTTTGTTCTTCAGTTAAGGCAATTTTATTTTCTTTTTCTAAAATTAAATATTTATAACCAACAAGGCCCAGAAAAATAATTACAATAATAAATAAAATAATTAAAACGTTTTTATTTAATAATTTCTTTTTCTTTTTAGAGACTTCTTCTTTCTTTTTAATACCTTTTCCGCAAAATTCACAGAAAACACTGTCACTTTTTACTTTTTTCCCACATTTTTGACAAAACATAGTTTTTAATTAATCTTTATTTCTTTGCCGCAATATTTACAGAATTTTGCATCTTTGCTTATTTCTTTACCACAATGGATACAAAATTTATTTTCTGATGTTTTTTCATCAAAAACATCAGCTTGGTATATATTTGAACTTTCATCAAATTTGCTCTCTTCGGTTCTGTTTTCTTCTATCCCAACTTGCTCTTGTTCTTTATTATAAGATTCTTCATCTGCTTTTCCAATCAACCAAGCACCAATCATCCTAGACCCATATGTTAAAAGTGCCATATAAAATATAGATCCCAACACTACCCAATCAGCGTTAATCAAAGAAGCCAAAACGGCAATTGGAAATACACCTACACCTAAAAAAGCAACTCCTATAATCAAGGCTATCAATCCCCAAAACCAATAAGTAGCCAAAGCTGAATAAATCCACAAAGTTATACCAAAAATATAAGAAAATAAAAATAAACCACCGCCTGCCCACGCCCTTGTCTTTTTGAAAAATGCAAGGGAATTAAAATAAATAAGGCAATGCTTGTCAGAATATTTGTTGCTTTTAGAAAAAATGGAAAAATTTTATCTGCTATTGATAAGCCACCCCAAAATAATAGAAAAATCAAAATACCAATTGCTATAGCAAATGCAATGCCAAAAATAAATAACCCTGCTGCTTTAAGCTTTTCCAGCATCCTTTTTAAAATTATTAATTAAAATTATAAAGAATATTGCAGTTATGATATCAATAATTCCCTAAATTGATTTATCATAATATCTGTATTGTCTTAAATGATTTTCTGTATAATCCTTTGCCCAGTCAAGATAATCCCCTATTTCTGTTAAAGTAGCATTCTTTTTTTCACATAAAAAAGCCAGCATATGATAAGCATTACCCGTTATATGCAATTCTTTGCCGTTTTCGTCAAAGACCTTTTTGGATTCTGTATCTAGTTGGAAAAAACTATTTTGGTAAATCATGACAATAAATCGTCTAAATTATTTATATTTTTTAATGCAATCATTTTTACACTCTCCTTTACTCCATTCTAGGCAGTTATAAGAAGTAAACGGTTTATCACCCCCATCTCTTTTGAGACAAGAATTATTTTCTTCGCATGCTTTAATGCATTCTTCATATTGTTTTTTTTGATGATAGTCCCAAAGGAAAAATAATAAACCGAAAAAAATGATAATTAGAACTACAAAAAGAAACTGATCGGTTTTTGTTTTTAACATTTAATTATAATTATTTTTTAAAAAATAAAAAAAACAGCCAAAATAAAGACTGCGAAAACTATTAATCTATTATGCTTTAATAACTTAATTTTCATTTTAATAGCTTAGTTTATATCATAATATCATTTTTTATGCAGAAATCAAATAAAATGGGCTCTATACTAAAAAGTGTGGAGGAAAACAAAAGAAGTGGTAGAATTTAATTAAACAAAATACACTTGGTAGATTCCAAAAAACGGCTCAATCGCCGTTTGAGCCGTTTAATATAAGTGAGGTGGTAAATTGGAATCTCCTTTTTCAGGCTTTTAACCGCCTGCCACGGCAACATCTTTTTGAAACGCTTTTTTAGGTAAAACTGAATCCGCTGTTCCAAAAGAATCAATAACAAGTATATCTGAATATCAAAACATCCCGA
>CAZRQA010000045.1:0-6940 GCA_964602335.1 uncultured Bdellovibrionales bacterium
CGCAAGTCATGCGGATTGGCGTAGCAATGCGGGCAGGTAGTTTTTAGTTTATTTAATTATAGCACTTTTTGAATATAAAAAAATGTTATTGATTGGCATGCCTGTCCGCCTTTGATAGGTATGTAATAAAACCTATTTTCCCAAATATTAATTTATTAAAATAATCTTTGAAAGCTTGCGTTGCGGCACTGTTTATTTCTTTAATGGTTCTTTAAACAAAAAATTGTTTTTAAAATTGAAATATACTATAATAATTAACAAATAAAAAATAAAAAAAATGTTCAAAAAAACAAAATATAAGCAAAAAAGAAATCATAAATTTTCAAATTTTATTTATTTTGAAAAACGTAAAAATGGCAACGTTTCCCAAAAGGAAAAAACTTTTTATTCATTGTCAGTTTTTGAAACTAAAAAAAACATTTATTTGCTGGCGGCGGATAAAAAAAATTCGGTTTTAATTTTGGTGGACTTGCTAGATAAAAAAAAGAGGCCTCGGCATCTTTTTTTTGATGGAAAGAAAAAAATAAAAAAGCCCTGGAAATGGGAAAATATCCGCTTATCCAAAATGAATGGAGAATATATCTTGTGTTATGAAGATAAGCGGAAAATTAACTGCTGGTTTTCCAGGGATTTAAATTATTGGTTTAAAATGGATTTGGAGCGGGAAGTAGAAAAATCTTTTGTCGCTCTTGATGAATATCAATACGAACAAAGCAAAATTGTTTATTCCCGGAAAGAAAATAAAATTTCTTATCATCGAGTCTTTGAAGATTCTGCGGCAAACCAGCCCGGGGAAACTGATTTAAAAAGCAACGTTGAGCATTCCGAGAAAAAAGAATTATTTCCTGCTAAGGTTGCTGCGACAAAACTCGGCATATTGCTCTTTTATTATAATTATGATGAAAATAATAACCTCCATATCGAAGCAGCCATACTAAACAAAGATAATCCTTCCCAAGTAATCTGGAAAAACGAAGCCCCTATTTGGCAGTCTAATCGGCTGAGAAAAAGTTATTTTCCACTCGGCATTGTTAAAATTAAATCTAAATATTTCTTTTATTGCAAAGATGAAAAGGGGGATATCTTTTTCACTGAACTACCGGCTATTATCTACCGGCCTATTTTAATATTAAATGAAAAACAGAAAGAGGGAAAGCGCTTTTTGGTTAGAAAAAGCAGAAAAAATCCAATCCTTTCCCCCCGTCATGATAAGCATTGGGAAAGCGGCGGAACCTTTAACCCAGCTGCCATTTATTTGAACGGCAAAATTCACTTGGTTTATCGGGCAGTGGGACAAGACGGCATGTCAGTATTGGGTTATGCCTCCAGTGATAACGGATTTAAAATTTCTGAACGATCTTCTCGGCCGATTTATTTCCCTTCTCAACCTTTTGAATTAGTTAAAAATAAACAATCAACTTTTCGTTATCAATATATGTCGGGAGGCGGCTGGGGAGGTTGCGAAGACCCGCGGCTTTCAATAATTGAGGATAAAATATTTATGACTTACACTGCTTTCAACGGCCAACAAGCGCCCGGCGTGGCCCTGACTTGTATTAATATTAAAGACTTTTTAAATAAAAGATGGAAATGGAAAAAACCGAGGCTTATTAGCCAACCGGGAAAAATAAATAAAAATTGGATAATATTTCCGGAAAAAATTAACGGCCAATACGCTGTTTTGCATAGTATTTCACCTTCTATTTCTATTGACTATTTTGATTCTCTTGATGAAGAAAATATCAGTATTGAAAGCCAATATTCTCGCCAATCAGACGGCTTGGGATGGGAAAGCACTATTCGGGGGGTTGGCGCGCCGCCAATTAAGACCGACTATGGCTGGTTAATTTTATATCATGCCATGGACAGCCTGCATCCTGACCGCTATAAGGTGGGCGCCATGCTCTTGGATTATAAAAACCCTCAAAAAATTCTAAGCCGCTACCGACAGCCCCTCTTGGAACCCAGTGAAAATTACGAAAATGACGGGAAGCCGGGAATTGTTTATGTTTGTGGGGCTATCATTAAGAAGGGCAAATTTTTCATCTATTATGGCGGAGCCGACCGAGTCACCTGCTTGGCCACGGCTTCTCTTGGGAAAATTTTAAACGGCTTAGTGAGGCAGCCTACTTAAGGAAAATTTTAATTATTAAAAATACTTCGTTTATGCTAGAGAGAAGATATTACCATAATCCTATTTTAATGCCTTCTGAAATTAGCAGCTGGGAAAAAGAGGCAACGTTTAATGGCTGTCCGCTAAAAGAAGGAAAACTTATCCGACTAGTCTATCGGGCGCTTTCCGCCCCCCGGGATGTCGGTCCGCATAAAATAAACCTCTCTTCTATCGGCTATGCAGAAAGCCGGAATAGCAGAATTTATTCTAATAGAAACCAGCTTATTAAGCCGTCTTGTAAGTGGGAGAGGTACGGGTGCGAAGATCCCCGCATTACAAAAATTGGAAAAAATTATTACATTTTCTATACTGCCCTTTCAAAATTCCCCTTCGAGCCTTCCGGAATAAAAATTGGCATGGCCAAAACACGGGATTTCAAGAAAGTGGAAAAGCATCCAATTACCACTTTTAATTCTAAGGCGATGGCGCTATTTCCGGAAAAAATCAATAAAGAATTCTGCGCTATTTTGTCTGTTGATACTGACCAGCCACCTTCAAAAATTGGCCTGGCCTTTTTTAAAACAGAAAAAGAAATGTACTCAAAGAGTTATTGGAATACTTGGTATAAAAATATTGAAAAAAACCAATTGCCCCTAAAACTTAATCCAAAAGACCATTTTGAAATCGGAGCCCCGCCGATCAAGACCAAAAAAGGGTGGTTGCTGATTTATTCTTATATTCGTAATTATCTAGATCCCGCCAGGGAAAATGTTTTTGAAATCCAAGGTGCGCTATTGGACAAAAAAAATCCTTTCAAAATTATCGGATACACCAAGTCCCCCTTACTAGTTCCGGAAAAGGAATATGAAATTTATGGCCAGATCCCTAATATTGTTTTTCCCTCCGGGGCCTATATTGAGAAAAACGAACTTCATATTTTTTATGGCGCAGCAGATACGGTTTGCTGTGGGGCAAAATATAATTTAAATGAAGTCCTGAATGATATTCTAAGCATTGAATCAAACAGCGAAATTTTGCGAAGATATCAAGGAAATCCCATCTTGAAACCCAAAAGAAAAAATGATTGGGAGGCGAGATCTGTATTTAATCCAGGCGCCATTTATGAAGATGGCAAAGTTCATTTGCTTTACCGAGCTGAATCTTTTAATAATATTTCAGTTTTGGGTTATGCTTCTTCAAATAATGGTTTTGATATCGATGAGAGGCTGGAAAAGCCAGTCTATCTTCCCAGAAAAAAATTTGAAATAAATCCAGAAGGCAAATTTTTTGGTTGCGAAGATCCTCGCCTTATCCGGGTGGAAGATAAAATTTATATTTTTTACACTGCTTATAACGGCCAAACTTTTCCCAGAGTAGCTGTTTCTTCTATTAAAAGAAACGATTTCGTGGAGAAAAAATGGAATTGGTCTGAGCCTAGGCTGCTGACTTGTGTAAAATCGCCAGACAAAGATTGCTGCATTTTTCCGGAAAAATTTAATAATAAATATTTGTTGATCCACCGCATCAATGATTTTGGCATAGACTTAGAATATATTGACGACCTTGATAATCCCAAAAAGGAGGTATGCTCAGAAAACAATTGGGTCGCTCCCCGTAAATATAAATGGGACAATAAAAAGGTGGGACTGAATGGACAACCAATTAAAACCAATGAGGGTTGGCTAGTTTTTTACCATGGTATTTCTTCCGAAGATTCAGCTTATCGCTTCGGATTATTGTTATGCGATCTTAAAAATCCTGAAAAAATAATCGCTCGGACAGAGAATCCGATTTTTGAGCCTAGGGAAAAATATGAAAAGGAAGGCAATGTCCCGAATGTGGTTTTCTCTAACGGCCAGGTATTAATAGATGATACTGTATATGTTTATTATGGCGGAGGAGATAGGGTGATTGGCGTAGCGACTGCCAAACTTGATGATTTGCTAAGAGAAGTTAATTCTTGATAAATGATTAAAAAATATTTTCCAAATTTTTTGGCATTAGACACAGAGTTTTATTAAAACTCTGTTTTTTTAAGTTTTTAATTATAATTATAATGGTTTTTGGGAATAATAAAAACTCCGCTAATAAATTAATTAGCGGAGTATTATTTAATTTTTTATTTAATAACAACGACATCCTTTATTTTAACCCAATAAAAAATTTTTTTCGCATCTTTTTTAAGCAATCTAACACATCCATGAGAAGCCGGTTTACCTACTAAGGATTGCTGATGCAAAAAATATCCTTGATTAGAAATACAAATTGAAAAAGGCATCGCGGCATTATCGTATTTTTTGGAAAAATATTTCTTTTTTTTCCAAAGAACTTCAAATTTGCCTTTGGGCGTTTCATACCCAGAGGCTCCTGAAGAGATAGGACCCCAAAATTCCAACTTGTTATTTTTATATGCGCCAAAATATTGAATATCAAGAAAAATTACAACCAATCTTGGGTTAGTATCTTTAATTAATTTCGGTATCGGACAAAAATCATAAGCTCTTTCATTGTCTTTCTTTGGAATTAAAATCTTCTTTCCTAAAGGCAAATGTTTTTCGTCAATCCGGTTAACTTTTTTGATAATATTCCACTGATAGACCGGGGCAATCTTACTTAAAGTATCACCGGATTTCACCTTATAAAGAAAAAAAACCTCCGGAATGGTTGACGATTCTTGAGCCATTGAATCATGAAAAAAGAAACACGGTAAAATCAAAAGCCAAAAAGGTAAAATTTTTTTCATTCCTTACCTCCTTTTTTCAAGATTTATTTTTTTAATTTTTAAAAAACATAATTAGAGGAAAGCCTCTTGCTTTTCAATTAATATTCTAATAAAAATAAACGGCTTAGAAAAAAATTATAACTCCAATTTGTATTGCGGGCAAATTTTTATTAAGGTTTTATTTTTTCTCAGCTGGACTTTTGAAAATATTTTTAGTCATAATTATTAACCATTTCCAGTGCAACAACAAGTGGATAAAAACAAATATAATAAACGGAATGCCGGTCCAATCATGAAAGTCTGTCCAGGCATTTCTTTGAATTCCCCAAAATTCCTAATAGCTTCCCCTTCTCACTCCGCTGGGCATAAAGAAAAAAATTGCTAAAGCGGTTTTTAGAATATAAAAAGATTTGCTATTAGCTAGTATTATGCCTAAATCCCAGAGTCCAACTCTTGGAATCTCCAAGAGTTGGACTCTGGGAGGATTATTTTCACTGATTCCCGCAAATATAAAGGCAAGGATCAATCCAGCTAGAAAGTTGGCTTTCGTTTTGAACATAACCGGCGTAATTTATTTCTTTTCCTTTATGAAAGGCTAAATGCAAATGTTTTCGCTCCCCGTCTGTTTCTGCACTTTTATCTGCGCCTAAAATTCCTAGAATATCGGCTGGGCTTAGATTATCCCCTGCTCTAAATTCAATGCTTTCTAAGTCCAAATGGCCGTAAATTACAGTAATGGGCTGGTTTTCCAGCCGGCATTGTTGGACTGCTGTCCCTCCATAGCCGCTAACAAATTTCTTAGAGATTAATTTACCGGCGCAAGCGGCCTTAACCGGGACCGCTGTTTCTTTTTCTTCAGGGAAAACTTCAAAATCCACTCCGGTGTGATAGCCGAGGAAACGCTCCGGCTGCACCGGAGAATCTTGAGGCGTAATGAAAATACCAAAGGGCTTTTTGGTAATTCTTTTTTTCGGCTGATCCAGAGGCGGACTAAGTTCAGGCTGGCTCACGGACTGGTTACCTTTCTGACCGGCATTTTTACTTGAAGTATTATCTTGAGAAACATTTTCTGATATTGTATTTTTTTTGGATTGATTGTTTTGCGGCTGTTCGCTGTTTTTAAGATAAACAAAAAATAGCGTAGCAATAATTAAAATTAAAACAACTATAATCCAAAACTTCTTCATTTTTTAAGTTTAAATTTTTAACATTTAGAATTTAAACATTCCAACATTCTCAAGAATGTAAGAATGTTATTTGTTGTTTTTCAGAAAAATCCCAGATTAAAAATGGAAAAACTGGGCTTGAGGGCTTGAATAAAATTATTTTAATTCTTTCTTTTTCTGCTCAAATTCCTCTTTGGATATTTCTCCCTTGGCATATCTCTCCTTGAGAATTTCAATTGATCTATCACTTTTTTGTTCACTTCCTTTTTCGCTTTTAACCATATATTTTACAAGGTAAACAATCCCCACAATTACCAACACCCAAAATAAGAGCATGAAAATGCCTCCTCCGAAAAATCCAAATTCCATATTCATATGATGTCCAAAGAAGTCGTCCCCGTAATGAGCCGATGCTAAAAACGGAACCAACAGCAAGGGCAATGTTAAATATATTTTTCTCATAGCATATGTTATTACGCCTCCTTCCTTATTTTTATTGCCAGAAAAAATGAAAACGGAGCAATTATAGTCAGCTGCAGAACAGGAGTTATGCCAATGTTAATAATCGGAATGATTGGCATAAGCTCATTATACGCCCACCTGCCTGTCAAAAGAGCATATTTTTCGATGGCAACCGCAAATATAAATCCAAGAAAAGCCGAGACAACATAAGGACTCGTTTTATTTCCAACAACCCAATTATTATTCTTATAAACCAAGCTGGCAATCAGATATATAACTAGCAGTATGACAACATCGCCCAGTGCTGCTCTTAGATGAACGATTATAAAATCGGTGGTGCCTTGAAAATGCGGTTCATATAATCCGGCTTGAGAAATTTCCCAAATGAAATTCAAAATGAACCCAATTGCAACATAATATATAATTATTTTTTTCATTTTTACTTTTTTACCCTCAATAGTTTGGCATTAACAGCCA
>CAZRQA010000046.1:0-2621 GCA_964602335.1 uncultured Bdellovibrionales bacterium
AAATAATTCAAAAAAATGAATTCAAAAAAAAGAAAAATATTAAAGCGCGTAGGAGCGGCTTTAATGCTTGGCTTAAGCCTTTTTGGATTAGGCACGAGGACTTCCAGGGGCCAGGACAGGCTGATGCCTAAAAAAGTCCGCAATATTAAAAAGGAGGAAAAAGAAAATTTATCAGCTGAACAGCAGGAAATGCTGAGCTCGGTAGAAGAGGAAGCCAAAAAATCCATACAAGAAGAAGAGGCTCAACAGCAGAAAGAAGAGCAAGACAGCTATAGCGTGCTTACTCGACAACAAGCCGTGCTAAGGTACGCAGCTTTGTCGGTTTGGGTGATAGGTTTCGGATTTTTCTTTTCTTCTTTAGTTTTTAATACGCCTTTTGCCCTGGGAAAAAAATTTATGTCAGTTTTACCGGGAAATCCCCATTTAGCGAAAATGTCTTTGGCGGCCGAAAGGAAGGCTGAGGGCAACCAATTGATAGTTTTTTTGCGGGCCGACAGTTCGGGCGACCCGGTGCATTTTTTGAAAGCAAACTTGAATTTTGACCGGGAGATTATGTATTTAGATAAATATGAAATAAACCAAGATAAAATAACCAAGGTTGGCATGGGAGAAAAAATTTCAAATAACAGCTCCCAAACTAAACTTCATTTCAATTTTGAAAGTTCCGGCGAAAATTTTAAAAATGATGAAGTGGTTAGACTTTATTTTACGTTAAGAAAAAATGAAGGCTCTGTTAAAGTCGGGATTAACCAGGAAGAATCTTTAATACTTAGTAAGAAAGAAGACAAAACGGAAAACATTTTAGGTGAAACGGACGGCCTTTATTTCAGTTTGGATTAAAACAAAAATAAATAAAAATATACAAATTACGGCTTTAAGCAAGTTTTTCATTTTTTTACTGGATTAAATTGTTCAAAATATATGAGTAAAGATAGTTTCCCTGTTTTTTATCAGATACAGGAAAATCATTTAGAACAACTAGCGAAAGAAAAAGATAATTTTTGGCTGATTCTCTTAAAATCTACGGGGGTTTTTATTACCATTTCCTTCATCGTTTTTTTTGTGGTTAATTATCAATTTTTACTTGCCCAATTTTCCGATTATTTCAAACAAAAAACCAACCTAGTCAATTACAACGGTTATCTTGAAGATGAGGATAATGACGGAATGCTGGATAGCTGGGAAATAGAGAACAACCTTGATCCGACTAAAGACGATTCCTTATTGGATCCGGACAAGGATGGAGCGGATAATTTAACCGAATATATTTTTGATACTGATCCCCATAATCCTGATACTGATGGGGACGGCTATACGGATGGAGAAGAGTTGAAGTATAAATATTCACCGAATAAGGTTGGCAGAATAGATAACGATCAAGACGGAATTTATGACTGGTGGGAATTGAAATTCGGATTTAGCGATAGAGTAAAGAGCGATGCGGAGCTGGATAATGACAAAGACGGATTGACGAATTTTGAAGAATTTATCTGCCAAACTGATCCGCACAAAAAAGACACTAATCACAATGGAATTTTAGATGCCGAAGAAGCTAGCTGCCGGGAAGCATTATTGAATTATCCGCCTTTGCCTAATGATGATCAAGACAAAGACGGGCTGTCAGACAAGCAAGAGATTTTTTTCGGAACTGATCCTAATGATAGTGATTCAGACAAGGACGGCTATGGCGATTTCAAAGAACTTAGTCGCGGCTACAATCCTCTCGGAGAAGGTAAGATTGATGCCCAGCTAAAAATTCCAGTCGTGAATTTGGAAGCGCCGATTATTTGGTCGGAAAGCTTGGAGACGGATGAGTTGGTGGGAGATATGGAAAAGGGAATTATTCATCATCCGGCTACGAATTTCCCCGGCCTCAGGGGAAATGCTTTTTTTACCGGCCACAGCAGTTATTATTTATGGAGTGGCGGGGAGTACAAACAGGTATTGGAAAATGTAGCGGAAATTAAAAAGGATGATGAAATTATTGTAGAATTGAAATTGGGGGACAGCAAAAAGAATCTCGTTTACAAAGTGGCTTATTGGAAGATAGTAGCGCCGGATGATCCTGTAATATTTAGGGATTTTGAAGGATTTGAGCTTACTTTAGCCACTTGCTGGCCCATCGGCAAGCAAGATGAAAGATATATGATAAAGGCTTACTTAGTTGAGCCGGATTTTTCAATTTTCTGATCAATTTTTTAAAAAACTCTTAAAATGTCTTGTCATTCCAAACTTGATTTGGAATCTTATATCAAATTAAATGAAAAATTATTTTACCTATATTTTATCAAGTAAAAAATGCGGTGTACTTTACATAGGCGTTACAAATAATTTGATAAAAAGAATTTATGATCATAAGCATGGAAAGGCCAGTATTTTTACACAAAAATATTATGTAACAAAGTTAGTTTATTTTGAGGAATGTTCAGACATAAATGCCGCAATTGCAAGAGAAAAACAATTGAAAAATTGGAAGAGAAAATGGAAAATAGATTTGATTGATAAGTTTAATCCTGGATGGGATGATTTATATAATCAGTTGATGAGTGGAAGATCCTGAATCAAGTTCAGGATGACATTTCCTGAATCAAGTTCAGGATGACATTTCCTGAATCAAGTTC
>CAZRQA010000046.1:2721-6825 GCA_964602335.1 uncultured Bdellovibrionales bacterium
TTCAGGATGACATTTCCTGAATCAAGTTCAGGATGACATTTCCTGAATCAAGTTCAGGATGACATTTCCTGAATCAAGTTCCCGCCAGTTCGGCGGATAATTGGAATGGCATTAATTGACAAAATTAAATTTTTAAAAATAAATAATATTCATGATTTTATCCTGGTTTAATTTTTTTATAGCGGCATTTTTCATAGGGCTGGCTTGCCTTTTTTTTATAAATTTTTTAAAAGATAAGAAAAATCAAAAGTTTAAAAGGCTGGGCGGAGCGGCTATGATAATTTCTTTTTTGGCGGTGGTTTTATTCAGCGGTCTGGAAATTACTCCGCAAATTGCCGCCATATTGATTGGCTCTTTGGCGATTTTAGCTTTTGGTCTTTGGGATGATTTTAAAAATTTGTCTTGGAAAATTCAGTTGGGCTTTCAATTGCTGCTGGTGTTTTTTGTTGTTTTTATAGGATATCAAATTGATTATTTATCCCTTTTTCCCGGAATAACTTTACATCTTGATATTTGGCAAATTAATTTTTTTGGGTTTCATTTTTTCTTATTAAGTGCCATCGCTGTAGCTGCATTATATTTAATAATAATCAACGCTGTTAACTGGATGGACGGCATAGACGGCCTAGCCGCTTCCATCGGAATCGTGGCTTCTCTTTCTGTTATGCTGGTCAGCCTTTTGCCGCAAGTTAACCAGCCGGCAGTAGCCATTCTTTGCCTGATTTTATCGGGAGCCCTTTTGGCTTTCTTATGGCTGAATTATCCGCCGGCTAAAATTATCGCCGGCACCAGCGGAAGTTATTTTATTGGTTTTGTTTTGGCTTCTTTGGCAATTATGGCAGGGACAAAAATTGCCACCTTGCTGATTGTGCTTGCTTTGCCTGTTATGGACGCTTTTTGGGTAATTTTTAACCGGGCGAAAAACAAGCAGTCGATTTTTTCCAAAGATCCTAACCGGCGGCATTTCCATTATCAGCTGCGGAAAATCGGCTGGAGCGACCAAAAGATTCTGTTGAGTTATTTCTTTTTTGTTTTTTTCGTTTTTTTATTGACTTTAATTTTTGACAATCGCCAGCATAAATTATTAATTTTATTATTAGAGGCGTTTTTTATCGGTTTTTTTATTTATTTTGTTAATAGAAAGGTGAAATCAAATTAATATTTTAGCATCCTAACACCCTAACATTTTAACATTTAAAAAATGAAGGAAAAGCATAAAAATAATTATTTAATTTTCTTTTCAGGCTTGATTGGAATTCTGGCAGCTTATGTTTTGTTTTCTTATTTTACAAATTATTTCCGGGAAGATGAAAGAAGCATAATTAAAAAAGAAGAAACTATAGATTTGCCGGGTAGCGGTAAAAAAAATAATGATACAACAGCGGAAAACAGTTCCCCGGAATATTTAAAAGCTAAAATTACTATAAGCGAGACGCCGGTTGAAGTTGAAATTCCGCTTAACTCGGAAGCCTCTAGAAAAGGCTTGGGCGGAAGATCGGAAATAAAAGAAGGAGAGGGCATGCTTTTCCTTTTTTCGGAAAATAAAAAACATTCCTTTTCGATGAGGGGAATGAATTTTGATTTGGACTTTATTTTTATAAGAGATGATGAGGTGGCAGATATAAAAAAGAATGTGGATAAAGACTATGACGGCAACATTATCGGCCAAACAGATTATAACCAAGTCTTGGAGATTGGCGCCGGACAGGCCGACGCTAATGGATTTTCTATCGGGGACCGAGCCGTTATTGTTTATCGCTGACTTTTAGTTTTTTCAGGAAATCTTTTTCCGCTTCCAATAAGTTTATATTTTTAAAACTTATTTCTGCTTCACTGGAAGATTCCAGGTTGTAAGCTTGGCATATTTCAGCGGCAATTTTTTCATTCTGAAAATTTATCTTGGCTTTAGGCTGGCCGTTTTCCTGAGTGTAGAAAATAGCAAAAACTTGAGCTTCAGAAAAGTTTTTCTGAATTTCCTCAAGAATAAAAGGGATGTCTTTTGCGGTAGCCCGGCTTTGCACGAAATCTTCATTGGAAATAAGGGACCAGACGACTTTCCTATTTTCATCAGTGTTAAGGCGCGCCATTACTCTTCCCCAAAGCTTCAAAAAGGAAAGTGATTTAGTTTTATAGAGATAGCGGATAATTTCTGCCTGATTAGCTTCATATTTCATCAGTTTAGCGGCCATTACCATGGATTGGGGGGTAGTGGTGGGCTTTTGGAAGCTCTCGGTGGCGGAAACAATTCCGGCTAATAAGCTTTGGGCGATTTTTTTATTCATAGCAGACTCAAATTTTTCCAGCATAATTTCAGCAATTATTTCGCAGCAAGAAGAAGCGGTCATATCAGTTAAATTGACTTGGCCGTAATTATCATTGCCGCTGTGGTAATCAATGTTTACTTTTGGCACTTCAAAGAATAAATCAGTATTTTCAAAATAAATTTTTTTAAAAGATTCCAAACTGGGGGCGCCTACGGTGATAACCAGATCATATTTGAATTCCGCCGGAACAAAAGAAAAGTCTTTGGGATTGATAGAGCCTTTTTCCGGGGTGACTTTTATTCTGTATTCCATTCCCTTTTCTTCAGTCTCCACTTTCATAATTTTATTTTTTTCTGTATTGAAAATAATTACAAAATCGCGGGAGCCGGAGAGATCACCGATAATTTTTTTGGGTTTGACGAGAAAGGAAAGTTTTTCCGGAATTTTTTTATTCCAGAAAATAATGGCGTTCTTCTGCATTTTTTTTAGGAAAAAATAAAGTGCAAAAGCGCCGGTGATGGAATCGGGGGAAGATTGCTGGGAGGGGAAGATAATTATATTATCGGCTTTTTCAATGGTTTTAACAAATTCGTTTTTAGATTGGGACATTATTTTAGGAGTTAGTTTTTTTAGTAATTAGGAGTTAGCTAGTTAGCTGATTAGTAAATAATTTTTAATTTTAAAATTTTTAATGCAGATTTGAAAAATAAAAATTTTTGATTTTTAGAATTGTACAAATTAACAAAACGGTTTATTATCTTAGCATGATGAAATTTTTACGCAATCTTGACAAAATGATAATTTGGGTGTATAATATAACACTAAAATAAAAGTATTGAAAAATTGGCTCAAAGCTAAGTTAATTAGGTTTTATTTATTCAATTACTACCGCTTCATAAAAAAAATTTCAGGAACCGGTCGTTTCAGTAAAAATAATAATAAGTGGGGTTATCTAATTTCTGTAAATATATTTTTTAGATTTTCCAAAGGCTCTCCCTAAAATTTTTTATTCAGCGGCAGTAATTGAAAGATTTTTAGTACATTTTAAAAGCCCAGCCGAGGGCAAAAAATATCGGCAAAGGAGGTTGAGATGAGAAATTTATTTTTTCTGATTTTGCTGGTTGGATGTTTAGCGATTGGCAACGGCGGTTGTCATCGCCATGGCGGCACCATTGTTGGTGCCGGTATCGGTGCGCTGGTGGGTGGGGCCATTGGTAGCACCTACGATGATAGCTACCACAGGGGGCGAGCTCATTATTACCGAGGCCATCACCACCGCTGCTATTCGCCGCGGAGGTATTATCGCGGCAGATGGTAAAAAAGAGAGGGCTTTTGTAAGAATGATTTGCAAGAGCCCTTTTAAGTCTATTTCTTAATAGAAAATTATTCTGGTATTGTAAATAAAATAATCAAGAATCAAAGTTTATAAATGTTCCTTTAAGCTATTAAAAATTAGCCCATAAAGAAGGAGGAAAAGATGAAAAAGACTATATTGAGTTGTTTAATGGTGTTGCTGCTATTAACATTTGTGTCTGACGCTGACGCCTGGCGAGGCCGAGGCCGGCATTATCATCATGGAGGGCATGGTGACTGGATGTTGCCTTGTCTTCTAGGAGGGATTGGCGGAATTTTTGCCGGCGCTGTTCTTTCAGAGGCGGCCAGAAAAAACGAAGCGCCGCCTCCAGCGCCACCACCTCGCTGTGATAGGGGATGGGAATATGTTCCCGGATATTATTCCGGGAATACCTGGATCCCGCCCCATTGACGGCCAAACAATTGACCGCCGGCGGCGGTCAAACACCGGATGTTCTCTTATTTGAGCAACATCCGGTTTTTTTAT
>CAZRQA010000047.1:0-2884 GCA_964602335.1 uncultured Bdellovibrionales bacterium
CTTTACAACAGTATATACCAATGTTATAATTTTGTCAAGTAATTATGGACAAAATTTATTTATTATATTTTGAAATTTTAAAATAAAAAATCTCTTTAGAAAAGAGACCGTGCTTATTGTGTAATAAACCTCCAAAAAAGATTACCTTATTTTTATAAGGAAAAAATCTAATTTATTAATCTTGAAATAACAAAAACAACTCTCAAGACCCTAAAATCTATATCGCAATTATTGTTAAAAAGTGGTTTATTGTTTATTGAAAACATCAAAGGAAATATCATCCGCTAGTTTTTCCTTTTGACTATGCGATAATTTTCTCTTTAAAACTTCCTTTTCAATCTCCAAGTGAATCATCTCATGTACAATTGTTTGAGCCATTTGTTTAAAATTTCTAAATACATTAACATACACCTTATTCGGTACATCATAACCCCCGTATGTTCCAAATTTCGTCAAGTATATATTATAGTCCTTGAGAGAATGAACTTTTCTTTCTAATTTATTTTTATAAGTATTAAATTCTTTTTCAACTTCTGATGCAATTTCCCGATAGCTTATCCTTCTTGTAATATTTTCAAAAAGATAATATTCATAGCCATTTTCATCAAGCCATTTTTTTAATCTAAGCGTTCGTAAAAATATTTTGAAATCAATCAAAATATTATGTTTGATTTTTATTTTTAGCATTTGATTATATTGTTTAAATAAATTAATGAGACCATTGCAGTAATTTCGCAATGGCCTCTTGTTGTTTGATTAACGTCGACATTGACATTGACAGAGAGGAGAGTTGTTATAACCTTCCAGGCGTCTATCAACTCCTTTCTTGACCGGCATTTTGGGTCCATTTAATTTCTTAAAGAGCAAAATTGCTTTCATTTTTCCACCTCCTTTCTTTAGTTGTTTATGGGTTGTATTTTTTAACAGCCCAACTTGCTACTTCATCTGCATTAATTCCAATAAGTTCTTCAGAGATATATTCTTCGGGATTAAAATAACCCCAAGTTAATGGACATCCACAGTTACATAATGACCATAAATCACATCTTGAACAAATTTCGGATCGAAAAACATTTGCTTCATTTCTCAACGTTAAAAAAATTTCATTGGTTTCCCATAAAGAATTGAAATCTTTGATAGAATACCTTAAGCTACCATTTTCAATAAGGCTAAGCAAGGGAAAATGGGGAAATGAATTGCAGGGAATAACTGATCCATCAACATCCACACTTAGACCTCTTCCAACTCCAATATGACAACCATAACCCAATCTATTCTGTTCCGCTAAGCTCAAAAAAGTATCTTTTTTTATTAAGCAGAGCGGTAATTCATGGAGAAAAACTATTTTTTCAGATATAGGTGAACAATCTTCGATTAATTGAGCAAATCTTCTTGGGTTTAGAGCGTTTTTTCCAATAAACTTCTCTTTGTATAAATATGGTATTGCACAGCTTACAATAATATTTTCAACGCCCCATTCCAGCATTTTCGGAAGACTTGTGGGGATATCATCGACATTTTGTTTTCCTGCGATAACATTTAGCGAACATCTTCCTCCTGCTGAGATAACATTCTTAATTCCACGAACCGTTTCGGTCCACGATTGTGTTCGAGCAGATTTATCATGAATAACAGCCGAAGCTGAGTGTATACTCACGGAAAAAACATCCAGACCCGCATCTTGATAAGTATCAACTAAACCTTTATTTACAAGCGCTCGCCCATTCGTTACTACTGTTAATTCCTTGATACCACCAAGTCGTGCCATTAAAATTAATTTATCAAGATCAGGAAATAAGGTTGGCTCTCCACCGATAAAAATAAGACTGTATACACCTAAATCCACAAAAAAACTAACAAGTTGAGTAGCGGTTCTAAATTCCATTCTTTGTGGATTCACAAGAATATCCTCTGTTCGGTAACACCACGCACAACGATTATTACACTCCGTGTTAACATTTAACCAGCCCGTAGAAATTTTAGAGCGATCATCCATAATAATCCACCTCCAAGTGATATGATTTTTAATGTTCTATAACATATTTTTCATTTGTAAATAATAAATAACATAGTTTAATTTACTTGTCAATAAAAGAAATGCAGACATCTATCTGTGGATAACTTTTCAAATATCTCTTTAAAAAGCTTTACAATAGCATAAAATAATGTTATAATTTTGTCAATCAATTATGGACAAAATACTTGACAATTTTTGATATTTCCCAAAAATAAAAAGGCTGCTATCTAAAAATTGATTAGATAACAGCCCTGCTTTTCAGTCTCTCAGAAACTCTATTTCTTTTTTTGAGAGACAGAGTGGTGGCAACACCCACACTTCATACATCCCTTTTTACTCAA
Organism: uncultured Bdellovibrionales bacterium; assembly: GCA_964602335.1. Lineage (GTDB taxonomy): Bacteria > Patescibacteriota > Minisyncoccia > Moranbacterales > DUUL01 > CAYMRZ01. The sequence continues at coordinate 2,359 of CAZRQA010000047.1, forward strand.
GAAGCCTTCCTTTTCTAACTTCTTTAGTTCCTTTTTGATCTCGGAATGCATTTTTTTCACCTCCTTTCTTTGGAAGATACTGAAATATAACATATTAACCATCAACACAAACAACACTGAGGATCTTTCCCATAAATACTACCGGTAAACACATAAGCAATTGCTCGGCATCCTCTGCATTTTTTTATATAAGAACATTCCGAGCAACCCTCTATCTTTTCTAACTGGCGAAACGCTTTCATTTTTGATTCTAGAAAAAAATCTATAAAGTTGCTGCCTTTCTTTCCATCCCATTTACCAAGAACACTTCCCGGGTGCCTCCTGCAAGCCATCACCGTATTATCAGGTAATATTGCCATCATTGAGCTTCCCAATCCACAGCCCCTGTCTATTTCTGATTTTAATAAATCTTTTTCTAATTCATTTTTGTTTAATGTCAATATTGATAAAGGCTCTTTAATTGGCTCCTTTCCAAATTCAGCAACTCCTCTCTTTACTTTTTGCATAAATTTCAGATAATCTTTAG
>CAZRQA010000047.1:2894-6618 GCA_964602335.1 uncultured Bdellovibrionales bacterium
TACCAGTATCGGAAGGTTCTTGCGCAAAACTCATTTAGATGAGATTCCACAATTTCCATTAGGAGAAACATATCTAGAGTAAGACCAGTTAACTGCTCCTTGCTTATAAGCAAATCTTGATAGATCTAGTAATTCATTCATATTACCGGAAGAAACAGTGGAAAGAATTGCCACTCTTACGCTTTTATCAGATAACCTTTTTATCGCATTAATTGTCCTTTCAAAGCTCCCCTTTTGACGAAAATTATCATGTGTTTCTTGAAAACCATCAAGTGACATTTGATAAACATCCACTGACTTTTTTATTTTTTGAATATTGGCTTTATTTAGAAGCTCGGGATTACCAAGTACATCAACTCTCTCAGCCTGCTTTCTGGCAAAAAACAAAATTTTCCAAAAATCTTTATTGAGTAAAGGATCACCTCCCGTTAAAGCTAAATGAAATTCTGCATTTAACATCTTGCAAAAACTTCTGGCCTCTAATATAATTTTCTTTGCCTGTTCAAAATCAACATCTTTGCCTTGATAGCTATCTTGATAACAATGAGTGCATCTATTTACACATCTATCTGTAATATGATATTGAAGATAAAATTCATTCATAGCTAAAACCCCCTTTTGCGTTTTTCTGTGTTTCTATATATTAATATTTAATTTTCAAGTTGCTTTTTTATGGCCGATATTTCTATTAAAATATGCTCGTGTTTATGATTCTTCTGATAAAAGTTATGTTCATTTATCAAGATATTTTTAAAATAAGGACTAAAAATTTTTTTCAAATTTTTTCTAGATAGCCCTAATTTTCTACCTAAAACCTGATCCTTGTTGCTAAAAGTTATTAAAAAAATTTTTCCCTTTTTTTTAAGGTTGCAATAACAATTTTTAGCAAACTTTTTTTTGTTGGTAATCTGTTGTAAGACATAATTAGAATAGATTAAGTCAAATTTTTTTCCAAAAAAGAAGGGCTTATTAAGGTCAACTGACGGTTTTCCTTTTATATCTACGCCAACAGCTTCCCACCCTAATTTCAATAAATCTTTAACATCAGCACCTTTTCCCATACCTAAATCCAATGCGCTTCCTTTTTTTTTAAAATTTTTTTTGATAAAATTAAGCAGATAAGCATCCATAAATCTTTAAGACAAATTTTTAATTATTTATAAAAATTATTTATGAATCTCATTTTGTATGTTATTAAATACATTACAAAATCCCACCTTGGTTGTCAAGCTTATTTTATTTTTAAATAAAATTAAAATGAATAAAAAATTTGCAAAATTCTAAAAAATGATTATATTGATTGTAAAGTAAATTTGGACAAAAAATTTAAAATTTTTATTATAATAATTAGTTTTAGGAAAATGCCAGAAAAAAAGGATTATTTAAACAACTATCTTATCGGCCAGCTTCGAAAAATGGGACTGGATCGCAAGCAATCCCAAGTCTATCTTTTTCTTTTGGAAAAAGGCTCTGCCAACGTGATGAAAATCGCCCGGGAATTGAATCTGAGCCGGCCCACTGTCTATCGCATCTTGGAGGATTTGCAAAATAAAGAATTGGCCTATGAAGACCAATCCGGAAGAAAGGGGCGCTTTTCCGCCAACTCCCCGGACGGGTTCCTGGGAATTTTGCGAACTCAGCGGCGCAAAGTGGAAGAACAAGAAAGAGAATTTTTAAGAATTATTTCTGTTCTGCAAACCAAATATCACTTGCTTTCCGATGCCAATGAAATCAAGGTTTGCTCCAAAAAAGTTTTATTGGAAGATTTTTCCAACACCCTGACAAAAAATATCTACGTTTTATCTTTTGATAAAAAGCTGGAAAATTATAAAAAAATAGAGAAAATTTATCCGCAGATAAGGAAAAGGCTGGGAGAAATTTCCGTTAAAGAGATCCTGGCCAATCAAAATGGTGCCGAACCTCGCCTTAATTACGTAAAAAGAAAGACTAAAAAAACCGGCTCAGCCGGCTTGGACGCAACTTTGGTGGTTTGCGATAAAATTTTTATTTTAGAAAAAAACCAATCCTTTTGCATTGAAAATCCCCAAATAACCGAAATCCTCAAAGCGGTTTTTGAAATGATGTGGAGGTAAAAGATTTTATCCGCCTTTTGCAGAAGATTCTGGGCGCCCGCCTGCAACGCTATGCGTTAGCATTTCGGGCAGGCCCGTCTGCCGACAAGGCAGGTAAACCCGCGGAGATCTCTTAATTTTTTAAAAATCCTGACGGTTTTTAAACCATCAGGATTTTGTAATTATTATAATCATTTTGATCCTGGCTATAACGCCTTGTGTTTATGCAGAAAAACCAAGGAAATTAATCCCAACACCAAGAAGGTTATCCCTGAAGACAAAAGCGCTGCTTTTAGGGAAAATACGTCATTTATCCAACCAATTATCGGCCCAATCACAGAAAATATTATTCTACCCACAAGATTTTTTATTGACAAGATGGTCGCTCTAACATCAGAAGAAATTAAACCGTTAATATAGTCCAATATTACCGGATTATTTATGCCTCTCACTATGTAAAAAAGCAAAATAAATATTCCTGACCAAATAAACCAAAAAGAGCTTAAAAGAATATACCCTAATGCCGGCAAAAAAATAAGAAGAATAAGTGATTTTTTTCTCCCTAAAAATCGCTCTACAGCATGGGCCTTCCAGGAAAAAAACGCTGCTGTAAGAAGACATATAGTGAGCATAACACCAAAAAATCCCAATGGAAATTCTATTGCTAACAAATAGGGCTGCATAAGCCAAAACATTGTCAGAGTTGATGCTCCCACGAAAGCGGAATAAATGATAAGCCATTTTATTTCTTTCTGATCAAGAATGGAGAATTTAACCGTTTTTACTATTTTTTTTAAGCTGCTTGAAGTTGTTCGAAGTTTCTCCCTTTTGCTCTCAGCAAGAGTCAATGAGACAGGAATAGCTAAAGAAGTTATTGCTATATCACAGTAAAGCGGAAATCTCAAACTAATTAAAGCCAGAAACCCTCCTATTGTACTGGCAATGCTCTCTGAAAACATTCCCACTCCCATTGCCTTTCCCTCCACTTTTTTATATTCAAACTCTTTTTTTCCCGCCAACAAAGTATCATACAACATGGCTGAATCTGCTCCTGATAAAAAGCTAATTCCTGCACCTAGGGTTATTTCGGCCCAAAAAAATCCCCAAAAACTATAAGACAGGGAATAAACAGCAAACCCTGCTGTTGCCAAAAATGAACCTATAATCATTGATTTTTTTCTCCCAAAAATATCAGAAAAATATCCGGTTGGAATTTCTAAAATTATTACCGCTACGGAAAATGATGACTGAAGTAAGAAAATTTCTTTCATTGATAAACCATTTTTTTGGAAAAAAAGAACTATAATTGGAATAAAAAGTAAAAAACTTTTCAAGCCTCTGATGAGATAAATTTTCCAAATGTTCGAATTTAAATTTTCTTTTTTCATTCTCGCCTCCTCTCTTTAAATTAACTATTTATTTTTCAAAAAACTGGGCTAAACAAAAAACCCGGCTTTTGTTCAGCCGAGTTTATCTAAAAAGTTATGTAAAAATTAAATTTTTCGTTAAAAACTACGCTTCAGATAATCCCAGCTAAACAAAATGGCATCAACCATTGGAAACAAGCAAATATAGCCGTTTCCATAAGCGGTCTGATTGCTTTTATTTAACTGGCAATTAAGCTGTTGCATAACACTTACTTATTAAATTAT
>CAZRQA010000048.1:0-3821 GCA_964602335.1 uncultured Bdellovibrionales bacterium
ATAAAAACCATCTTGTCTAAAAACTATAAATAACGCTCTGAAATCTTACAGTTAAAAAGTTAAAAAGTTCGTAAAGTTTATAAAGTGGAGCCCACCAGAGGCGGATCAGCCTTAGGCTGAAAAGTTTGTAAAGTTCGTAAAGTAAAGAAAGTTTATAAAGTTCGGAAAGTTGGAAAGTTAGCAAGAGTCAGCAGTTAACAGTAATTAGTCATCAGTCAACGGTCATCAGTCATCAGTAGGGCAGTCATCGGTCATCTAAAATCGGTCATTTATCATCAGTCCCAGTAGTATAAGCCTACGGTTTAACTGCGGGATAAATAATCGGTAATCAGTAAATCGGTAATCGGTTATTGCAGTTAGAAGATTTATAAACTTGACATTGAATTTAGGTGTTTTAAAATAAAGGTAATCACATAATAACACGTTAGCATTTTAACATACTAACAAAATATTTATTTTAAAAAATAATAAAAATTAAAAACAAAAAAATGGTAAAAAAATTATTGATGGTCTTGGTAGGGGCATTATTTTTAGTGCCTTTGTGCGTTCAGGCCTTGAGCGGCAAAGATGCCAATAGGGCCAAAATTAAAATGTATGCGGAAAAAAATGATGTTTGGTTTCGAGGGGGAACCGACAGGGCAGATGAAGACGGAGTTTTAAAAATAAAAGACGTTATGCCCGGCTGGTATAAATTTAAGACAGTTGATAAAGATTTTGAATTAGGCCAAAGCATAGCAGCTAAAATAAGAATGCTGGATGCGGATGGAAGGAGAATCGATCATGATACAGAAGTTGATTTATACGTAAAGATGAACGGAGAAGAGGTATTTATTAGAACTGAAGAGACTGATGAAGATGGCTGGATAGAGCTTGACACTCTTTATCCAAATGAGACTGAGTACAAGCTTGATATTGATGAAAGAGAGGATTCTTCCTTGGGACACAAGGATGGAAAGGTTAGAATTAAAATCAAGGCCAATGTGCTGGGCTATTCTTCCGGAGAATGGACAGACTGGTTTCGGGCTGGTTACAAAAGAACAGATGTCAATCGAGTGTTGGAAGCAAAAGGGGTTTTGCCGGCCAGATATAAATTTTCCTACAAAGACCAGGATTCACCGCCGACAATTCCTTTTACTTTGCATGCTAGGATGCTGGACAAAGACGGAGCGGAAATAAAAGAACCGACTACTTTCTTGTTATATTATGAAGTGGACGACGTGCTGAATTCAGCCGGAGCGGTGACTTCTGATGACGACGGCTGGGTGACAGTTCCAGACTTGCTGCCGGGTGTAACCTATAAAGTGGACATGCTCTAGATTTTTCAGAGATATTCTTATCCCCCACCCTTTGCAAAGGGTGGGGGATTTCATTACAAAATTCTTCAAAAGCGTTTGCCTTGTCGGCAGACAGGGACAGGTTTGCTACGTAGCATGCTACGTAGCAAAATTAAAACATTTAATATTTTTTGGCCCTAACTGCTGATTATTCATCCCGTAGTTAAAAAGAAGTTTTATGCTGCTGGGGCTGGCTACTGACTATTGATTTCTATTTTTCCTCTTGACAATTTTTTGAAATTTGATAAATTTTAATATGTAGTAAATTAGCAGATAGAGTTTGAGACTGCTAATTAACAATTAACAAATAGCAAATAACAATTAACATTTAACGAAAAATCCCCCTTTATAATAAAAAGGGAGGACAATAGGAAGATAAAAAATTTATTTCTACTCACTACCAACTACTCACTACTAACTAAATAATTAATTAATAATTCAAAACAATGGCAAAAGAAATAAAATTTGAAGAAGATGCTAGGAGAAAGATTATGGACGGTATCGACAAGGTGGCAGATACTGTCAAAGTAACCTTGGGTCCCAAGGGGCGCAACGTGGTTTTAGACAAAGGCTTCGGCGCGCCAACTATCACCAATGACGGCGTAACCATTGCTAAGGAAATTGAATTGGAAGACAAATATGAAAATATGGGGGCGGAAATGGTTAAAGAAGTAGCTTCCAAAACTAATGACGCGGCTGGCGACGGAACCACCACCGCAACTTTGCTAACTCAAATTATCGCAGAAAGGGGAGCTAAGGCGATTTCCAAAGGGGTAAACGTGGTAGATTTGAAAAACGCTTTATTGAAGCAAACCAATGAAATTATAGGAAACCTTCGCAGTGAAAAAGTGGCAAAAAAAGTGGAGGGCAGTGCCATTGCCCAAGTGGCGACAATTTCCGCTCAGGATGAGGAAGTAGGAAAAATGATTGCCAAAGTAATCAGCGAGGTGGGGAAAGACGGCGTAATTACGGTAGAAGAATCGCAGACTTTCGGCCTGGAAAGCGAAATTGTTAAAGGAATGAAATTCGATAAAGGCTACATCTCTCCTTATATGGTAACCAACACGGAATCTATGGAAGCGGAAATGAAAGATCCTTACGTTTTAATTACCGACAAAAAGATTTCCGCCATAAATGATATTCTGCCGCTATTGGAGAAAATTACCCAATCCGGCAAGAAGGAGTTAGTTATTATTGCTGAAGATATAGAAGGCGAGGCCTTGGCAACCTTGGTAGTTAATAAGTTACGCGGGACTTTAAACGTTTTGGCAGTAAAAGCGCCGGGATTCGGCGACAGCCAAAAAGATATGATGGAGGATATCGCTATTTTAACTGGCGGCCAAGTAATTTCCGAAGAAAAAGGAATGAAGCTGGAAAGCGCAGAGCTTTCTGATTTGGGAGAAGCCTCTAAGATGGTTGCCACCAAGGATGATACTACAGTGGTAGGTGGCAAAGGCAAGGGATCAGAATTAGATGCCAGAGTGGAGCAGATTAAAGCTTTAATTGACAAAGCCGACAGTGATTTTGATAAAGACAAATTAAAAGAAAGATTGGCCAAGCTGGCCGGCGGAGTAGCAGTGTTGAAAGTTGGAGCGGCTACGGAAGTGGAGCAAAAAGAAAAGCAGCATCGGGTAGAGGATGCGGTAGAGGCCACTAAAGCGGCTATTGAGCAGGGAATTGTGCCGGGAGGAGGCGTTGCATTATTGAATGAGGCGACTCGGCTGAGTAATGAAATTCAAAACAAAGAAAGCATTCCCACAGAAGAATCCACGGCTATTTCTATTTTACTTGAAGCCTTAAAGGCTCCGGTAGCGCAGATTGCTTCCAACGCCGGAAAATCTCCTGAACTAATCACCAGTAGGATTCTTGATACGCAGGGCGCTTTTAAAGAGGAAATTATGAAAAGTGGAGCTGTTAAGCAAGTGGTCAAAAAAACTAGCGAGATAAAATTCAATATCGGTTATGACGCAGCTAAGGATATTTATACTGATATGTTTAAAGCTGGCATTATTGATCCGGTAAAGGTAGTGGCTTCCGCCTTGGAAAATGCTGTTTCTACGGCAGCTATGTTGCTGACTACGGAAGCAGCAGTAACGGATGTGCCGGAAGAAAAAGATGATTCTGCCGGTGGCGGACAAATGCCAGCGGGCGGCGGCATGCCAGGCATGGGCGGCGGAATGCCCATGATGTAGTGGAGCGTAATCGGTGCTGATTGGACGCTGATTTAAGCGGATGATTAGACGCAGATTAACGCAGAATAGACGCCGATTAATACAGATAGATGGCTAGATGCGACGCGGATTGAACCGGATATTTATGTGAAGCAATAGAAAAACGATCCTAATCATGGGTCGTTTTTTGCATACAGTTAATAGTAGAAATAACTGTTATAAGTTATAGCTTCTATAGTTTTTTGCGATTGGCTGATAAAAGGTTAAATATTCCTGACAAACATATACATAAAAACATTACAACATTCGCAATAAT
>CAZRQA010000048.1:3921-6439 GCA_964602335.1 uncultured Bdellovibrionales bacterium
AGTATTATTTATAGCTAAGCGTAATTATTTACTCAACGTAATTATTTAATCAATTAGAGGCATTGAAAGGTGTTTCTAAAATTCAAATAATTTTTCAATAAAAAAATACCCATTAAAATTGCAATTTAATGGGTATTTTTTTTGTATGATAAAATCGACAATTAAAATCCTCTCACTTGGATTTTTCTGGTTTTGGTTACATCAGCTTTCGGCAAGCGAATAGTCAGAATGCCATTTTTCATGGTAGCCTCGGCTTTTTCAGTAATGATTTCCACCGGCAGAATAACGCTTCTAGAAAAAGTTCCCCAATAACATTCCTGGTAATAGTAATTTTCTTGGTCCACTTCTTCGTCTTGCTTTCTTTCGCCTCGGATGGTGACCATATCATTATTAATATTAACATCTAAATCTTCTGGCTTGATGCCGGCGATAGTAGATTTAATTACCACATCATCATCAGTTTGGTAAACGTCAATAGTAAGCTGTCCTTCCGAATCTACCAAGGAGGCGTCATTTTGAGCTTCTTGGGGCCTTTGGGACATAGGTGTTTCAGGCGTATTTCTTTCCTGGTAATTTAAATTTTCTTCGACTTCTTCTTCTAAATTATTGTCGTATTCCTGGGATTCCTCAGGGAACTCGTAAGCGTCCTCCTCCTGGTCATAGTTTTGGTATTGAGATTCCTCCCGATTGGTGATTTCTACATTTTCATCTCCTTCTTCAACTCTTTTAATTCCGGTGAGTTTTTCGAAAAAAGATCTTTTTTGTTTGGGCATTTTAATTTAAATTAATTGTTAGTTTGTTTTATGGTGAGTTTTTGCGCTATTAGTTATCAGTTGAATTATAGAATATAAATAACAAACAGTGAATGGAAAATAGAAAAATTTACTTAATCAGTCCCAGCCTATTTTTATTTTTTAAAAGAGGGGTAAGCCTTAATTAAGATTGATTTTATTTTATCATTAAACGAACGGGATGGCAAATAGGTTATAGTAATAGTGTACGAAAATAGCCATAAATAGCAAAAAGGCGGCAATTGCAAAATAAAATATTTTTTGGTCTTTTTTAAAAAATATTACGCCGGCCGGAACTAAAAACAGAGCGCTGACGAAATGGATGGCAAAGTTATATGAAAACAAAGGAGTGATGGCTTCCCGGCTCCAAAAAATAAGCAGATATTCAAAAAAGGAGAAGCCGGCAGCCAGCAATAAGGCGCTGGGAAAAATCTTTTGCCAGCCAACCTGGCGGAAAAAAAGCTTTAGGATTAAAAAAATAAAAAAAAGCTTGCAGATTTCTTCCAAAAAAACAAAAAAGAGAATTTCCAGTTTTTGGCTCTGAAAAGGAATGAGGAGCAAAAAAGCGGATAGCATTAATGAAAGCAGGGCAGAAAAAAAACCGCCGAAAAAAAAGGCAAAATAGGCCATTATTTTATATTGTTTAATTGTTCTTTTATTTCTGAAATTTTATTTTTGTACATAGTAAATTTGTTTTTTTCTTTTTCCACAACTTCAAGAGGAGCGTTGGCAATAAATTTTTTATTAGCCAGTTTTTTTTCAAGGCCGGCCAGCTGCTTTTTTGCTTGGCTTAATTCTTTTTGCAGGCGGGCGGCTTCTTTTTCAATGTCGATGATGTTTTCCAAGGGCATATAAAGCTCAACGCCGGGGAGAGATTTGAAAAAAGCTTTAGGAATTTTTTTGCCATTTTTTCGGATAATTAATTTTTTCACTCCGGTACGAAGATTTTTTATTAAATTTTCCTGGGATTGGATCAAATCTGCAAATTTTTCTGAATAAATTATAACTTCAATTTTTTCTTTGGGATTGATTTGGTATTCTGTGCGGGCGTTGCGGATAACTTTGATAATTTCCATAATTTTCTCGAAATTAACCGCGCTGACGTTATTTAAAGAAACGGTTTTTGCATATTTATTTTTATCCGGCCAGGCGCTGATTATTAGCATTTTTTTATTTTCCATTGCTTCCCAAATTTTTTCTGTAACAAAAGGGGTGAAAGGATGCCAGAGCTTCAGCAAGTCTTCCATTATCATATTTAATATGGCGGCTTTTTCTTTTTTATTGCTTTCAAATTTACTGGCCTCCACGTACCAATCTGCCAAGTCGTTCCAAGTGAACTCTCTTAATTTTTCCGCTCCTGCTGAAAAGTTGTAATTTTCCAGGTCAGCGGAAATTTCGGTGATTAAATTCCCGGTTTTTCCCAAGATCCAGACGTCGGCCATGGTGACATTTTCGATTTTCGATTTTCGATTTTCATTTTTTTGTTTTTCTGAAATAAATCGAGCAATATTCCAAAGCTTGTTTACCAGGTTGCGCTGGCCTTCAATTTTTTTCTCTGAGATTTTAATGTCGTTGCCGGCAGCAGTTCCAATGATTAAGGAAAGGCGGGCAGCATCAGTGCCGTATTTTTTACACATATCCAGGGGGTCCAATACATTGCCTTTAGACTTGGACATTTTTTTGCCTTTTTTATCCAAGACTAGGCCGTGCAGATAGACATCTTGAAA
>CAZRQA010000049.1:0-6337 GCA_964602335.1 uncultured Bdellovibrionales bacterium
AACGGCTGACTTTTGAGCCTAAATGAATATCAGAAATTATTAGCGTATGGGTTTTCTTTTTCTTTTTCATATTTTTTTCTTTCTAGATTATTTTTTATTACAATAACATACTAATTAAAATCTTAAAATAGTGGCAAGTCTTAATTTCCCTTTATTAAATTTTGAAATAATCGTCAGTAGCCAACAGTATAAATTTAAGCAAAGGCTAGACAGGAAATTATTTTAACAATTTGATTCTTAGCTTAATTAAGTTAAGATAGTAAAGTTCAGCAAGGGACTATAAAAATTAACACTTGGTTTCCTATTGCCCATTTTTTGGGATTTTTTGGATACAGTAAGCCGAAGAAAATAATTACTAAATTCTATGAATAAATTTAAACTAGACTCAGCATACCGGCCGGCTGGCGATCAGCCTAAGGCTATAGAAAAGTTGACCAAGGGATTGGAGGAGGAGATGAGGCATCAGACTCTTCTGGGCGCAACTGGGAGCGGGAAGACCTTTACTATGGCCAACGTGATAGAAAAAATCAATAAGCCAGTTTTAGTGATTGCCCATAATAAAACCTTAGCTGCTCAGCTAGCTCAAGAATACCGGAATTTTTTCCCCAAAAACGCCGTTCATTATTTTGTTTCTTATTATGACTACTATCAGCCAGAAGCCTATGTCCCCGTAACCGACACTTATATTGAGAAGGAAGCTCAAATTAACGAAGAAATCGACCAGCTCCGCCATGCTGCTACCCAGGCGCTTCTCACCAGGAGGGATGTGATTACTGTAGCTTCCGTTTCTTGCATCTATGGCTTGGGAAGTCCGGAAGAGTATGAGAAGGTGAATATGAAAATCCAAAAGGGAAATGAAGCGAATCGTTTTGATTTTATTCGAAAACTTATTGATATTTATTTTGAAAGGACAGGCGCGGATCTGCAGCCGGGGAAATTCCGCGTTATTGGAAATATGATTGAAATTATGCCGGTAAATGAAAAGGTGATTTACCGGGTTAAGCTATTAGGAAACAAGATAGAAGAAATTGAAAAGATAGATGCCATTTCCCGGTCAATTATTGAAGAATTGGAGGTCTTTTTCCTTTTTCCTGCCAAGCATTTTGTTACGCCGGAAGATGAAAAACAGCAAGCTATGCAAGATATTAGGCATGAGCTAAGGGAACAATTAAAATACTTCAAGGAAAAAGGCAAGTTGCTTGAAGCAGAACGTTTAAAAAGAAGAACTAGCCAAGATTTAGCTTTAATAAAAGAATTTGGATATTGCAACGGGATAGAAAATTACTCCAGGCACTTTGATCGTCGAAGTCCAGGCGATCCTCCCTTTTCCTTGCTTTCCTATTTTCCCCAAGATTCAGAGGGGAATCCGGATTTCCTGACAATAATTGACGAATCCCACGTTACAATTTCTCAGCTTAGCGGAATGTATGCCGGGGATTTTTCCCGGAAAAAGACTTTAATAGAACATGGTTTTCGATTGCCTTCAGCAATAGACAATCGGCCTTTGAAATTCGAAGAATTTAAGGAAAGAATCGGCCAAATAATTTATACTTCTGCCACTCCCGGGAATTATGAATTCGAAAATAGCCGACAAGTAGTAGAGCAGATAATTCGGCCTACTGGCTTGGTTGATCCAAGGCTGGAAATTCGCCCTATAGTGGAGAAAGGCAATTATCCAGGCCAGATAAATGATTTTATTGAAGAAGCAGAAGAAATCATCGAAAAAGGGGAAAGAGTCATGGCGACCACTTTAACCAAAAAGATGGCTGAAGATTTGGCAGATTTTTTGAAAGAAAGAGGATTGAAAACAAAATATTTGCATAGCGAGATTCATACCATTGAAAGAGTTAGCATTTTGACTGATTTCCGCAAAGGGAAATTTGATTGTCTGGTAGGGGTTAATTTATTAAGGGAAGGGCTGGATTTGCCGGAAGTTTCTTTTATTGGAATTTTTGATGCAGACAAGGAGGGGTTTTTGCGTTCGGAGACTTCCTTAATTCAGACTATTGGCCGGGCAGCCAGGAATGTCCAGGGCAAGGTCATTCTCTATGCTGATCAAATAACCGGTTCTCTCAAAAAGGCAATGGATGAAACCAGCCGCCGGAGAAAAATCCAGGTTGAATTTAACCGAAAGCACAAAATAACTCCGCAGACGATTTCTAAGAATATCCAAGACATTACCGAAGAAATAATAAATCGAAAAGAGTTAACGGCTGAGGAGGCGCTAAAAATAGAATTGAAAAACAAAACTTCCAAGAAGTTGATCAAGGAAAAACGTAAAAAAATGGAGGAGGCGGTAAAAGAGCTAGATTTTGAAACAGCGGCAATTTTGCGGGATGAAATAAAAATATTAGAAGATATAAAATTTAAATTTAAAATTTAAATAATTTGAATATCAAAGATTTTATGAAAAATAAGATTGTTATAAGAGGGGCCAAGACCCATAACTTAAAAAATGTTAACGTGGAACTTCCCCGCAACAAAATGATAGTTTTTACCGGGCTTTCCGGTTCGGGAAAGTCTTCATTGGCCTTTGACACTATTTTTGCAGAAGGCCAGAGAAAATATGTAGAATCCCTTTCGGCTTATGCCAGGCAGTTTTTAAAGCAGATGCAGAAGCCGGATGTGGAAGAAATTTCCGGGCTTTCTCCGGCCATTTCGATTGACCAAAAAAATCGCTCCGCCAATCCTCGCTCTACAGTAGCCACCATTACTGAAATTTATGACTATCTAAGAGTGCTTTTTGCTAGAATTGGAAAGCCATATTGCCTTAAATGCGGGCGGGAAATTAAAAAACTTTCTAAAGATGAAATTTTAGAAGCGATTGTAAAAGTCATAGAGGAAACGGATGTTAAAAAAAACAATAAAAAAATTTTTGGCGTGGAATACAATGATTTAAAAGTAAAAATTTATACTCCAGTTGTAGTGGGCAGAAAAGGGGAGTATTACCAATTGCTTTATAATCTCCTAGGAAAAGGTTTTGAAAAAGTGAAAGTAGACGGAAAAGTTAAAAATTTGAGGGAGAGAATAATTTTAGAAAAGAATAAGCGCCACAATATAGATGTTTTGGTGGATGAAATTTATATTACTGAATTAAAAGAAAATCGGAAAGATACGCTGGAGAGAATTTCAGAAGCAGTGGAGCGGGCGTTGGAAGAATCGAAAAGCCTTTTAAAAATAGAGGAGCCTGAAGGAAAAGAAAAAATTATTTCTGCTGACTTTATTTGCGCTTATGACGGTTTTTCTTTTCCGGAAATTGAGCCAAGGCTTTTTTCTTTCAATTCCCCCTACGGGGCTTGTCCGGTTTGCAATGGTTTGGGCACAAGAAGTTTTTTTGACAAAAGAAAATGCCTGGCTTGCGAGGGGACCAGATTGAGAAGAGAAGCTAACTATGTTTTTATTGGCAATAAAGGCAGTTCTGGAGGAAAAAATATTGTGAATATCACTCAGATGCCTATCAAAGAAGCTTTTGATTTTTTTGAAAAATTGAAGCTTTCAGAAAAAGAAGAAATGATTTCCCGAAACGTAATTAAAGAAATTCAGAATAGGCTCAAATTTATGATAGATGTGGGAATTGAATACCTGACGCTTAACAGGAGGGCTGGCACTCTTTCCGGAGGTGAAGCCCAAAGAATTAGGCTGGCTTCCCAGCTGGGTTCGGGTTTAGTGGGGGCGCTTTATGTCCTGGATGAACCGACTATCGGCCTTCACAAAAGAGACAACGACCGGCTGTTGGAAACTCTTTCTAATCTTCGAAATTTAGGGAACACGATTATTGCCGTAGAACATGATGAAGACACTATTTTTGCTTCTGATTATATTGTTGATTTAGGGCCGGGCGCCGGTATCCACGGCGGCAAGGTGGTGGCAGCTGGCTACTTGGAAAAATTTTTAACAGCTAAAAAAAATAATTTTAACTCTTTAACGCTTGATTATTTGCGTGAAGAAAAAAAGATAAAAGTTCCTCGAAAAAGGAGATTAAACAGCAAGGGAGGGATAAAAATTCAAGGCGGCAAAATCTTTAATATAAAAAATTTAAATGTTGAAGTGCCGTTGGGCAAGCTTAATGTCCTTACCGGAGTTTCTGGTTCAGGGAAGTCCAGTTTTATGTATGAGATTTTATACAAGAATTTATTAAAGAGAACCAGCCGCCGAAACAATAATTTGCAGCCGATAAACTGTTCCCGTTTTGAAGGGAGCGAGAATGTAAACCGGGCAGTCATGATTGACCAATCGCCTATCGGAAGGACTCCAAGATCCAATCCAGTCACCTATTCCGGCGCCTTTACCCATATTCGCGATTTATTTGCCTCTGCCAAAGAAGCCAAAGTTCGCGGATGGAAGCCGGGGAGGTTCTCATTTAATGTAAAAGGCGGAAGATGCGAGGCTTGCAGAGGAAACGGCCAAGTTTCAGTGGAAATGCATTTTTTGCCGACTGTTTATGTGGAATGTGATGTTTGCAAAGGCAAAAGGTTTATGAAAGAAACCTTGGAAGTCAGATATAAAGGAAAAAATATTTATGACGTGCTGAAAATGACGATTGAAGAGGGGCTGGAATTTTTTAAAGAAATTCCGGCTATTCATGACAGGCTCAAAAGGCTGAATGAAGTAGGGCTTGGCTATTTGGAATTGGGACAACCGGCCACCACTCTTTCCGGCGGGGAGGCCCAACGGGTGAAAATCGCCTCTGAGCTTTACCGTCCTTTTAGCCGGAAAAGTTTTTATTTGTTAGACGAACCGACTGTTGGCCTTCATTATGAGGATGTCAGAAAATTAATTGAAATTTTACAAAGTTTGGTAGACAGAGGCAATACAGTGATGGTTCTGGAGCATAATATGGAAGTGGTCAAGAGCGCCGACTATATCATTGATATCGGGCCGGAAGGAGGAGACAAAGGAGGCGAAGTTGTTGCCATCGGCACTCCGGAGCAAGTAGCGGGAAGCGAAGGCTCTCATACGGGAGATTACCTCAAAAAATATCTTAAGTAGTTAAAATTATTTTAAGTAGAATGAATCTGAAGGATATCAAAAAACAGTTGCCGGATTCGCCGGGAGTATATTTTTTCCTTGGCAGAAACCAGGAAATTCTTTATGTTGGCCGGGCGACTTCCCTTCGGGACAGGGTGAGGAGTTATTTTTCCAAAGATGTTATTTTTTCCCGAAGCAAAATGATTGAAAAAATGGTGGAAAAAGCCGTTGAGATAGATCACAAGAAAACTAGTTCTGTCTTGGAAGCCATTATTTTAGAGGCGGATTTAATCAAAAAATACCGGCCGGCTTTCAATATCAAAGAAAAGGATGACAAAAGTTTTAATTTTCTGGTCATCACTAGAGAAAAATTTCCCAGGATCCTGGTGGTTCGCGGAAAGGAATTGAAAGAGAAATATAAAGCCAGGGGAATAAAATACCAGTTTGGCCCCTTCCCCCAGGGGGGAATATTGAAAGACGCTTTGAAAATAATCAGAAAAATTTTTCCTTTCAGGGATAGATGTGTGCCCTATGAAGATTTTAAAGATAAGTCCAAAGCTTCTCCGTGCTTCCATTGTCAGATTGGTCTTTGCCCCGGTGTATGCACAGGAGAGATCAGCCAACGGGAATACCAAGGAAATGTACGTGCCATTGCATTTTTATTTAAAGGAAAGAAAAAAATGTTGTTGAAAGAACTTGAAAAAGAGATGAAAAAAAGCGCCAAAGAAGAAAATTTTGAAAAAGCAGCTGAAATTAAGAAAACTATCCTTGCTTTGAAGCATATTGCCGACATTTCTTTAATGAAAAGGGAAGAAACTCAAAAAAAATCGCAAAAAATCGAAGGCTATGATATTTCTCACTTAAGCGGGCAAGAGGCAGTGGGAGCTATGACAGTTCTAGAAAAGAGCGTGCCTAATAAAAAGGAATATCGAAAATTTAAAATTCGCTTTGCTGAGCCGGGTGATGATGCTGGCTGTTTGAGAGAAGTTTTGCTAAGGCGCTTCAAGCACAAAGAATGGAAATTTCCTGATTTGGTGGTTGTGGATGGGGGAGAGATTCAGAGAAAAGCAGCAATCACCAGCCTAAAAAAAATTGGACTTAAGATTCCAGTGGCAGCAGTAGTTAAAGACAGAAGGCACAAGCCCAGGGAAATAAGAGGGCCAGAAGTTATTCGAAAAAATTTTAGAAATGAGATATTGCTTGTTAATAATGAATCACATCGTTTTGCCCTGAATTTTCAAAAATCTCGAAGAAAAAAACTTAAATAAATTTTTTAAATGTGCTATTATTTATTGTAAACACTTTATCTTAAAAAATAAAAATTAAATAAAAATAAAATGTCAAAAAAATCAAAAACCGCATTAATTAT
>CAZRQA010000050.1:0-6241 GCA_964602335.1 uncultured Bdellovibrionales bacterium
ATTTAACTTGCTAATAATTAGTTAATTAATTTCTTCTATCCTGCTTGAATAAAAAAATTTTCTAACTGTAGTCTTTCGTTAGCATTGCTTTGCTTAATTCTTTTTCTAAGTACAAGCAACTCCTGGACTAACCAGTGTATTTTTTTTTGGATGGAAATATTTCCACACTTGCTTACTTCAGACTTAAGATAGTCGCCCAAAGACCAAATCCAGTAATCAATTTTGGTTATTAGCGCCTCCTTATTACCTTTTTCTTTTGTAAGAATTTCTGCTAAGCTTATCCCTTCATTCCAGCTGCCTTTAATAGCCTGGCGAAAATCATTAAATTCCCGCCTTTTGTCTTTTAAAATTTTTGGATCGTTGACAATTTTTTCTGCCTCAATATAGCATCCCCTGGAAAACATTGAGACCTCTTCTAGAAAATGATCGTCTTTATTTTTGAACTTTATTTTTAAATGCCGCTTAATTTCCGGCGCGCTTTTGGGATGAAAAAATATTTTGTGGCAACGAGACCTTATTGTGGGAAGCAAGCTCTCTTCTTGATCGCTTAACAATATAAAAAATATATTTCTATTCGGCTCCTCTAAAATTTTTAATAGGCTGTTAGCGGCAGACAAATTCATTTTAGGCGCCTGGCTAATTAAAATTAATTTCTTATTGTTTGATTTTTCCTTATAGCTAATATTTTTAATTAAATTCCTTATTTGTTCGATGGTTATTTCATTTTTTTCTTCTAACGGCTGAAGATGAATAAAATTATCTTTATTTTTTATGAATTTTTCCTTCAAAAACTCAACCACGTTATATTTTCCCGTTCCCAAAGGCCCGCAAAAAAGATAAGCCTGAAAAAGGGTATTATTTTTAAAAGCTTTATTGAAATAATTTTTAATTTCCTGATTCATTAATTTCATTTTTCTAATAATTTTTCTATTATCATTCCCAGCCTTATTGCTCCGGTTTTATCTTTTTCTGAATAAGATTCAATTACCTGCAAACAAAATTCCGCTGTTTCTTTTTTATTTTCTTTTAGGTAACTAATCGCATCATTTTCATTCCATTCGCCACTAGTAAAGAGTGTGACTGCCTCTTCTGTCGATTTTATATAATCCAAGGATTTTTCTTTTGGCTCTAGATTTTCCATTTTTTTTATTAATAATAAAAAATTATATGCTTTTTAAATATTTAATTAAGTTTTCTTCAAAATTATTTTTACCGAATTTTTCTGCTTGTTGGCGGATTCTACCGGCATCGTATTGTTTTTCTTTTTCAATGAATTTTCTCACGCCATCAGCTAAAATTTCAACTTCCGGAGTGTCAAAAAGTTCCCCTGTTTCGCCTTCAATAATGGTCTCTGCTGTCCCTCCGGCGCGAAAAGCAATCACCGGCTTGCCGGCAGCCATCGCTTCTACTGGAGCGATGCCGAAATCCTCTTCAGCGGCAAAAACAAAAGCCCGGCAATTTTCATATAACTTTATTAATTCCTTTTCGCTTTTCCAGCCAATTAATTCTATTTGTTTATTTTTACAGCTCTTTAGGAAATCTTTCAGGCTGTTAAACTCATTTCCTTTGCCTACTATTTTAAGCGGCAAATTAAGTTTTTCAAAGGTATCAATAAGCAGTTTTGTTCTTTTGTATTTAGAAAGCCGGGCGACAGTTAAAAAATAGCCTTGATTTTCACTGCTAACTTGGAAATTTTTTACTTGGACAGGCGGATAAACCACAATAGTTTTCCGACGGTAATACTTTTTAATTCTTTTGGCAGTATATTGAGAATTAGCGATAATGTAATCCGGCCGTTGAGCAGAGGCTCGATCCCACATCCGCAAATAATTTAAAAAAAGTCTAGTGAATAATTTCTTTTTTCCTTTTAATTCGTTCTCTTCTGAATATTCCCTGGACCAATCCCAGGCATAGCGCATCGGGCTATGCATATAGCAAATATGCGCAGTTTTTGGTTTTACAATGATTCCTTTGGAAAAAGCGCCCGAAGAAGAAATTACTAAATCATAGTCTCTCAAATTAAAATTTTCCGCCGCCGTTGGTAGAAAGGGCAGCAGCCATTTTTTTCTTTTTTTAATAAAATTAGGAAATTTTTGGACAAAAGAGTAATTAATTTTCTTTTCAGCTAAATCTGGATTCCATTTTTTTATCTTCTTCTTATCGCCCATTAGAGCAAAAATATCTGCTTGGGGAAATATTTCCAGCAACACTTCTAGTACTCCCTCCGCTCCTCCATATTCCAAAAGAAAATCATGAACAATGGCAATTTTTTTGTCTTTTATATCCATAAATAATTTGATTATTTTCTTCTATTATAAAGAATTTATTAGTTTTTAGCAATTTTATGGATAAAAAAACCTGGCTGGATTTTCCGGCCAAGTTTTTTTACGTTTGTAATTTTTTGCTATTTTATTTAAGGATGGCTTCCTCCTTTCTTATTTCCTCAGCTACAATTCTAATGCTTTCCAGTAATTTCCTGATAATTATATCATCATCGACGACAAGTATTGTTTTGCCTGATTTTAACCTTTTTCTTTCTTCGGCAAAAATTTGTTGTCTCCTGGCCTCGATTTCTTCAGCTGTCGCTTTTTTCATCTTCTTTCTCTCCTTTTTTCTCCTTATTCATTTCAAAAGAGCTTGATAATGCTGCCGCAAAAGCAGTTCTCGCAAGCCGGTTGAACCAAGATAAAATTTATTTGCTCTATTGCCATTCTTCCTTTTGGGGAATCTGTTGTTAAATAGCATTCACATTCACCGTCTTGGTTTCTTATTGTTTCCCTGGCTTGAGTTAAAAATCGTCTCTCATTAGAGAAGAAAAAGCCTTGGGAATTACCACACCAATAGCAAGGCCGACTTGTTTTTTGAGAAATCAAAGTACATTCAAGAGAAAAAATAACATTCTGGATTTTAAATAAAATCAAATTTCCTAACGGCCGATCCATAATCTGATAATCCATTTTACACCTCCCTTATATTGTTTTCAAAAATTCTTCTATTGTTTTATATCTTTCTTTAAATATTAAATACAAAGATTCCGGTTTTTCTGGTTCTCCAATTAGAATTAATTTTTTCCCAAGCCCGTAGGCAATTCCAGCCTCAATATGAACAGAATTTCCAACTGGTAAAAGAACAATTACATTTTTTGCTTCTTTCAAGCCTTGTAAATCTTTTTTAAAAATATACTTAAAATTATCATTTTCAAAAAAATTTTTCGTTTTTTCAAAATTATTCATTTGGCTTTCAGCATCAGCTTTTGGATTTTTGGGATCAGCCGGAGTATCGGAAAAATTATAACAGCTATACCCCCTGGCTTTTATTTTTTTAACTAAATTTTTAACCTTTTCTTTATTTCTGAATTTAGCTAAAACTGTAAAATCGGTCATCTTATAAATTTTAATAAAAAAATTTGCTTGGAAGCAGGGATTCGCCCGCCAACCCAGCGGGCGCTCACCGCAATGGCGAGCGAGCCCTAGATATAATCTTGATAATATTTTGCTCGAGGGCAGGGATTCGAACCCCGGTTGACAGGACCAGAACCTGTTGTCCTACCACTAGACGACCCTCGAATAAATAAATTTCAAAAATTTAAAATAAGATTTGGCAATAGATTTTACCTCATTTCAGCAAAATCTATCGCCTTATATTGATCAGTTGATATGATGAATGGGAATTCCTGGAAAGAACTTTTTCAACACCTCTTCCACTCGCATATGAGCCCAAGATTTCCAATCCATGTCCAACGTTGCATAACCCGGTGTCTTATAATACTGGCAGATCATCTCTCCCTTTCCCAGAGAATTAAAATCAGCATAAACCGGGTTAAAAAGACAACGCACATTTCCAGTTTTAATTTCAAAATCACTAATACTCGAAATGGCTTGCCGGATTTTTTTAATGGCCTTTTTTACCAAATCAAATTCTACCTCTTTGGCTGTACATTTGATTTCTACTACTATAATATCTTTTCCCATTTTTTACCTCCTCATCAATTCGGTGGATGGTTTAATGATGTACTTTCTCCTTATTCTAAACTCTTACTAATATAAACTTATTTGATATTTTTTTCAAGAAAAAGCGCCTGGCACAATTATGCTGCACCAGACGCCTTGAATCTTTTGTTAAAATTCATCTCTCGTTATAGCCATTCCTGTAATTCGTAAGATTTCACGAACTCGTGATTTCCATGCTTCAATCTCAGTTTTTAACTTTTTGACTTCCATCCTTCCTCTTTCCTTTTCGCGCATGACTTCTAATTCGGCTTCATTTCGCTTTTTTTCCAACACTTCATTATCTTCTTTTAAATCATCAACAACACCTTTGAGCTTCTCAATTCTTTCCTCTAATTCTGCCTTTGTAGCTATTTTTTTCTCCTCCCTCTGGTTGTTAAAGGTTCATTTTCTTCTTTTTTAAATTTCCATTGAAAACTCAGCCTACACTAAAAAATAAACAATGTCAACGGTTGCTTTGTTTTGTTTTTAAGCTTATAATTAAAACTGTTTTTGGAAAAGGGAATAAAAAATTAAAACTAAAATTTATGAAAGCAGTTATTTTAGCCGCCGGGCGCGGAACTAGACTAAAAGATATTACTGAAAATATTCCCAAGCCTTTGGTAAAAATAAATGGAAAAACTTTGCTGGAATATAAATTGGAAATTTTGCCAGAAGAGGTGGATAAGGTTATTGTCATTGTCGGCCATATGAAAGAAAAAATTATGGATTTATTGGGAAATGAATATAATGGCAAAAAAATCATTTACATAGAACAAAAAGAACTCTTGGGCACCGGCCATGCCATACATTTGTGCCAAAAACATTTAGATGAAAAATTTTTAGTAATGATGGGAGATGATTTCTATGCCAAGAGAGACATAGAAAAATGCATTCAGCATGAAAATTGCATCTTGGTTAAAGGAATAGAGAGAGAAACTACCGCTGCCAAAGTGGTTATGGATGAAAATAGAAAACTAAAAAATATTATTGAGGGAATGACAGAAAAAAATATTTTAGTTAATACCGGCTTCTATGTTCTGCAACCTTATTTTTTTGATTATGATTTAGTTCCAATTAAAGATGGAAAGGAGTTTGGCCTGCCGCAGACTATTGTTAAAATGGCAGCTGACCATCCGGTGACAGTGGAAGAAGCCTCTTTCTGGGCTCCAATAAATACAGAAGAGGAGTTGGAAGAAGCAAGGAAAATTATCAAAAATAGTAATCAGTAATTTAAAATAGTTAATTCAAGAAACGCAATTTCAAAGGCGCCCTGCCAGGACGCCTCTAATTTTTTATCAGTAAAAAACTTCCTAATAGGATTGGCGTTTTTTTATTATAAACTGGTATATTTGATCGGCAAGACTTTGCGAAAAATACCAGCAATCAGAATCTGGTCAGATTCGTCCAAATAAATCGGCTGATGGAAATCATTTTTGGAATTAGGGAAAAGCCCAATCATGCCATTTTTGAATTTCTTGTATCTTTTGATAGTTGCCATACCATTGATCACCGCTACTACGATTTTGTCTTGATAGTCAAAGCCGGTATCTTTCTTCTCAAAAACTACATAATCCCCATCATTGATGCCGTCTTTATCCATCGAATCTCCCAAGGCCTTCACAGCAAAAAGCCTAGCAGGATCTTCTTTGCGGAAAAGGCTTTCAGAGACCTGAACATAACCGTCGACATTGTTCTCATCAGTAAAAGCCAGTGCCTCTCCGCAAGAGGCCAGCCCATAAGCAGGAATAGCAAAAATATTTTTCAAATTTTTGAAATTTTTGTTTTCCACGATATAAATTTTTCGGTCGCTGTCTTTTTTGATTAAATCTTTTTTTTCCAGCGCCTCCAGTACCTGAGTAGTACCTTTGAGCGAGCCAACTTGCACGCCTTCTGCTTCCAGATATTTGTGGAGCTTGTAGGCATTGGGGTTTTCCCCTTTCCTCTCGACGAACTCCTCAATGGTGTCGAGAATGGTTTTTTGTTTGGGTGTAAGTTTCATTTGTTTTGAATTAAATATTAAAATTACTACAAATTACAAATTATTTTACCTGCCCGCAATGCCTTCGGCACAGTCAAGGCAGGCGGGCAAATTTACAAATTGCTTTTCATGCGCTTCTTTTTTATAGGAATATTTCGGGTAGGTTAACGGAATATTTTTCAGCAACATGATTTAACATCACTAATGATATTCTATCATCTATAAAAATAGTTGTCAAGTCCTTCGTGAATAAAATCTTATGTATATTTAAAAT
>CAZRQA010000051.1:0-6083 GCA_964602335.1 uncultured Bdellovibrionales bacterium
AAAATGTTTTTAGTTGGACTGGGCCAGGATTCTCATCAGTTTTCCGAAAATCCTGAAAAAAAATTGGTGCTGGGAGGAATTAAAGTGCCTGGACAAAAAGGGCTAAAAGGAGATTCTGACGGCGATGTGGTTATCCATGCAATTTGCCGGGCGATTGAGCAGGCCTTAGGCAATCCGGATTTTCATACTTATGCGGGAAAAATGTGCCGGCAAGGAATAACAAACAGTGCTGAATATCTCAAAAAAGCCTTGAGTCATATTAAGAAAAAAAAGTTAACAATAAATAATTTAGGAATCAGCTTCGAATGTAAATATCCCAAAATTTTACCGCTGGAGGAAAAAATGAAAAATAATTTGGCTGATTTTTTAAAAATTAATAAAGACAGAATTGGCATAAACAGTTCTTCCGGTGATAGCCTAACTTTTTTTGGCAAAGGGAAAGGGATTCAGGTTTTTACCATTGTGAGTTTAATTAAAAAATGAAAAAAATTTTAAGAAAATCGCCAGCAAAGATAAACTTGACTTTGGAAGTAGTAAAAAAACTCTCCAGTGGTTTTCATGAAATTCGTTCAATAATGATTAAGCTTGATAATCTTTATGACTCATTGGAGATTGTCTTGGATGAAAATTTTCAGGGAATCAAAATAATTTGCCAAGACAAAAAAGTTCCTGTCGGCAGGGATAATACTATCTGGAAAATCGCGGAGGCTTTTTTCGAAAAAACTGGAAAGAGAATCGGATTAAAGGTAAAAATTAAAAAAAACATTCCCTTGTGTTCCGGAATGGGAGGGGGGAGTTCCAATGCCGCCAGCGTTCTTTTGGCTTTGAATGACTATTTCAAAAATTCTTTGGCAAAAAAACAATTGATTGAATTGGCTTCTGAAATAGGCAAAGATATCCCATTTTTTTTAGGAAAAGAACAGGCGGCTTATGTCCGAGGAGCAGGTGAAAAAATATCATTAATCAGAAATTTTCCTAAGCTGAATTTATTAATTGTAAAGCCTCCGGGAGAAATTTCCACTCCTTGGGCTTATGGGGAATTGGATAAAAAGACATTTTTTATGGAGAAAAGAGGAAGAAAAAATATTTCCTTGAAATTAATAAAAAATTTAAAGAATAAAAAATTTTCAGCTGATTTTTTCTATAATGATTTTGAAATGGTGGCTAAAGAGAAATATCCCGTTATTGAAATTTTGCAAAAATTTTTCCTTTCTTTCGGAGCAACGGGGGTTTCCCTTAGCGGGAAAGGCCCGACAGTATTTGGAATTTTTAAAAATAAGCGAGAGCTGAAGAAAGCGGAATTCATAATAAGAAGGCAATTTAGGGATTTTTTTATCGCAATTGAATGATTTTAAAATATGATTATATTATTTTTAACAATAGCAAAATGAAGAAGTATAAGTCTAAAGTGGTCAAAGTGGGGCCATATAAATTGGGGGGCAATAATCCGGTGCGGGTGCAATCAATGTGCAATACTGACACGCGGGATGTTAAGGCTACAATTGAGCAAATTTATAATTTAGAAAAAGCAGGTTGTGAAATTATTCGAGTGGCAGTGCCAGATATGAAAGCGGCTCAAGCAGTGGGAAAAATAAAAAAACAAATTAACATTCCCCTGGTGGTGGATATTCATTTTGATTATCGCTTGGCATTGGAATCAATTAAACAGGGAGCAGATAAAGTTCGCATTAATCCGGGAAATATCGGCAGCAATGAAAATGTTAAAGCGGTGGTGAAAGCTTGTAAAAAAAATAAAATTCCTATTCGTATTGGAATCAATGGAGGATCTTTGGAGAAAAATATTTTGAAAAAATATAAAGGTAAAGCGACTGCCAAGGGCATGGTAGAATCTGCTATGCGGCATATTAGAATTTTAGAAAAGCATAAATTTAAAGATATTTTAATTTCACTCAAGGCTTCTGATATTGAGAGAACAGTAGAAGCTTATCGAATGTTAGCAAAAAAGGTAAACTATCCTTTGCATATTGGCGTGACCGAAGCAGGGACAATTTTTCGCGGGACAGTGATGTCTTCTATTGGCTTGGGAATATTGTTATATGATGGAATTGGAGCCACAATAAGGGTTTCCCTTACGGCTGATCCGGTGGAAGAGATGAAAGTAGCTTGGGAAATTTTAAAATCTCTCGGCTTACGTGAAAGGGGAGCGACAGTGACTAGTTGTCCGACTTGCGGACGGACTGAAATTGATCTTATTAAATTGGCAGGGCAAGTTGAAGATGCGGTTCAAACTTTAGACAAAAAAATTCATATCGCGGTGATGGGCTGCGTAGTGAATGGCCCGGGAGAAGCCCGAGAAGCGGATATTGGAGTAGCGGGCGGCAAAAATTGCGGGGCGATATTTGCTAAGGGCAAGGTAATAAAAACCGTGAAGGAGAAAGATATCTTAAAAGAATTAATGAAAGAAATAAAAAAGATGAAGTGATTTTTGGTATGTTCATCGGTATAAATATTGTATTAGAAAAATATATTTGCTTGACAGAAAATAATCCTTTGTTATAATTATAATTACGTTTGAAGTTGAATAGATTCCCGATCGGGGTCGGGAATGACACCAAATTAGAAAATTGAATAGATTCCTCCCGCCAAGGTGGGACGGGAGCGACAATTAAATATATAAATATTCCGCAGACATTAGGCAGTTATAAGTCCTAACGAGGATAATCTACAATCAAGCTTTAAGCTTGGCTTGGAAATTATTGGAAATCTGCGGAAAGCAGATTTTTTTAGATCCTACGAACGGGAAAATATATGAATAATATGAGAATATTTTAATTTTTTAACCCGTTAATATTTTAACTGATAAAGTTATGTTGAATTTAAAGCAAAAAAAAGAAATTGTAGAAAATTTATCCAAGGAAATCGCTGATAGTAAAACGGTAGTGATTTGTGATTTTAAGGGCTTGGCGGTTTCAGATTTAAATGAGATAAGAAATCGATTAAGGGAAATCGGCGCTCATATGCAAGTGGTCAAAAAAACTTTAGGCAAAAAGGCTTTCCAGGAAGCGGGAATAGAAATAGATACGAAGAATTTAGAAGGACAATTAGCCCTTATTTACGGCAGCCAGGACGAAGTTAGTTCGCCGAAAGTGCTAGCTAATTTCTCCAAAGAAAATGAAAATTTGAAAATATTAGCAGGCACTTTGGAAAGCA
This sequence comes from uncultured Bdellovibrionales bacterium, assembly GCA_964602335.1. Lineage (GTDB taxonomy): Bacteria > Patescibacteriota > Minisyncoccia > Moranbacterales > DUUL01 > CAYMRZ01. The sequence continues at coordinate 3,172 of CAZRQA010000051.1, forward strand.
CGGCAATGACTGACAAAGAAATGATCAACCTTTCCAAAATTCCTTCGCGAGAAGAGCTGTTGGCAAAATTAGTGGGCAGCCTGAAGTCGCCCTTGAATGGTTTTGTTGGAGCTTTAAACGGTAACTTGAGGAATTTGGTGGGAGTTTTGCAGGCAATAAAAGAAGATAAAAGTTAATAAGTAAAGAAAGTTTATCCTAGTGAAACAAGAACACAATTTCACGGGATAAATAAAGTAAAAAAAGTTTTGGAATAAATTACAGAGTTAATTACAGAGCTATTATATCCTAACATTTTGATATACTAGCAATTCTAACAATTTAACAATAAAACAATTTAACAATATAACCATATAACCAATAATAAGTAAAAAAATAATATGGCAGAAAAAAAAGAAACTCCTAAAAAAGAGGAAGCTAAAGAAGAAAAAAAATCTGACGCTAAGTCCGATGTCGCTGAAGCTAAAGCAGACAAAGATGTAGAAGTCCCCAAAAAATTTAAAAAGATTGTGGAAGAGATTGAGAAAATGAGTGTTTTAGATCTCTCTGAGTTAGTTGGAATTTTAGAAGAAAAATTTGGCGTAAGCGCGACCGCTCCTGTAGCGGTAGCAGGCGCTGCTCCTGCCGCCGGAGGAGAAGGCGGAGAAGCTGCGGCAGAAGAGAAAAGCGATTTTGATGTGGAATTGACCGGTGCCGGAGATTCTAAAATTGCTGTTATTAAAGCGGTTAAAGAAATTACCGGCAAAGGCTTAAAAGAAGCCAAGGACTTGGTAGACGGAGCGCCTAAAGTTATTAAAGAAAAGGCTCCCAAAGAAGAAGCAGAAGAACTAAAGAAACAGCTGGAAGAAGCCGGAGCCACTGTTGAATTAAAATAATCGGAAACAGTTCTTTGATTATATAATAAACCCCGCCTTTTTTAAAAGGCGGGGTTTTGTGTCGGGAGATTTTTTTGAATTCCAAATTTAGGAAAGATTTAGATAAATATAAGATTTACTACAGTATACCAGTATACTGTAGTAAATTACTTGGACATAGATGCTATAGGTTTAGGTGTTTCTTGGAACCAGAAAAATTCTTAAAAGTTTATTAAAAATAATAGATTCCAAGAGTTGGACTCTGGGAAAACCGGGAAGACTTTAGTAAGAACCCCAGGAAGAATGAACTTTATAAAAAATTATGAAGTTTATTATAAAACAAAGGACATTCTCACATTCTCAAGAATGTTGGAATGTTTATAATATGGAAGGCATATAATTTTAAAGAATAAATTTAATTTAGTGAGAAATCTCCTCCCGTGGGGGAGGGTATCTATGGAATAAAAAAATCATACAGTATTCCAGCATACTGTATGGCAATGATAATTTTTATGGGAGTTGGGTTTGAACAAAAAAAGCCCGCCGAACTGTTTTCAGTTGGCGGGGAAAGGGTTTGCGGAGGGTTTTTATGTTAACCCGGAAAAGGAACAACCTTTCCCGGTTTGTTTTTTTGTTTTTTTCCCGCGGTTTTTTCTTCTCTGATAATTTTTCTCAGGCTCCTTCCTTCTTTGTCATTTTTTGGCATAAAGGCCCTCACAGCCTCTTCTTCTGTTGGAGTTGAAAAGGGAAATGCCTTGTTTAAAAATAAGCGGATTTCATTTGACAGAATGATTTTGTCCATTTCTTCAGCAATGTTATTTTCCGTACCAACAGACGCATTTGTTTTTTTCATAGAAATACCTCCAATTTATAAATTGAGGAAGAACTAAGACCAACCTTATTTCTTAAGTTAAATGCAAAAATTTTATTTTGTCAACTTAAGGGAGAAGGGAAATTATTTTATCGCCTGGATTAGATTTTTGGATATTTAGAAAAAATTTTTAAATAAAAAGTTGAAGTTTTGGTTTTTTAAAAAATATGCTATAATACAAACACAAAAAATTTGGTTTGAATATAAAAAGTATGAACAAAAAGCCAAAAAATATAATAAAAAATGTTTCTGGTTCCGTTTATGCCCAGGCAATTTTTGCTTGCTTGACAGCTCTTTTTGTATTTTTAGTAATTTTTTTCCTAGGCCATAATTTTCAACTCCAAAATTTAAAGACAGGCTTATTTTCAAATAACCAGGGTGTAAATATTGTCGGCCAGGACACAAGGGATTTAAAAAAAGAGAAGGAATATGAGGAGGGCGCTAAAAAAGAATTTAATTCGGAGGAATTTTCAAAAGAAAATAAGGATGGCGACACTTATAATTTTAAAGATTCAGAAGTAAATTTTAATAACACCTATAACACCTACACCTCTCCCTCCGCCCTCAGTCTGGAAGACTGCGATCATTGCATCCAATCGGAAAACCTGGCCCATGAATCAATCTTAGGGGAAACCATAGCAGAACATGCCATAGACAAGAACAACTTGGCAGACAGAAGCGTAACTTCCCGCATCCTGGGCGACCATTCAGTAGATTCCCAGCATATGGATGACAAAGTAAGCATCCAGAAACTGGATATCAAGGATTATGCCAAAATAGAAGATTATCTCGACCTTAACGGAGAAGCCAGAGTAAGAGGCTACCTGAAAGTCGGCAATTCTTCCACTGCTCCAGCTAACTTTAATTTAACTGACAGTCCGGATGCCTATATAGCCGGAAAAATGGAAGTAACCCAACAAGCCTATTTCCAATCCGCTTTAACCATCCAGGGAGCTAGCCATAATACGGTGATTACCCCTGACAGCATAACCACTGGGACAATCAATTTAGAAGAGGCCGTTTTCTCCGGTAGTGCTGTCATACCTGAAATAGAAACTGCCACCGCCAATATCACCACTGCCAACACTGATACTATAGATTTAGGCACTAATACTATTACCGACCAAAACTTCACCGGCAACTGGAGTTTCAACAACAACAATCTCTCCAACATCAGCCAACTGGAAGCC
>CAZRQA010000052.1:0-5892 GCA_964602335.1 uncultured Bdellovibrionales bacterium
TCTATTCCGCAACTCTTGGCTGATTTTTTAAAATCTGGATGAAATTTCATATTGAAAAAATTAATTATTCAAAATGGATAGTGCAATCAAATACCTCGCTTATTATTAATTTTTACTAAACTTATAAATTATAATTTTGGATTTATTTGGAATTTGTTCCGAGTCCCGAGTACTCGGGACGGGATTGTAATTTGGAGCTTATTAAGCGGCATCTTTTTTTCCGGCCTTCCCGGGAACAATATCGGCGCATAACTTTCCTAAACTTACCAGTTTCAATTATTTTCCCTTTCTCAACAAGGCTGGCCCGATCAGCAATTAATCCGGCCTCCTCGCGGTGGGTTATTAATAGAATAGAGCATTTTAAATTATTTTTTATTTTTAACAATAAATCGTACAATTCGTTATAAACCATAATATCCAAAGAGGCATCCGGCTCGTCCAGTATTATTAGTTTAGGCTTTTGGATTATAACTGATGCCAGCTCTATCCTTTTGCGTTCGCCGCCGCTTAATTTTTGGTCTATTTTTCGCTGAAGAAATTCCTTTTTTAAGCCTACCATCTCCAAGGCCTTTTCTGCCTGCTTTTTAATAGAAATACCTTGTCCCTTCTTGCCGGCTGACAAGAAATTAAAAACATCCAGCCCTTCGAATCTGACTGGCTCCTGAAAAGCCAAGGCTATTCCCCGCTTAGCTCTTTCATGAACTTTATATTTGTTAATCTTTTTGCCTTGAAAAATAATTTCTCCCCTAGTTTTGTTATTTTTATTTAAGCCCATTATGGCATAAGCTAAAGTGGTTTTGCCGCTGCCGTTTTTGCCTAAAAGACAATGGATCTCATTTGGCTCTATTTTCAAATCAATCTTTTTCAACAAAAAATCCTCCGATTTTTTATCCGGCTTTTCTTCCTTAAAAAGAGAAAAATTTTTAATTTCCAGTAAAAACATATAAAAATGTTTAAATAATACCTAGAGCTTCAATGATTTTTTTCCAATTGTTTTTAGTTTAACATTAGAAAAGACAAAAATCAATTTGAACACTTATGAAATGTCGCGCAGAAATAGAATTCAAATAAAAACCAACGCTTTTAAAACAGTTGGCTTTTACTGATAACTCTGCAAAAAATTTACTACTCTTTCCCTTACTTTCCCGATTTTTCTTGGCTCTCTTTTGTCTTATTTTCTTCTTGTTTTTTGTCCGCCGGAGCTGATTTCTTTTCTTCGCCCTGTTCTTTCTTCGGCACTTCGGCTTGTTTAGGCTCCGCTTCCGTTGGCTTGGCTGCTTCTTTAATATCCTCTTTGGGCCCTTCTTCCGCCTTTTTCTCTGAATCCTTGTCTTCCTTGTTTTTGGGAGAGACAGGAGGCTCTTTTTCTTCTTCTCCCTTTTTATTTTTCCTCGGCCTTATCGGTATAAAACGCTTTTTACCCTTAATTACGCCTTTCATTACTAAAAGGTTATGGACTGAATCAGAGCATTTCGCCCCTTTCTCAATCCAAAATTTAATCCTGTCTTCTTCCAGGTTAACGGTTTTTAAATGAGGGTCATAATTCCCTAAAATCTCTAAAAATTTTCCTTTTACCGGAAAAGACTTTTCGGCTAAAACCAGCCGATATTGGGCATGGCTTTTTTTTCCTACTCTTGAAAAACGAATTTTCAGCATAAATTTTAAATTAGATATTATTAAGCTAAATATTTTACAATTAATTCATACTAAATTAAACCCCGGCTAATGTCAAGCCTGAAAATTAGCGATTTTTAATTATTTTATCCACAATTCCGTATTTTTTTGCTTCATCCGCATTCATAAAATAATCCCTTTCCGCGTCTTTTTCCACTTGCTTAAGATTTTTACTGCTATGTTTGGCTAAAATTTTATTTAATCTTTCTTTTACTTTTAAAATATGGCGCGCATGGATATCCACATCCGTAGCCTGGCCTTCTGCTCCTCCCATTACTTGATGAATTAATACCTCACTGTTGGGGAGCGCATAACGTTTGCCTTTTTTACCGGCTGCCAGCAAGATAGCCGCCCCTGAGGCAGAAATTCCAATACAGATCGTGCTGACATCGCATTTGATATATTCCATGGTATCGTAAATAGCCAAAGCTGAGGTGACGCTTCCGCCGGGAGAATTAATGTAAAGCTTTACATCCGCCTTATCGTCTTGGGACTCTAAAAATAAAAGCTGGGCAATTACCGCATTTGCCACGTCGTCGTTAATTGGAGAACCTAAAAAAATAATCCTCTCTTTTAATAATCGCGAATAAATATCATAAGCTCTTTCTCCAAACTGTGATTTTTCAATAACCGTCGGTATCAACATACTTTTTCAAAATTAATTTTAAAATTATAAATTCCTTAAAAATTCAAGAATTTTCTGATTAGTCATCTCCGATTTTATATTATCATAAAGCCTTTGGGTGTCTAAATCTTTTTTCGCTTGGCCTAGGGTTTTATAATACTGCATGACTTGATTCATTCTTCCTTCAATTTCTTCCGCTGTTGGCTCTATTTTTTTCTCTTTAGCCAGATGCCTCAAAATTAAAGCCGCTTTTACCCTCTTGGGGGCTTCATTTTCCTGCCATTGTTTTTTTAATTTTTCTTCCGAAGCTTGAATTTGCTGGAAGTATTGTTGGCGGCTTATGCCTAACTGAGCAATGCTGTTATCCAGCTCTTTATCCATTTTTTCCAGCTCGCTATCAATCAAAACCTGGGGAATTTCTATTTCCAGTTTTTCCGTTAAAGCATTGATTATTTCCATTTCCTGCTTCTGCCGGTGCTTTTTCTTTTTTTCTTCCAGCAAGCCGTTTCTTAAGTTGTCTTTTAATTCTTTCAAATTTTTAAACTTCCCGATGCCACTGGCAAATTCGTCATTGATTTCGGGCAACTTTCTCTCCTGCACCAAATTCACTTTTACTTTAAAGCGAGCCTGCTTGCCAGCCAAATGCTTCTGATGGTATTTTTCCGGAAATACAAGATCAAACTCTTTTTCTTCTCCCGTCTTCAATCCAATTAAATTTTCTTCAAAACCGGGTATAAATTGGCCTTGGCCTATAATAATTTGGTGTTTTTTGGCCGTTCCGCCTTCTATGGGAACATTGTCCTGGAAAACCTCAAAATCAATTTCCAGCTGATCGCCCTTTTCAGCTTCTCGGCTGACTGTTTTTGCCTTTGCCCGCTGATTAGCCAGATAATCTAACTCTCTGTTTATTTCTTTTTCTTTAACCTCAAACTGCTTTCCTTGAAATTTTTTATTAACTTCTTTTATTTTATCTTGCCACTTTCCCATTTCAATTTTTGGAAGCACATCTACCTCCGCTTCAAATTCAAAATCATTCCCTAAGGCTAGTTTTTTTACATTTAGCCTGGGCTGCCCTACAGCCTCTACTTTATTATCCAGCACATAATCTACATAATATTTTTTTACTGCCCGATCAGCGCCTTCCTGCAATAGTTTTTCCCTTCCTACTTTCTGCTCAACCACCTCAAAGGGAATATTTCCGCTTCTAAAACCATCCACTTTTAAATCTTTAGAGATTTCATTAGCCGCTTTTTTTATGAACTCGTCTAATTTTTCTGCTGGAATTTTAAAATTAAGCCTTAATTTGGAAGGCAATAATTTTTCACTGGTTACCTTAATATTATCGCTCATTTTTTTTGGTGACATAAAATAGATTAAGTTTAATTGCGCTAGTTATTTTTAAAAATTTATTTTAAATTCTCGGGAAATTTTTCTTTGTAAAGCTCAACCCCCTTCTTAACTGCCTCCAGGGCGGCTTTCCTGCCTTCAAAGCCTTTAATTTCCACTTTCTTGCCTTCAATCCTTTTGTAAGTCTCAAAAAAATGCTGAAATTCTTTTAAAGTGTATTTATTTATATCCTTTAAATCTCTTACTTCTTCCCAGCGAGGGTCCTCCACTGGAACAGCAATAATCTTATCGTCTCCATCTCCATCGTCAATCATTCTCATTACGGCTACCGGCCTAACTACCACTAAAATATTAGGCAGTAAAGAAAAGGTAGTTAAAACTATCACGTCCAAAGGATCGTCGTCCTCCCATAAAGTCTGGGGGGCAAACCCGTAATCAAAAATATAATCTTGGCCAGTCTTCATTGCCCGATCCAGCTTGATTAAGCCAGTTTTTTTATCGACTTCGTATTTATTTTTCGATCCTTTAGGAATTTCGATAATAGTGTTAAATTCCTCAGGCGCTTTTTCTCCTAAAGGAAGTTCATGCCATAAATTCATTTTGCAATAATTAATGATTATTTATTTTGTATCTTTTGAAGAAGCTTTTGGGGATTTTTCTTTTTTAACCGCCCCTGATTTTTCTTTCTTAATTTTTCCAGGTTTTTTGGGCTTGCTAGTTTTGGCGGATTTTTTTGGTTTAGCTAATTTTTCCGCAACCTCTTTCTTTTCTAGCTTTTTATTCTTCTTTTTAGCTTTTTTCTTATCGTCCGGCTCTCCTGACTTTCCGCTTTTTTCTTCTTTAAGTTCCTTCTCGCTAATTTCTTCATCCTTCTCTTCTTCTAGAGGCAAAACATCTATCTTCCATCCAGTTAATCTTACTGCTAGCCTTACATTTTGGCCTCTTTTTCCAATAGCTAAGGACAATTGATTTTGCGGCACAAATGCTCTGGCTTTTTTTTCTTTAGTTAATACTTCCACTTTTACAATCTTAGCTGGAGCCAGAGCCATAGCTATCATTTTCTCAATGTCGTCATTCCATTCAATAATATCAATCTTTTCTCCATTTAACTCGTCAATAACTGCCTGCACTCTGGTGCCTTTCTGGCCAACACAAGAGCCAATTGGGTCCAATCCTTCTTCATTGGAAGCCACAGCAATTTTGGAACGGCTGCCCGCCTCTCTTGCCACTGCTTTAATCTCCACTGCCTGGGAAAAAATTTCCGGAACCTCAAGCTCAAAAAGTTTTTCCATTAACTCCGGAGCAGTTCTGCTTAATATAATGCCGGGACCTTTAGTGTCAGATTCCACTTTTTCAATATATACCCTTAATCTCTGTCCAATCTGGTAATTCTCACCAGGAATTTGAGCGGAAGGAAATAGAATACCAGAAGACTTTCCTAAATCTACAATCACATTCCTACCTTCAATTCTTTGTATAGTGCCGTTAACCACTTCCCCTTCCTTTCCCTTGTACTCATCATACATGGCATCTCTTTCTGCCTCTCTCAATCTTTGGATTATAACTTGTTTGGCAGTTTGAGAAGCTACTCGGCCATAATCAGATTTAGTTTCCAGCGGAATCTCCAGGAAATCTCCCACTTGAATATTTTTATCAATTTTTTGAGCATCCTCCAATAAAATATCTTTCTCTTTATTAAATTTAGTCAAATGACCTTCTTTTTTCTCTTCTAACTCTTCATGTTTTATTACCTCTTCTTCGCTTCTGTGAGCATTTCTTAGCTCTTCTTTTTCTTCCTCGCCCTCAATCTTTTCTCTAATTTTTTCAAGATTTTCTAAATTTCTGATACTTTCATCAACTACCTCCAAAAACCTTTTAAAATGGACTTCGCCAGTCTTGCCGTCTAGCTTAGCAACTATTATTTGTCCTTTTCTGCCATAATCTTTTTTATAAGCTGCAGCTAAAGCTATCTCCACCGCCTCTAAAACTCTTTCCTTATCCAGCCCTTTTTCTTCGCAAATCTGAGAAATAGCGCCGCTGAATTGCCCTAAAGTAGAAGAATCTCGAATTATCTTGTTGTTTTTTGCCATATTTATAGTTTAATATTTACTTAATATTACGTCTTTAAAGTAAAAAAATTTAAAAATTCTTTTTTAAAAATAAATTCCCGCCAATATTGACCGGAATAAATTACTCTCCTTGCTTGATATCACTAATTGTTTAACATAGTAGCACTTATTTTAAAG
>CAZRQA010000053.1:0-5640 GCA_964602335.1 uncultured Bdellovibrionales bacterium
ATTATTAAATAAAAGACTTTCTTGGTTAGAATTACTGATTATCTCTATCGCATCTTTTCTTCTGGCTTACTTGATTAAAAACGAGTATGCCCAGGTTTTTTTATGTCTTGTTGGTATAATTAGCGCCGCTTTTTTATTAAAAGAAATTATTCAAAAGATTTTTTTATTTCAAGGACGAATTAATAGAAAAAACTATGCTATAATATTTGCTCCACTGCTTCTTATAGTATTTTTCTTTAATTTTACATTAAGTTATCTTAGTTATTCCTTTTTTATTTTATTTGGCGAATATTGGTATATTGCTGGATCATTTATTTTATTTTTATTAACATTCTTTTTTTTTATCTTTACATATCAGAAGATTGCACGATATAGGTAAAACGGGTTGGCTAGTTTTATTTTTAATGTTGCCAATTGTAAACATTATTATTATCATAATTTTAATGTTTCAAAAAGGAGAAAAAACTGCAAATAAGTATGGTAAAAATGTTGACAATGTGAACTTATTTAATTCTCTTTTCGCAGAGAGTGGTTTTTTAGAAAGAGGGGTAAATGATGAGCAAGAGAAGATTGAAGAGACTAAAAACAAAAGAACAAAGAAGAGAAAATTTTATTTCTTTAAAAAAAATATAAATATATTAATGAGTAGCAAGTTGTATATATTTTTAATCATTATATTAATAATAGCATTTTACTGGTTTGCCTACAGGCCTAATCAAATAAAAAAAGAATGTGGAGAGAAGGCCACTGAGTTTATAAAGGAAAATGGGGGGAGTGCTAAAGATTTTAACACCTTTTATGATGTTTGTATTAAGAGAGAAGGTCTATAGATATTTATATCTTGATACAACTAGATACAGTAAATAAATGTTTATATTAAGATTATGAACAAGCATGATAAAAAGTATCTGATTTTTCTTCCAGCAGTCTTATTTTTGGCTGTTTTTTTATTGTCTGGTTGTGTAAATAATACTGATAAACAACAAGAAAAACAGCATGCTAATCAAAATCAAAAATTAAATCAAAAAGTTAAAAAACTTGAAGAGAAAGTTGCTAACCAAGAACAAACTATTAATGAGCAAGAGAAGAATATTGAATCTCTAGAAGAAAACCAGAAAGATAATATGGAAATAGGGCAAGACAAAGATAGCGAGGATAATCTTTTAGAAAAATCCAAAGTATGTGATCAAGTCTTTTATTACGTAAATCAATATAAGGTTAAAAACAGAGACAATAAATACACTAATTTTGTGAAATGCGAAAATAATGTAGTCAAATGTAGAGATCAAAAAGGATGGATAAGGAGTCATTATGAGAACGGTGACACATTCAGTGATAAAGATATAGATTTTATTCTGGATCAAATTGAAAAAGATTATCAAGATTACATTAGAGTTAAATCTTTATGTAGTAGTAAATAATTTAATAAAACGATTATGAGGAAAATAATCATTATATCTTTTTCGATTATAATTATTTTAAATGGGTTATTTTACTTTTTACTTTCCAGGAATATGGATACTAGATTATCTAAATTAAAAGAAACAGAAAGCAAACAAGAAGAAGAAATAAATAATCTGAAAAGCAGATCAGAAAATCAAAATAAAATAATTGAAGAATTGAATAACAAAGTAATGGAAAATTCAAATTCCCTTACTAAAAAAGGTGAGAGTGCAGAAAAAGAAATTTCTCAATTAAAAGCAAGTGCAAACAAAGAAAAACTGTGTAATGAAGCGGATATTCTTTATAACACAATTCCTCCTAAAGACGAGAATGATTGTGGGCTTGCCTTTGCGGAAAACATTGAAGAAATGCACAAGGGCATGAAAGATCAGTACGAACATACTCCCAAAAAGTGTGAAGAAAATTATTACAAAAAAGTTAAAAAGGCTTATGATAAATATATTGTAGCGAAAAATAAATGTGAAGCACTATAAATAATCATTGTCTTTATTCTAAATTATAAAAATAGCTGTGAATAATAAAAAGTTTCATTTTTTAGCCTTATTTCTTTGTTTTTTATTTTTTTTATTAGCCTTTTTTTCAGTAGAAGGATTTAAGTTAAATGATTTAAGGTATAGCGGACAAGCAATCACCACTGATGAATTGGCACATATTCCGAGCGGTTATTATTATTTGAGTACTGGGAAATATTTTTTGAATGTGGAGCATCCTCCTTTAATAAAAGACTTGTCAGCGCTCCCTCTTCTTTTTATAAATCCGACTTTTCCAAAGATTATATCAGATTCAACTCTTGAAGAAGGATATGCCTGGGAACACTATCCTCCCGAAAAATTTGAATTTTCTAAAAATCTTGAAATAAGAAACGCTCAGTGGGATTTTGCCAGAGTATTTCTTTTTAATCCACAAAACAATCCTGATTTTATCGCATTATGGTCAAGACTATCAGTGATTTTTTTTAATACGGTATTCTTATTTGTTTTATATCTATTAATTTCAAAGGTCTGGAATAAAAAGATTGGCATTTTGAGCCTTTTTTTAATTATCTTTTCCCAATTTAATCTTGCTAATGGCTCATTAGTTATTATGGATTTTATGTCTTCAGTTTTGCAGATGTTAGCAATCTTCAGTTTTTCAATTTATATTAAAAACATTGCTGAAGAAAAAAGGAGCAAAGCGTCTTTCGCTGGAGCATTGCTCTTTTTGTCATTGGCTCTCTTATAAAAATTATCTTCTATAATTTTAATCCCTTCGTTGTTTATAGGCGGAGGTATTTATTTTATGATAATTAAAAATAATTGGAAAGATATTTTAAGTTATGTTTTTAAGTTTTTTATTCTTTCGATATCGGCTCTGCTTTTTATTTTTATTTTTTATTATTTTCATACTTTCAATATGGATAATAATGACATAGTCAGCCAGCTTAATCATTATTATCCCAAAGGGCTACCCTTTAACATGAAAAATATCTTGATAACTTTATTGCATGTTAACCCAATTTTCAAAGGAATAGTCCAATACATGAGCGGAGTGTTAATGGTTTTTTCCAGAATGACCGTTGTATATCAAAAGATATTTTTCATGGGAAATGTTTATGGGGCTGAGGGGGCAGGTTCATTATATTTTCCGATATTATACTCTGCAAAACTGCCAATCGGATTGCTAGTTTTTAATTTAATAGCGATTTTACTTGCAGTCTGGAAATTTATTTTTTCCAAAAAAGCTTTATCACAAAGAACAAAAAAGTTTTTAAGCAATCCAGTCTCTTTTTTAATAGCAGTTTTTGTTTTTTGTTACTTTGCTGCCACCCTTTCATCAAACTTGCAAATAGGCTTAAGGCATATAATGCCTGTTATTTTAGGATTAACTATTTTAACAGCAAAAATTATAGTTTCATTTTGGAATAATAAGATTTTCAGAGTTAAGCTAGGCTACATCTTCTCACTAATTCTTTTGTTAATATTTTTTTCAGTTTTAAAGGCATTCCCAAATTACTTGAGCTATTATAATTATTTTGCTGGGGGTAAGGATGACGGATACAAGATAGCAACTGATTCTAATTTTGACTGGGGACAAGACGCGAAGAAACTAATTAAATGGGTTGATGAGAACAATATCAAAAAAATTTATGTAGACATTGAAGGCAATATTCCCTTGCAGTTTTATATAGGCGATGCTTATGAGGTTTTAGATTTAGAAAAATATTCCTATCCACAGCCAGGCTCGTATGTTGCCATTGCTATTTCAAAATATGAAATAAAGAATTATAATTTTACAATGGAAAAATTAATAAAGAGAATAGGGGATACTATATTGGTTTTTAAGTTGTAAGTAATTACATTTTTTCAGCAACCAATTTTTTATAATAATATTATCCGACCCGGATTTGCCATCGCGCAGATCCGGGATTTTTATACAAAAAATAGAGGTCTCTATAAAGGCCTCTAAAATAAAAAAATTCCAGCCTCAAAAAAAACTAAAAGGAAAAACTTCAGACATTCCAACATTCGCCCCAGTAGTACAAAATTCGTTTGACTACGGGGCAGGCAAGAATGTTGGAATGTTATTTCTTAACAAAGAAAAATAGCTTAAGTTTTTTTGGCAAATTTATTAAACAAAAAATGCCTATTAAAATTGCAATTTAATAGATAATAAAACGCTCTTAGTTTAGTTTTAAACTGAGAGCGTTATTTGTCGTATATAGCGATTTATTTTTGGGAATAGGAAGTATTTTTTATTACTTCTCCTATTCCATGAGAATTGTTACGGGAAACTATCGCTACAACGGCGCCGCGAAGGGCAGTATTTTGGAGATTTCTACAGATTTTTTTTGCTACTGCTTCATCTCCCTTTCGAATTTTTTCAAACGTATCCATATCACACTCCTTTTTTAGAAAAATTCAGCTATTTCTCCTATATTACAATTATAAATCCTTTTTATTTCTTCGCAATACAAGGGATCGGAAGTTAGGAGGCAGGCCACATAAAATCCACGGGCATTAGGCCTTTTTTCTAATATCCATTCAACTTTCCTGATAACTTCTTCATTCCTCTCTAATAATTCCAGCGGCTCAGCCATATTTTCGATTACCATCAATAAACCGGGGCATAATTTTTCCGCTGATTCCAGAATTTTCAATCTCTCAGCCGGATTTTTTTCTAATTGAGCCTCAGAAACCATTATTGAACTGGCAATGGCTTCCCAAAGTGGGAAAGATTGAATTCGGGGATGCTGAATATCTTGGCCGAAAGCAAGGGATAAAGGATCAAACTGTTTCCCATCTACGACTAGAACTGCGTGAGGTTCTTCGTATAGCAACAGCTCTTCCATAAAAGAGACATCGTTTTTCAGAGAAGGATCATCTTGCAATGTTTCAAGCATTAAACTTCTTAAATAATCTTCCCAGACTTCTCCGAATGCCAGGGAAGTAGAAGGGAAATGCTTCTCCATTATAGTTGCTGCTAAAGCTACTCTTCCTAAGCAACCCTGGGAATCTAAAATTAAATTTTGGTGGCAAATTTCTTGTTGATTAAAAACCTTGCTCCCAACTGGAATTTGAAATTTTATAGTTTTCAAGGTTTCTAACGGTGTGTCCTTGACTTGAAAATCTAGCCAGGCGGAATTAGAAAGAGCTAGCTCCCTTATTTTTTTTACCGACTCGTCCATCACTTTCCTCCTTTATATGGGTATTTAGGGTTTGGATCTAGCTATTGGGTTATTATAAAGTGCGATGATATAGCCTAATTTGAAAAATAGATTATGTCAAGTTGGATTATAAATAATAAAAATATCTTGAATACCAAGGATATTTTTTCTGAGCGGGTGAGCGGAATCGAACCGCCGTTTTCAGATTGGCAACCTGATGTAATAACCACTATACGACACCCGCCTTCTTTAATAATTTTAAATTTTAAATTAATTTGGGTGCCGGGGGAGAGAATCGAACTCTCGACACAAAGATTTTCAGTCTTTTGCTCTACCACTGAGCTACCCCGGCTTTAAGTTAAAATTTACAACATAGAAAGTTTATCATAAATAATTTAAAAATCAACTCAACCATTTAACTAATTAAACTACTCAACTAATCAACTAATCTGTTATTTTCACCCGGTCTTTTCCCACAATATTCCTTATCTTATTTTCCGCTTCCGGGGAGAAATCCACCAGATAAGAAGTTT
>CAZRQA010000054.1:0-5633 GCA_964602335.1 uncultured Bdellovibrionales bacterium
ATCTTAAATGTTAAATTTCAAAACTTAAAACCACAACTTAAATCTAAAAAACTATCGACTTGTCTTAATTTTTTGCCTTGCTTTTCGGTTTATTGTAAATCTAATTTTTAAGATCTATTTTGCCTGCTCTATTATCGTAAAAAATTTCACGGGAAAATTTAAATTTCGATACTTGAATTAATCAAGGCGGGCGAACCTGTGAATCCTTTCCTTGATTAACTAATCAAACTGTTCAATTAATTAACTCTTCTTAAATTTATGCTTCCAAAATTCTACCAAAGAAGCGCTGGCTACAAAAATAGAAGAATAAGTTCCAAAAACAATTCCCGCTAAAAGCGCCAGGGAAAATATTTTGATAGACTCTCCGCCAAACAAAATAATAGCTACTAAGACAAAAATTACTGTTAAAGAAGTGTTTATTGAGCGGGCGATAGTCTGATTAATGGAATCGTTGACTGTTCCTTCAAAATTTTCTTTGGAGCCAGACTTTAAAAGGTTTTCCCGAATACGGTCAAAAACTACAATTGTATCATTTACGCTGTAGCCCAAAATAGTTAAAAGCGCCGCGATAAAGGGAATGTTGACTTCTATTCCGTAAAACTTGCCCAGAAAAACAAAAATGCCCAGGGTCAGCAGCACGTCGTGAGCCAAAGCGATTACCGCCGCTAAGCCATACTTCCAGCTTTCCACCGGATAAGAAACTTTCTTAAAAGCCCAGGCAATATATATCGCAATTCCAATGATAGCAAAAATTACCGCATAATAGGCCTTCTTTTTCAATTCAGAAGAAATGACGCTGCTAATGAATTCCACTCTTTCAACTTCTGCTTGGGAGTACTTTTCTTTAATAAGCTCTGATATTTTTTGGTTGGCCTGGTCTGAATCGGAAGCAAATCGAATGATAATCCTTTGTTCGGCTGTTTCCTGGAGAGTATAATTTTCAACACCGGATTTTTTAATTTGTTCATTTATAATTCTTTTATTAGGCTCATTTTCGGGAAAGGCCACTTCCATAAGCGTTCCTCCGGTAAAGTCAATTCCCAATTTCAAGCCCCAAGTCCCTAAAAAAATTATGCTGAAAAGCAGGCAAATGCCGGATAAAACAAAAAATATTTTTCTTTTTTGGATAATTTTCATAACACTAATTTAATTTTAGCTCTTTTATTATTGATCTTAATTGGCCGTTCAAATTCTCTCTTTGACTGGCATAATATAGAATGGCTTTTAAATAATTATAAGGATCTCCGGTGGTAAGCCATTGCCCGTCTCTGACTTCTTTGGCAAAAAACTTTCCCCCTTTTTTGACATAATTCCGAATAGCATCTGTTATCCAAAGTTCATTGCCTTTTCCCAGGGATGTTTCTTTTAAAATATCAATAATTTCCTGGTTTAAAATCATTCGTCCAAAATCTGCCAGCTGGGAGGGGGCCTCCTCAACCTTGGGTTTTTCTACAATATCTTCAATTTGATTAGTACCCTCTTTTAATTTTACTACTCCATAACGGTCAACATTCTCCTTGAGAACTTTCTGGACGCCAATAATCGGAAAAGGATTTTTTTCATACTCTTCTACCATTTGTTTGGTAAAAGAAATTTTGGAATTAACCAAGTCGTCTCCCCAAACAAAAACAAAAGGCTCATTTTTTACCAGGCTGGCCGCTGAAAGCACCGGGGTGCCATTGCCGTAGGGCCCTTTCTGCCGAATATAAATAAAGTTAGCCAGTTCAGCTATTTTCTTAATTTCCTCCAGCGCTTCCGTTTTTCCGCTTTCTTTCAAATCCTTCTCTAAAGCCCAGCTATGGTCAAAGTGGTCTTCTAGCGGCTTTTTATCCCACTTGGTTACCAAGATTATGTCTTCTATGCCGGCGGCCGCCAGCTCCTCCGCCACCAGCTGAATAATCGGCTTGTCAACAATCGGCAGCATTTCCTTGGGCATTGATTTGGTAGCCGGCAAAAGCCTGGTTCCGCTGCCCGCTACGGCTACTATCGCTTTTTTTATTTTCATAATGCTATAAATTAAAATTTATTAACAAGCAGAAAATATAATAATGCTCTTGCTGCATAATCTATTTATTCAGGTTGGCTGCGTAATTAAAAGCATTAAAATATTTTTCCCAGCTTTCAGCTGAAGATTGGCAGGTATTTTCATAAAAAAATAATCTGCGAAAACTTCCCTGGCCCGCAGAACCTCCTTTAGCCTCGTCGAAGTTTCGGCCGCCTGAATAGTTAAATCGAATAGTTCCAACGCCCTTTGGCCCGCCATTTGGCTATACTCTTTATTGCCCTTTTCTCTCCAGCTTATGGCCCGAAAAACTTCGCTTCCCACATTCGCCATTTGCTCAAAAAAAGTCAAGCTTTGCCACTCCCCTTTAGCTAATTTTTTATGCTGATAATTCATTCTTTTGCAACTAAATTATTTACTATTCTATTAATTTTTTTCCCTAATTTCCTGATTATTTACGCTTCTGGTTTTATTGCCTTGGGAGGGGCGTAAATTTATCATTGAATCAAATTCAATAAAATTATCGCCTCCGCCATCTCTTTTAATTCGCTTAAATATATTTTTTAGTTACTGCTTTCATGAATATAATAATTGTTATTTCAATTTTTTCTTAGCTATGGCTTTTAATTCCGTATTAAATTCTATAATCGCCTTGTCAATGATTGGATCAAAATTCTTATAAATTTTTTTCTCCTTCACGGTGTTGCCGGCTTCCAACAAAGAATCAAATGTTCCCGCGTCCAGCCACGCCCCTTTAATTTTATTGACAGTTAATTCTCCTCTTTTCAGATATTCCCGGTTGATATCGGAAATTTCTATTTCTCCCCTCTGGGAAGGTTTTAGATTTTTAGCAATTTCAACTACTCGCGAATCATAAACATAAAAACCGGTAACGCAATAATCGCTTTTGGGTTTTTCGGGTTTTTCTTCAATGGAAAGCGCCTTGCCATTGGCGTTAAATTCAACAATGCCGAATCTTTCCGGATCAGGGACTTTTTTGGCAAAAACCATCCCTCCTTTTTTAAATTTTTTTACTTGATTATATAAATCATCCTCGAAAATATTATCTCCCAAAATCATAGCCACATCATCATTATCAATAAAATTTTCCCCCAGAATAAAAGCGTCTGCCAGCCCACGGGGAACCTTCTGCACCTTAAAATTAAGATAAACTCCGTAATCTTCGAAAGTCGAGCCTAATAAATTCAAAAACTGACCGCTATGCTCCGGTGCGACAATAATCAAAATTTCTTTTATGCCGGCCTTCACCAGCATATTAAGGGAATAAAAAATCATCTGGCGGTCGTAGACCGGCAAAAGCTGCTTGCTGGTGGTGGCGGTAAGCGGAAATAAGCGCGTAGCGGTTCCGCCTGCTAAAACAATGCCTTTCACTTGCTTAAAATAAATTACAAAATAAAAAACTAATGATGAACCTAAATCAACTTTCTCAAATATGGGATATTATAACTTTTTTTAAAAGAAAAAACAAATTCCATTTATTTTTCCTTGTGGTGCCTGGCATCAAATAAAAGAAAAAATATTTCGCATTGGTTGGCAATAGCTTCTAAAAAATCCGTTTCTCCTGAAGAAAAATCCCCTTTGGCGTTTCGAGGTACATAGATAAACGCCTTGATAAAAAAATTCTTTATATTGGAATAAAAAACTACATAATCCGTCCCGCCTTCTTTTATTTCGGAATCTTTGCTGTTAAACATTTTAATTAAATCCTTATTGCCAATATCCGGACGGCACTCTTTCTGCCAGCCATGATTAAACACTTCAAAAAATTCTCCCATGGTCCGGCTTGAATTCAAATCAATTATTTTAAGTCCGGCGCAGCTTCGGCCAGTGGCGCTGCAGACAATTCTAAGCAATTCGGAATAAACCTCCTTCAGCTGGCCGCGGGTATTGGGTACTTTCATTTTTTCCAGAACATCTTTTATCATGGAAAACTGCACATTTAATTTTCCCAAATACTGAAAAGCATTCAACAGTTCGCGCTCTCTTTTTTTTAATTTTAAATTAAGATCCGCATTCTCCTGCTCTTTTTCACTCATTATAAAATCATAGTGGCGGAACATCAAAAATAGGGCGATAATTTCCACCGCCAAAAATCCTCCTTCCACAAAAGACTCGGACAGGAATCCCATTCCGCTTTTAATAAAAAAAGGCGTTAAAATTATCATGCCGACTAATACGGTAAAATTAATCGACATAACCGCCTTGGCTTTTTGAATTTTATTTAATCTCATTTTTTCGGCCATAAAATAAAAACCCCCTATTTTTTCGAAAATTTTCCTCAAAAATAGAAGATTTTTATTCTAGCATGCCTTCCTGAATTGTCAAAACAAAAAATCCCCAATGGGATCTTTGGAATAACGCCTAAATTATATTAAAACACCCTATTTTAAACACGCTTTAAACTCTTCATACCGGTCAAAAAATTCCTTGTCGTTTTCATATTCAACCTTTTTCTCGGAAAAACAGTAATCCAAAACTTTTCTCAGATATCTCTCGGAAACCGGGCCATAGGCAGGGACAAAATTTTCCATGCCGCTGTTGAGATTCATAATGGAAGACTCGGTCGGCTTGATATATTCTTCCTTGCCGCAGCAGGTATTAAAATAGCCAACCTGTTCATTTTCTTCCGCCAAATCGCCCCACCATTTTTCCGCTGTTTCCCTGTCCGGCGCGCAATTGGGGCCGTCCGGCGTATGAGGCGCACCACCGGCCTTGGCCAAAACATATTTTTCTTCGTCTTTGAGGCCGAAGGCATGACCCATGAGATGGGCAAAAAGCACCGCATAGCTTGTCCTGTCCTGGACTTTTATCGGTTCTGGAAGGCTGAAAAATATTCCGGCGCTTTCCAGCCTGGAAATATTGGCCCAGGATTGGAATTGTTGGCGGGAAAGCACTACTAGGCGAACATTGCCGGCGGCAATTTGGTTCAAATATTGGTTGATTTTTTCTTCGCAGCGGATAACCGGCTTTCTTTCGTCTTCCGTCTTAATATGGCAAATTTTCTCTTCCGAACCGGGATTGATCCGGTAGATATTGTAAGAGGTATGTTCCGACCAAGGGGGAATTTTTTGGAAATCTTCCACTAAGTTATCTACATCGGAATTAAATTCCGCCCAGTTGGGATATTGGTCGGCGTAGAAAATTAAATTAAGCCCTTTTGGATTCAATTCTTCGGGAAATTGATAAATTTCTTTTTTTAACGCTTGCTCAGGCACTTCCAAGCTAAATTCAAGCTCTGAGTTTTCTTTCGGCAATTCTCTTTTGTCCAGCCAATAAAAGACCAGCCAATTGCCGGCTGCCAGCAAGAAAAGAAAGAAAAATAGATTCAAGCGGCGGTATAGTATTTTTTTATCAACTGTGTACTTATTGTTTCGGCGGCCCCTTTCCTTGGCTTTAAAAAAGAAAAACAAAATCACCGCCACTAACGAAGTATTTAGCAGTATTGCCCCAAAAATGAAGAATGCTAATTCCCAATTCATAGTTATTTTTTAATGATTTCGATTTCTCCAAAATCCACTTCGTCATTAGCCAGCAGGAAAAAAGCGGGCAGGTCGTCTTTGGCTTGATAATCTTTAGATTCTATTTCTACGTAGTATCTGCCGGAATCCAG
>CAZRQA010000055.1:0-5615 GCA_964602335.1 uncultured Bdellovibrionales bacterium
TACCGATTGCTCTTTTCTTCGAAAAAATATAAAATAAAGGCAGAATCGGAGAGTTCGTAAAGTTCATAAAGTAAAAAAAGTTAAAAAGTTAGAAAGTTTATAAAGTTAGAGAGCAGAGAAAGTAAAGCCGCCTTCCTCCCGAGTACTCGGGACTATAGCGAGCCAAGAAAAGTAAAGAAGGCTTATAAAGTTCTAACTTTAAAAATCTAATGAAAAATAAATCAAAAAAAATCAAAATTGCTATTTCCATTAAGCGTATCTCTCTTTTTTTCTTTTTAATAATTTTAATACCTTTCGCAGTCTTAGCGGAAATGACCAGCAATTCCTATATGATTGAATCTGATGTCATCGGTTCTTTCGGCGATTCCAGTAATTCCACCAGCTATCAATTAGAAGATACCGGCGGAGAAACCGCCACAGAAGATATGACCAGTGCTTCCTATGAATTGCGCAGCGGTTTTTGGCCGGCGGCCATGGATTATCATATTTCTATTGCTTGCGACAGCAATGTAAATATGGGGGAAATTGCCGGAACCGGACAATCAAATTTAGGCACTAATGATGCAACCTGCACTGTCAGAACTGACAATCCCACCGGCTACAATCTTTCTTTTAATTCGGAAACTAATTCAATGTTAAATGAGAGCAACGACACTATTGCCGCTTATACTCCTACTGCAGAGGGAAGTCCGGAGCAATGGTCAGTGGCAGCTTCTGCCAGCGAATGGGGAGCCCGCTTGAAAAAAACAGGTACCACTACCTATGATTCTTCCAAATGGGGCGTGGCTGCCGGCTCGGAAAGTTATATTTCCGGCGACGTCTATTGGCATAATGTGACAGATTCGGGAAGTTTCAATATTGTTACCAAAAATAGTGAAACAGGCGAAGCAGGCGATACGGAAGTTTTGCAATTTGGGGCAGAGGTGGGAGCCAATAAGATCCAGCCGACTGGCACTTATGATGTCGATGTAACGGTCACCGCAGTCTCCTTGTAACTTAAAATTTGCCAATATTTTACTAATGGCTATAATATAAAAAAAGTTTTATATAAAAATTAAAAAAGGTAGAAAAAATTTGCCAATATTTTTTTAAAGATTTATAATAAAAAAAGTTAAAAAAATTTACAACTTTTTTATAAAATTTCTTGCCTTATATTTTAATTAGTTTATAATATATACAATCATCTTTAAAATAAAAAATGAAAAACAAAAAAATATTAAAATTGAAGATAAAAATTCCGGCTTGGAGTTTATTATTAGCAACGTTTTTTATTACGGGCGCTATGAAAGTTAATAATTATTTAAATGCTGCCAGTGACGATTCTATTATCGATGTTAATCTTGGTGTAGAAGCCACGATTTCTAATTCTTGCGATGCTTCAGTGACGATGGGAGGAATTGTGGGAACCGGCCAATCTACCCTCACCACCAATGAAGCCAATTGTACTGTTATCACCAATAACTCCTCCGGCTATAATTTAACCTTTACTTCCGCTACTGCCTATTTGGAAAATAGCAATGGCGACCAAATTGCCGCTTATACGCCTGTTGCTGCCGGTACTCCAGAGCAATGGTCAGTGGCTTCTTCAGACAGCGAATGGGGGGCCCGCCTGAAAAGCACTTCCACTACCTACAGTTCTTCAGATTGGGGTGCAGCCGCCGGCACAGAAGATTATGCCGCATCAGATGTCTATTGGCATAACGTGACAAATTCCGGAGGCTTTACAGTGGCTAATCGGACTACGGAAACCGATGCTTCCGGCGACACGGAAACCATTATGTTCGGCGCTGAAGTGGGAGCCAGCAAGCACCAGCCGACCGGAACTTATGATGTAGATGTAACGGTTACCGCTACTACTAATTAAACTGGGAGGAGTTAAATAAATTCCATGAAAAAATTAATTTTATTTTTTTTAATATTTTTAATAAGCTTCAGTGCAGTTAATGCTGCCCGCGTGGAGCCGCAGAAGGATGTCGCCGTAAGAGGCGATTTTGATTTGGGCCCGAGCGCTTTCTCGGTTAAGGCCGAGCCCGGAGATACTGTTAAAAAAAATTTGCAAGTCACCAACCGCAAAGGATTTGCCCAAAAATTTATGGTAGAGGTGGAAGATTTTGAAGGCACCGGCGAAATCGGCCAGCCCATTCTCTTTAGCGGCAAAAAATCCGGCCGCTTCGGCGCCCAAGATTGGATTGCGGTAGAGCTGAATGAATTTGTGATTGAGCATGGGGAAAGGCAGTTTTTTGATGTTAATATAAAAATCCCGGAAACGGCCGACGCTGGAGACCATTACGCTGCGGTTTTAGTAAGCGCGGTTAATCCGGACGAAGAAAAAGAGGAAAGCGCTAAAACTGCTCCTACTGTTAATGTCCGTTCCCGGGTGGGTTCGCTTTTTTATATTCAAGTCAAAGGAGACATTGAGGAGAAGGGAAAAATAGAATCTTTTGAAACTGGCAAAAAATGGTATGAAAAAGGGCCGGTGGATTTCCGGACTATCTTCCGCAACACCGGGACAGTGAGGCTGCGGCCTTTTGGAAAAATTGAAATTCGGGATTTTCGAGGCAAGCTGATGGAAAGTTTGGATGTTCCCCCCTTTAATGTCTTAAGGGATTCTGTGCGCCAGGATATCCGGCACTGGGAAACTGACAGTTGGCTGGGGTATTACAAGGCCAAGTTGGTTATGAATCGGGGTTATGGGAATATCATCGATGAAAAGGAATTGTCTTTCTGGATTATTTCCTGGAAGAAATTAGCAATAGGAGCAATTGTTTTAGCAGTTATTATTTTCTTGCTTATTTTAACTAAAAAGAAAGTAGCTTTTTCAATTAAAATAGAAAGCAAAAACAACCAAAAAACAGAAAATGATAAAACGCAACCAGCCTCAGAAAAAAAATCACCGCCTGAAAAACAATAAATGGATGACAAAAGAGAAGATTACCTTGTTTATAGTTTTGGCGCTAACGAGTTTTGCGCTTTTTTCTTATAGCCGGGCGGTGTGGGTGGAAAAAGATTTTAATAAAGCCAAAAATATTTTTTCAGTTAAGCCAAACTATTTTTTCATAGAAGCAGAACCGGGGGATCAGTTAACTAGAAATTTTTTTATCACCAATCAAGGCTCCCAAAAAGATAATTTCAGCATCAGTAAAGTCTCCCTAAAGGGAAACAACAAGCCTTCCGGTGAAAATATTTTCTTGATAGATACCACTAGGAGCGGAAAAATGGATTGGCTTGTTCCTGAAATGGAAAAATTTTCTTTAAGGCCGGGAGAAACCCAGCATCTTAATGTTAAATTAAAAATTCCCCAAAATGTTGAAGAGGGGGATTATTATTTTGCTTTGCTTTTTAAGGCCGAAACAAAAGAAAAAGTTTTTCCGGGAACAGAACATAAAAATAAAGTTTCCAATGGAGTCGGACTTCCTTTTTATCTAAGAGTTGGCGAGCAGGATCCTCCGGAGATTAGTATTAAATCCTTTAAAACCAAGGAAGATTTTCATTATCGCCGGCCTATAACATTCTCAATACAAATTGAAAACCAGGCTGATTTCTGGGCTATGCCTTCTTATAACATAAAGGTTTATAATTTCATAAACAGGCAAGTAGCTGCGGCTTCTCCTAAGAAAATTAACGTGCTGAAGAATTCTTTCCGGAATATTGAGATAGAATGGGACTACGATAAATTTTTATTCGGCAGGTATAAGGCAGTATTAACAGCGGAAAATGGAAATCAAAAAGACAGCCGGGAAATTTTTTTCTGGGTTGTTCCTTGGAGGGAATTGGCTTTAGCCAGCTTGTTTATTTTATTGGTAATTTTAGAAATTGTTTTTATTAAAAAAAGGATAAAGCACAAGAAATGAAAAAATTTTTACTTTTAGCAGCCAGTTTTATTTTTTGGATTTTTCCAGCAGCTGTTTTTGGTATAGAAAACAGCAATAGTACGGACGTAAATTTTTCCGTGCTGCCTCTTGAGCCGCCAGAGCCGCCGGCTTTTACCATAACCGTAGTAGAGGATAAAGCCTATTTTGTGGGGGAAGCCGCTTTCAGCAGCCAAGTTCATTTGCTGATTACCCAGGAATTGGCCATCATTGAAGCAGCTACGGCTTATTCAGACGAATTAGGCGATTGGGTCTATGGGACTGGCTCTTTGGAAAAAGGCCAATATAACATTTCTGCTTATGTGGAAGACCAGGTTGGGAGAATATCCGATACTGCCACTGACAGCTTCAAAATAACCTATGAGCCGCCCGAGCCAAAACCTGAGCCGGAGCCAGTGCTGGAATCTGAGCCGGATAAAGATGACCCCAGTTGGATAATTCCCGAAAGCGAGTCCGATGGGGCAAGTAGCGAAGATGATGAAGATGATGACTCCAGTCGGATAGTCAATGAAAGCGAGTCCGACGGGGCAAGCGATGAGGACAAGGATGAAAAAAAAGAGGCGGATCTGCAAGTTCCAACGGAAGAAACTAAATTAGAAACAGAGAAGCCGGCAGAAGAAAAAAAGGTAGAGGAAAAAGAAAAAAGAAAAAGTATAACTCCCGGTTATAGATTTATGGAAGAGCCGGAAAAAGAAAAAAGTTTTTGGGCTAAATTATTCAATTCTTTGGCCAGCCGCTTGATTCCGATAGAAAAAAAGGATTTTTTGGCCGATTTGCGCTTGCTTGATTTAATTATGGCTGTTTGGTATGTTTCAATTTTTGCCTTGCCTGTCTTTTTCTTTATTTTCCTTTTTTCTCGAAGGAAAAAGGAAAAAGAAAAGGAGAAAAAGAAAAATGAAAAAAAATAGCTTAACCATAGTTATTTTTTGTTTTTAGCGTAGTTGTAAAATAGAGGCCTCTATAGAGGCCTCTATAGAGGCCTCTATTTTAGTTTAAAGAATTATAACAGATAATAAAAACTGCCGGTTCACACTGGTGGTTTCTTTGTCTACTGATAAGTAAGATATTTTATCAAAAGAAACAACCTCCCCTTTAATCCCCTCCTTAAGTAAGGAGGGGAGAACGGGGGTGGTTTTTATATTTTTTTCTCCCCTCGTACAAGAGGAGCCTGTTTGCCGGTAGGCAGGGCTATTTGTTTGTTTTCTCCCCCTTATATAAGGGGGAGCTAGAGGGGGTTATTAAAGATGTTAAATTGTTTTTGTTATTATTTTGATACTTTAAATCCCCCCGTCCCCCTTTCTTAAAGGGGGTTGAACGGCAATGAACAGAGTCCAACTCTTGGAAATTCCAAAAGTTAAACTCTAATAAAACCATATTTTCAAAAAAAATATTTCTTAACCCAATCAAAGCCAAAATGAGCGATAAAAAATTTATCCACAATGCTGCTTGTTGAAAATCTAAAAATATGCTAAAATCCAAATAGGTTTTGGGTAAAGAAAAGACAAAATAATAACAGAAAAATACCGGAATTTCTTGAAATATGAAATTAAGATTTTACCTTAAATTTCCCCCTTTTTAAAAGGGGAATTAAGGGGGTTTTTATGGAATAAATAATAAACCTCCCTAACCCTCCTTTATAAAGGAGGGAAACAAAGGGAATTTCATAATTCAAGTGAAATTAAAAAAAGGGGAAACACAAAATGAAAGGAAAAATACAAAAAAAATCAAGTCTTAACGGGCGGGGTT
>CAZRQA010000056.1:0-5501 GCA_964602335.1 uncultured Bdellovibrionales bacterium
GAATAAAAAACTTGCTGTTGAAGGCCAAAATTAAAAAGCTAAAAAACGGCATTAGCTGTTGCGAAAATTTTTTATTAGATTTATTTTTCCCCAAAGCCTGCCTTCTTTGCGACCAGGACGGTGTTTTTTTATGCAAAAATTGCCTTAAAAAAATAAAAATAAATTCTCTGCAAGTTTGTCCGATTTGCGAAAAATTTATCACTGAGGGCGGAGAGACATGCCCTAATTGCCAAAATAAAAAATCGGCTATTGATCAAATGGTGATAGCAGCAGACTATCAAAAACCGGAAATGGCAGAAATTATCCATTGCTACAAATATAAATTCGTGCAAGATTTGCACCAGCCGCTGGGAAAATTATTAGTGTCCGCTTTAATAAAAAACAAAATTTTCACTCCTGATTTTATTGTCCCCGTTCCCCTTCACCCTTCGCGCTTGCGTTGGCGAGGTTTCAACCAGGCAGAGTTGCTGGCCGATCATATCGGGAAAAATTTATTACCCGGGATAGAAATTCCAGTATTAAACGGTTTAGTTAAGCGAACCAGAAAAACTCCTTCCCAAATGAAAATTAAAAAATATGCCGAGCGCCAGAAAAACCTGGAAAATGCTTTTGCTTTAAATAAAAAAAATATTATTAGCCATTCCTTTTCTGGAAAAGAGAGGGCTGAGACAAAATTTGAAAATAAAAGTAAGTACGAACGTACGTACGTCCGTACTTACTTAAAAAACAAAAAGGTGGCAACCAATCCTCTCTCTCTTAATAAGAAGGATTTGCCTGCCAGTAAAGCAGGAACTGGGAAAGATTTTATTGATGTTGAGTATTTCAAAAACAAAAAATTCCTAATTGTCGATGATGTTTGCACTACTGGCTCCACCATCTTTGAATGCGCTAAAGTCCTCCAACAGCTCAAGCCAACTAAAATCTCCGCCGTAGTTTTAGGGAGACAAAAGTAATAATTAA
This sequence comes from uncultured Bdellovibrionales bacterium, assembly GCA_964602335.1. Taxonomy (GTDB): domain Bacteria; phylum Patescibacteriota; class Minisyncoccia; order Moranbacterales; family DUUL01; genus CAYMRZ01. The sequence continues at coordinate 961 of CAZRQA010000056.1, forward strand.
TCTAAAAATTTTTTTTTCAAAATCCTAGAAGAAATATTTTTTGTTCTTGGAATATAAATAACTTTACAATATTTTTTTAAAAAATCAAATTTTCCCTTCCAGTCATTACCCATAACAAAAACACTTACTTCTTTTTTAATTATATCATCTTTTTTTTGTTCCCAATTTTTCTCTGGTATTATTTCGTCAACCCATTTTATATCTTTTACTATTTCCATCCTTTCCTTGTAAGGTATAGCAGTTTTTTTATTTTTTATTTCATTAAATCCATCGGTAGAAACTCCTACAATTAAGTAATCCCCTAATTTTTTTGCTCTTTTTAACAGTCTTAAATGCCCAATATGAAATAAATCAAAAGTACCATAAGTAATTACTTTTTTCATTAAAATTTTATATTAATTATTAAGTGTTTCTAATATTTTTTCTGTAACCCTTGAACAATTGTTTCCATCGTGATATTTGTTAAATTGATTATGAATTTTTTTTCTAAATTCCAAATCTTTATCGGAATTATTAAGATATATTTCAATATTATTCATAACTTCTTCCCATGAGTAAGCCTTTGGTCCAGGAGTAACATCTTCGTAATCATAATAGAATCCCCTTTCTTCTTTATAATCCTCAAGATCAAAAGGAGTAAAAATTATAGGTTTTAATGTATGAAGAAAATCAAAATAAATACTGGAATAATCCGTAATAAGAATGTCTGTCACCTTCAGGACCGGATAAGGATCACCAAAAAAATAATTATTAATCAAAAATATATATTTTTGATTTAACTTATTAAAATCACTTATTTTTTTAAAATCATGGTTATGGTATTTAATAAATAGAACTGCGTCATTTTTTTCTAAAAAAGTATTAAATTTTTGAAAATTAAATTTATAATCTCTTAAAAAATCTTTAGTAAATTCATTTTTATATTCACTACCTCTAAAAGTTGGACAATAAAAAATAACTTTTTTATTTAAAATCTTCTTTTTAATCTCTCTTGGAAGCCTATTGATAATAAATCTTCTATTCTTGTAGAAAATATCATTTCGAGGGTAGCCCGTTATAGATGATTCGCCTGTAAAACATCTCTTAAAAATTTTTTGGTCTAATTTTGATGAGGCTGGTGTAAAATGTTCACTACAAAAAAAACTTTTTTCTTTAAAAAATATCCAAAAAATAATAAAAATTTTTGCAAAAAATGGTGATCTTTTTAGGTAAAAATCTTCTGGTAAAATTTTCAAGGGATTTCCATGCCATAAATTAAAATTTACATTTTTTTTTGTAAAAAAGAAACCGGGTAAGTCTGTGTCTTTATTGACACAAGTAATTATTACTTTTGCTCTTAAACATATTAAAAAACTTTTTAAGGAGTAAAATTTTTCTGCTTTGTGGCCATTCTTTTTTAAATATCTAATAATTTTTTCATTTCTTGAAAACCAAACAGCTTCTATTTGTGGAAAATTACTATTAATATATTCAAATAAAAATTTGGAATTATCAGAATATTTTTCCCCTTGCCATGATCCAAAAATCCATAAATTATTTTTTTTAGGAAAAAAATAAGAAAAAATAAATACAAAAGATAGAAAAATATGTTTTGTTTTTTTAAGTGAAATTATAAATAAATTTTTCTTGGCAAGTAGAGAATTCATAAAAGATAATACTGATATTAAATTGGTAGCTTAGTTAATTATTTTTCAAATTACTTTCCTGAAAATATCTTCATATTGTCCAATTGTATTTTCTAAATCAAATTTTTTAGTTATAAAATTTTGAGCATTTTCCCTAAAAAACAACCGCTTATTTTCATTTTTAATTAAATCGATTATTCTTTTTTGCATTTCTTCTAAATTTTCGACTAAAAAACCATTTTTATTATTAACCACTGCATCAATAGCTCCTTCATTGCGAGTAGCTACAACCGCACATTTTAAACACATTGCTTCCAAAAGAGATCCTGAAAGTCCACCACCAGGCATCGCCGAATGAATATACATATCAGAAATTTTTAAAATTCCCAATGCCTCTTCATGAGATAGCTCCCCTAATAATTTTATTGGATCATCTTCTTTTACCATCCTAAGCAGTTTATCGTAATCTTCCCCATCTCCAATAATTAAAAACTGTACTTTATCTTTAATTTCTTTTGGTAGAGATTTAATTATTTTTATGCTATTCTCAACTCCTTTCCATTTACATAATCGACCCACAAAAGAAATTATTACCTTATCTTTATGTTCATTTTTAATTTTTGAATTAGGAGCTGCTCTTCTAATTTTATCTACCTTTATTGAATTAAATATAATGGGTGAATATCTAGAATCAAATTTTTTAATGAAATTTTGAACAGCTGAAGACGCAGAAATGTTAACATCAGAAAATTTAAAAATTAATTTTCCTAAAGTATAATCATAAAATCTAGATATTAACATTTTAAATTTACTTGATAACAAAACAAAACTCGAACCATGTTCAATATGAATCCATTTTACTTTTTTTACTTTACTATAAATTAAGGCCAAAAAAGTAACAATAAAAAATCTCATATAAGAGATAACCGCATCATTTTCTAATTTAAAAATATAAATAATTTTTTTCCAAAAAGATATTTTCCATATTTTTGGAAGTGGATAATTAGGAATTATATAAAAAGCAGGAAATCTTATAATTTTAACGTTTTCATATCTCTCCTCTTCTTCAAGCGAATTTTCTGGAAGATGCGGAGTAAAAACAATAATTTCGTATCCCCTTGATGATAATTTATTACAAAAATCATCAATTAATATTCCTAAGCCATCTATATGGGGTAAAAAATATGGAGCAAAAATTAAAATTTTCATTTTTTTGTTTAAATAAAATTTTATTTCCTAAATTTAAAAAAAATTACCAACATATAAGCGTAGTTTCAGTGGTAAGATTAAAAGGATTTAATTTTATAATCTTAAAATTATATCCAAGATTCATTTTTTCTAAAAAAGGTTTTATTTCAAAAAAATCACTCCCTAAATGATAAATGCTTATAAGCAGGATGGGTTTGTTTCTTTTTATTATTTCAACGGCTCCCCTTATTGCTTTCATTTCATAGCCTTCTATATCCATTTTTATTAAACCAATGTTTAATTTATTGCTTAAAGCAAATTTGTCAATAGTCGTTATTCCTATTCTTTCCAGATTTTCTCCTTTATTAGTAATAAAAGATCCATCATCCGAATCTTTTATCTTGACAATTCCTTGTTTTTCTCCAAGTCCTTTATTATAAGGAAACACATTTTCCATTTTATATTTTTTAATATTATCAACTAATAAAGAATAGTTATTTTTTAATGGTTCAAAAGAAAAAATTCTTTTAAAATCATAATTTTTACTAAATACAATAGCGGAGTCGCCTATATAACCTCCCGCATCAATGCAATCTTTTTTATTCATTTTTCTTAGTACCGAATCCGATAATGTTACTAATCCATTATGATATTTAAAAGTTGAAACGTCATAGTGTTTAAATCCGGGATATTTTTTTTTAATTTTTACAAAGTTAATCGTTGATTGTCTTCTTTTCTCTTCCAAATTAAATCTTTCAAGGCTAATCAAATTATTTGAGAATAAATACTTATATCTATCTATTATTAAATCTATTGTTTTCACACTTTCTGAATCGAGATTATTTTTTAAAATTTTTATCTTATCTTTTAACATTTTTTTATTATATAGATAACTAGCGAAAGTACTCGCTCTATAAAATTCAGATTTAGTTCTTAGATAAATTTTTCTAAATTTTTTTATAATAAAAATATTTAATCTGAGAATATTAAATATTTTAGTTCTCCTTTCAAGATTAATATTAAAAAATTCTAAAATAGTTCCTCCTGTTTTTATAATTTTTTTCATTTCTTTCTATTTAAAATAACCAAAAGTTCTTCATGACGACGCTTGATAGAACTTAAAATCAAACCCACAATGCCGCTAATAAAACTAAATAAAATACAAAAGCAAGCCACGATCAGTGTTGGAATCCGGCCTAAAATGCCGGTTTCAAAATAGCCGCCCAGACTGCGCCAGCCCAGCAAAGCTCCACTGATTAAAAACAGCAAAGCAATCCAAAAAAAGAAGTGCAGCGGCTTATAATCCCGAAAAAGGGAAACTATGGTATAAAGCACAATGGTGCCGTCCCGGAAAGTGCTCAATTTGGAGCAGCTGCCGTCAGGCCGATTTCTTACGCTAATTGGCACTTCTTTTATCTTAATGGCATTTTCAATCGCCTGAATAGTCAATTCCGGCTCAATGCCGAATCCGCCGGCCAAAAGCGCGCTGGAATTAATAAATTTTTTTTCAATGGCTCGAAAACCAGATTCCATATCTTTTAATTTCTGCTTGAAAAGAAAGTTTACTACATCGGTCAAAATTATATTGCCCAGCCAATGGCTCATAGAAAATTTGCTGGGATTTTTTTTGTTAAGCCGATTGCCCACTACCATCCCCGCCTCATCTTTTAAAATAGGCTCCAGCAATTTGTGCACTTCTTCTGCCGGATAAGTATCATCGCCATCCAC
>CAZRQA010000057.1:0-5423 GCA_964602335.1 uncultured Bdellovibrionales bacterium
ATAAAAATTTAAAAATAAAAATTTGCTAAACTGGAATAAAAATAATATAATTAAGCCGTAAAAATCATAAAGGGAAAAAGATAAATTTAGATATATTTATAAAATAATTATTAATAAAAAAATATGTCAACAGGAATAATAATTTTGATTGTTCTGGCTATATTAGCTGGCTGGCTAATTATGATTTACAACGGTTTAATTAAAATGCGAAACCGGGTAGACGAAGCTTGGTCGGATATCGATGTCCAGCTTAAAAGGCGTTATGATTTAATTCCTAATTTAATCAATACCGTCAAAGGCTATGCGGCCCACGAAAAAGAAGTTTTTGAAAAAGTGACAGAAGCTCGAACGCGAGCCATGGGAGCTAAGGATGCCGGAGAGCAGGCCAAGGCTGAAAATATGCTGAGTGATACATTAAAATCACTTTTTGCTGTAGCGGAAAACTATCCAGACCTGAAAGCCAATGAAAATTTTTTGGAATTGCAGCGGGAACTTACTGATACAGAGGATAAAATCCAGGCAGCTCGAAGATTTTATAACGGCAATGTGCGGGATTTCAATACCAAAATCCAGATATTCCCTAATAATTTGATTGTCGGGATCCTTAAATTCAAGCCTTATGAATTTTTTGAAGCAGAGGGTGAGGAAAAAGAAAATATTAAAGTGGAGTTCTAAACAGGAAAATTCAAACTTAATTTGGTTTTTGTAATTGGTTTGGAATTAGGTTTTTGTCATTTGGTATTTTGAAATATATTCTAAAATTTCTCCTAAGTTAAATGCATTTATAAACGCTAGTTATAAAAAAAATTTTGAAAAATGAGATATATTTTTTAAACTCAACTACTAATTACAATTTACAAATTTACTAATTACAAATGACTTTATATACTCAGAAAGACAATAATGTGCGGCTAACTTGGGCCTACTTAACTGGTTTTTTGGTTTTTGTGATTGGCATTGGCTGGGTTTTTTCCCAAGCGATGGGGAATTCATACATTTTATACGGCGCAGTTATTTTTGCCGTTTTAATGAATTTGATTAGTTACTGGCATAGTGATAAAATAGTTTTAGCTATCAGCGGAGCTAAACCGGTAACTCGCGAAAACGCCAGAGAAATTTATAACTTAGTGGAAAATCTTTGCATTACAGCCGGGCTGCCAGTGCCAAAAATTTATATTATTCCCGATAGCGCCCCCAACGCTTTTGCTACCGGACGCGATCCAAAACACGCGGTAGTAGCGCTTACTACCGGCATAATAGAAAAACTGGAAAAAAGAGAGTTGGAAGGGGTTATTGCCCATGAACTTTCTCATATCGGCAACAAGGATATTTTGCTGGGAACCGTGATTACTGTTTTAGTTGGTTTTGTGGCTTTGCTTTCCGATTTTTTCCTGCGCTGGACAATTTTCGGGGGACGGGATAATGATAATAAAGGCCAGGCTCAAATGATAATGATGATTATTGCTTTAATTCTAGCTATTTTGGCGCCGATTGCGGCCATATTGATGAAGCTGGCTATTTCCCGCAAGAGAGAATATTTAGCAGACGCGGATGGCGCGCTTTTAACTAGGTTTCCCCAAGGCTTGGCAGATGCTTTAGAAAAAATTTCTTCTGACAGCAAGGGATTAGACAAGGCGAATAAAGCCATGGCCCATATGTATATCATAAATCCGCTTAAGGGCAGAAAAGCAAAGGGGTTTGTAGCTAAATTATTCATGACTCATCCGCCGATAGAGGAGAGAATTAAGAAACTTAGGAATATGGCAGTTTAATTAGCATTTGCAATATTAGGAAATTTGTGAAAAAGTTAATTTAATAATCAATAAACTAATCTAGAAAGGCAGGTGTAAAAAATGGATCAAAACAATCCGCAACAAAACAACCAACCGCAGCAAGAAAATCCTCAGCCTCAGCAGCCGCAGAGCGGAGGAGAGCAGAAGGAAGCCGCTAAACCGGTAGATAATGGAAAAATTTGGGGAATCGTCGGCTATATTTTTCCTGTGCTCTTTTTTATTCCCCTAGTGATGGATGAATTAAAGAATAATCCTTATTCTAAATTTCATGCCAACCAGCAGTTAAATTTATTTTTAGCAGCTATTGCAGTTAATATTGTCGGAGGCGTAATTCCAATTCTAGGCTGGTTTATTATTTTGCCTATCGGCTCAATAATCTTAATAGTTTTTGCTATTATGGGAATTATCAATGCTGCTAAGGGAAAGCAGAAACCATTGCCGCTAATCGGTGGAATAAAAATCATAAAGTAACTATTTATAGCGAATAGCTATATTGCACAACTGTTAAACCAGCTTTTTTTGGATTGGTTTGACGGTTGGCCAATGGGGCTTATTGAAAAATTTTAAATTTTAAATTTTAAATTTTAAAATAATTTTTAACAGTTTAATTTTTAATGCAATAAAAACAGAAAAAAATTCCTAGTTCTTCCTTGGAACAAGGAATGGATAAGAAAGAAGAAAGAAAATCCCCTGTGGAAGAGAGGAGGAATAGTAAGAAACTGTCCAAAACGAAGCAGGTGGTTTCAGAGTTTAACTCTGGGAAAATCCAAGAGTTAAACTCTAAGAGGCAATACTTTTTAGTTTGTTGGGAAAAAATATTACTAAATATAAAAATAAAAATCAAAAAATATGAGGAGAACAAAAATAATTGCTACAATTGGGCCGGCTTCCGTAAAGAAGAAGGTTTTGGAACAGCTGATAAAAGGCGGCGTAAATGTATGCCGTTTAAATTTTTCCCACGGCGATTATAAATGGCACAAGCAAGCGATTAAAAAAATTCGCAGTATTGCAAAAAAGCACAGGAAAAATATAGCCATTATGACTGATATCCAGGGCGCTCGCATTCGTGTTTTAAATAAAAAATCCCTATTTTTAAAAAAAGGCGAAAAAGTTTATATCACAGATGCCGATAGTCCCCATAAATCCAGATGCAAAAAAGAATTAATTTTAGATTGGGACGATTTTTATTTGCATATCAAAAGAGGGGACCAGATTTTTATTGACGACGGCTTGGTAAACCTCAAAGTTGTCCGAAAGGCTAGGGAAGGATGTGTAGCGCAGGTGCTTGAAGGGGGAAGAATAATAAAAGGGAAGGGTGTCAATATTCCGGCAATTTCTCCTTATTTGGGATTTTTAACAGAAAAAGATTTAAAAGATTTAGATTTTATTTTAGAGCAAAATGTTGATTTTTTATGCGCTTCTTTTGTCAGCAAGGCCAGCGATATCGAAAATTTAAGGAAGATTATTGGGAGCCATTTTGAAAAGACATTGCAACAGAAAAAAATTAAATTGAAAAACAAGCATTTAACGCCAAAAAGCAACAAGAAAGTGTTTCCCTATATTGTGGCTAAAATCGAAAGAAAGGAGGCTATCCGCAATTTAAAGAAAATTATCCAAGCAGCTGATGCGGTTATGGTGGCTCGGGGAGATTTGGCGATTGAAATGCCCCAGGCTGAGATGGGGGTTTTGCAGAAAGATATTGTAAAACAATGCATTAAATGCAGGAAACCGGTTATTGTGGCTACTCAAATGGCGGCCTCCATGCTGGCCAAACCCCGCCCTACTCGGGCGGAAATTTCTGATATTACCAATGCGGTGGTAGATGGAGCGGACGCGGTGCTTTTTAGTAATGAAACCACTATGGGCAAATATCCGGAAAAGGTGATTGAAACTGCCGTTGAAATCATAGAAGCAACGGAAAAATCTCCTTATAACGATGTAAAGTTGAAAAAAAATAATAAGTTTGCTAGGATGCTTTTTTCCAAGAAGAGGAAAAGGACGAGAACTCAGACCGTGACCGTAAAAGACATAGATGATTGCCTGGCCATATCTTCATTAAGGCAGGAAGATATTATTGTGAAATTTAAGCCAGCTTGCCAAGAAGCCAAGAGAAAAGCTGCCGTAATTTGGAGCGTGGAATAAAATAGCTTGTAGGAGTTAGTTGGTAGCTTGTAGACCAAAATGCGGAGGGTATTTAGGGTTTTTATGTCGTTTGTTCTAATTTATCTATAGACTTCAGGACAGTAATAAATACTAGTATTTATTCTAGTATTTTTAGGAAGGGCGGCTGAGTTCCGCCCGAAGCGGACCAGCCTTAGGCCGGGGTCGCATTTTAATAATTGGGTGGGTTTGTATAGTGGTCAAATGCCAGCCTACGGCTGATCATCTGCAGGATGAGGCTTGCCCGTTTTACAAATAATTTTTAGTAATAATGAGAGGTTACACATATTTATTAAAGAGTAAAAATGCTAATTGGCACTACATAGGCTCTACAAAAGATTTAAGAAATAGGTTCAAGGAACACAATCAAGGCAAAGTTAAATCTACGAAATTTTACAAGCCTTTTATTTTAATTTATTATTAGGCTTACGGAAGTTGCGCTTTAGCAAAAAAAAGAGAGATGGAATTAAAGAAAAAGGGCCAGCAAAAAGAATTATTATTCAAGAGACTGGGTATAAAATAAAATTGGTGGGTTCGCATAGTGGTCGATTGCGCCTGCTTGGAGTGCAGGTATGTCTTTATGGGCATCATGAGTTCGAATCTCATACCCACCGCTAGAAGCTTAATAAGTTCTGAACCTACGGTTCACCAGCCGTAGGCTGGGAATCCCTGTCTCTCCGCCTTCGTTTCGCCGTAGCGGATCTTCGGCGTGACACAGTCTGCATAAAATTATAGAGGCCTCTATAGAGGCCTCTATTTTAAAATTAGCCTAATTATTAAAATTCACCGATTTGGATTGGCTGATTAGTTTAAATTCCAAATCATTTTAATTACCAGTAAAAATCTCCGGCTTTACCCGAGTGTGTCTCAGCCATACGACGGGACAAGTATAAAACAATAAAAAAATAAAACCACCCCTTAAGTCCCCTCCTCAGATGAGGAGGGGAAACAGGGGAGGTTGATTCTTCAAAAAAAAGATATAACCTATAATAAAAAAACATTAAAAACTTCCAATAATCATAAATCAAAATATCTGTGTTCCAAGCCGGCTTGGAATTAGTAAGATATCTTGCTTGCCCGCTTCGTCCTAGTTTCAGCGAGGCGAGTCGGCAGACAGGGAAACCACTAGTGTAGAACCGGTGGTTTTCATTCCAAATTCCTGCATGTTTAGCGTATATCTGCCCAGGTGTTGACAAAATTTAATAATTGGTTTATAATACGTTTTTGTCCTTTGAAAAATTAAAGATAGATTAAAACCATTTTTGTTGAAGGGCTTGCTATGAATATTTTAAAAGAAGGAGGAAAAAGCGATGGATAATGAAGGAAGAATTGTTATAGTTGTAGCCGAGGATGAGGATTCAGTTCGAAAATTGATGGCTGAAATGGCGAGGCGGATTTCAGAAAAACTTGGCAAACAATGCCATATTCTCGAGGCCGGTAATGGACAAGAAGCTCTCGAATTGTTAAAAA
>CAZRQA010000058.1:0-5387 GCA_964602335.1 uncultured Bdellovibrionales bacterium
TATAATTTTTAGTACTCTAAATTTTCTAATTTTTCAGCATTGCCGGCTGAATTTTCAGTATTGCCTTGAATAGTTTCGCTATTATTTTTTTCTGTATTATCTTTAAGCAAATCCGGGGAGGAATTTCCTTCGGCATTATCCGCTTGAGGCTTTTCAGCGTTAAATACTTCCTGATTGTTGCTGGAATCTGTATCTTCATTTTCCAGATTTTCTTCCTGATTTCCTATAATATTCTCAGAAAACGGATAGTCGTCTACTGTTTCCATGTTTTGCGTTTCAGAATTAGTTGCTTCATCAACATAATTCATCATTTTATCGAAATTGTCCTTAATAGAAGGAGCTTTAGGCATTGTTTGGTAAACCTCCTCATTTCCTCCCCTAAAAGCATTGCTGGTTTGCTTTTTGATAGAATGAAAAGAGAAAGCCAGCCAAATAGAAAAAATGATAACACCAATAAAAAAAGTGCTGGCAAAAGCCATTCTCCGCCGCACTGCCTTGGGCTGGTCAAGAATTTTTTTATATAAATTTGGCATTAAATTTTCTAAGTTTTTTAATCAGTATGATTAGATATCTAAACTTTCGTTTAGGCACTATTTATTAAAGGTAAGGAATGAAGCCAGGCATTGTTTGCATATTGTTTCTTGCGCCTTAATTAGCATTCTTTAACTGTTAAAAATATCCAATAACACAATTTTATTTTCAGTCTTTTCTAATTCTTTTTTCTTGATATTTAATTTATCTATCTTTTTTTCCGGACAGCCTCCAATTTCTTTGCAGAAAGCAGATTCATCATTAATGTTTATTTTTAAGCCTTTTGTTTTGTAATGCATAGGAAGGATGATTTTAGGCTCCAGTTGCCCGATGACGCTTTCCGCGTCTTTCGGTTCCAAAGTGAAAACTCCTCCCACGGGAATCATAAGCACATCCACTTTGCCGATTTGATCCAGTTGTTTTTCAGAAAGAATATGGCCTAAGTCTCCCAAATGGCATACTCTTAACTCCTCACTTTCTATTACAAAAACAGTATTGCGTCCCCGCTCCGCTCCCTCTTTTTTGTCGTGGAAAGAATCTACACCGATAATTTGAATATGCTGTTTAGAATATTCTCCCGGGGCATTTATAATTAACGGCTCGCCTTTCAAGGCAGAAGGATTATTGTGATCGTAATGGGAATGGGAAACAGTAACAATGTCAGCATTGCTTTGTGGGGGGCGGAGGCCGACGGCTTTATCAAAAGGATCGGTAAAAATTGTGGCTTCTTCTGAACCTCTGTAAGGCTTAGTTTGGATTTTAAAACAGGAATGTCCGTACCATGTGATAAGCATTTTTTTATTTTATTTATTAAAAAATTTTTATTGGCTATAATTTCATTGTCCTAAGCAATGTTATCTTATCATAGCAGTTTTTTAAATTTTTGTCTATTAAAATTTATTCGTTCCCGGTTTATTTATTCGCTTTCTACTGCTGCGCTGGGCCTTTCTTTTTTCAAAGCCGGATTTTTTATCAAGGCTTCATTTCTTATTTTTATGGCTTGGTTTTTCTTGACCCACCAAATCCAAACATCATATTTTATTAAAGCCAAAATTGATTTTGCCGCAAGAATTAATAAGAGAAATAACAGCAAAAACATAAGCAGAAAACTAAGGATTATAATTAATTCCCAGGTTGGCGCCATGCCTTGTGAAAATATTTCAGGGCTGAATTGGAAAAGCTGTTTTAGATTTATTCCTAGGGAAATGGTTAATAATCCCAAGAAGCCGATAAAGATAACTGCCAAAACCATGGCAACAGCGGCAAGCGCAAAACTAGCCAAAAACCCCAAGAGCAGAAAACAGGCCAGCAGCTTAATAAGTTCTTTGATATTTTTTATTATCAGATAATAGCTTTGTTCAACGGCTTGAAAAGTTTTTAGGTTGGCCAGTACGATATAAATAAGGCTGATATTTTTTATCAAAATAAACAAGAATAACAAAGGCAAGAGAACGAGCAAGCCGGCGATAATCACAAAAACCAATCCTTTTTTGCCGTTCATAATTGATGCCGCGATCGGCAGCATAGCTACAAAAAAAATAGCCAGCGAGGCGAGATAGAAAAGCAGGTCCAATTTAAGGATTTTTTTTAGCTTGTTTTTTCCCATAGTCCAAACTCCCTTAAATTCTTCCTTGGGGCTTATTTTTTTATAGTCATCCTTTAAATTTTGGCTGAAATTAAGAAAACTGATTACTCCTCCTCGGGCGATGGCGGAAATAATCCACAATATCAAGCTTAACAATAAAAATACGGCTGCGCCTAAGGCAATTAATTTCCAATTTTCCTCCAAAAAGCCGAGCGCTTTTTCCTGCATCTGGCTTGCTGACAAATTTTCATACCGGGTTTCATTTGGAGAACCGGGAAAATTTATATTAAAAGAAAAAGCCGAAGGCAAAAAGATGCCCCAAAACCAAAGAAATTTATAGCGCCAAATCCTGATGAAAGCTTTTTTGAAAGCTTCGACATAGCCGATTTTTTTATCACTTTCGTTTTGCATAGTTTTGCTGCATAAATTTTTTAACGATTCAAAGCTTTGGATATATTATAATTTTAGCATTTTTTTTATTTTTTTCAATCATTTCATTTACTTTGGAGGCAATTTAAGGTAGGATAGGAATACAGATTTAAGAATTAAGATTTGAGAATTAAGAATAAGAAAATTTCTAAATCTTAGATCCTAAATCTTAAATCTTTAAAATTATGAAACCAAGAATTTTTTCCGGCATTCAGCCGTCCGGCAACCTTCATCTGGGCAACTATTTAGGTGCCATAAAAAATTGGGTGGAAATGTATGAAAAATATGATTCGATTTTTTGCGTGGTAGATATGCATGCTATCACCGTGCCGCAAAAATCGGAGGAATTGAAAAAGAAAATCATTGAAATCGCTAAAGTCTATCTGGCTGCCGGTATTAACCCTGAGAAAGCCATTATTTTTGTCCAATCCCAGGTGCCAGCTCATTGTGAATTGATGTGGATTTTGAATACGATCGCTAAAACAGGAGAGCTTTTCAAGATGACGCAATTTAAAGATAAAGCCAAACTTAAAGAGGGGGAATTTGATCACATAAATAGTATCGACGCTGGATTAATGAATTATCCGATTTTAATGGCGGCGGATATTTTGCTCTATGATACTGAAGTGGTGCCAGTCGGCGAGGACCAGGTGCAGCATGTGGAGTTAGCGCGGGATTTGGGCAAGAGATTTAACAGCCAATTTGGTGAAACTTTCAAAATTCCCAAAGTTCACATCAGAAAAGAGGGGATGAGAGTTATGGGCTTGGACAATCCGGAAAAGAAAATGTCCAAGTCGGCTGAATCAAAATATAACCGGATTGAATTAATGGACAGCGAGGAGCAAATCAGGGAAAAAATTAAGCGGGCGGTAACGGACAGCGAGCAAACCATTGAATATAAAGACGAATGCCTGGCCTTAAAAAATTTAATTAATATCTTTTCTTTAGCAAGCGACAAAAAACCGCAGGCAATTGCGGAAGAATACAAAAATAAGGGATATAAGGAATTTAAAGAAGGGCTGGCTGAAGCTATTATAAATTTTCTCAAGCCTTTTCAGGAAAAATATAATCAAATTTCCGATGAGGAAGTGAAAGAGGTTTTAGGCCAGGGCGCAAAAAAAGCCCAGCCTTTAGCTGAACAAAAAATGAAGGAAGTAAAAAAAAGAGTGGGATTGGGAATCCAATAACAATCACCAATAATCAAGAAACAATAATCAAAAAATAATCAATAATCAAAAATCGAAAAAAGTTATGCACAAATTTGATTTAGAAGAGAGGACAACTGAGTTTGCAAAAAGAGTAGTTCGTTTGTGCAGAGCGTTACCAAAAGATTCAATAAATAATAGGTTAAGTGGACAAGCAGTTGGATCCACTGGGTCGATAGGTGCAAATTATCGTGAGGCTAATGACTCTCTTGGTAAAAAAGATTTCCTTCATAGAATGCGAATTTCCAGAAAAGAGGCAAAGGGAGTATAATTCATTGGCTACATTTAACTGAGGAAGCAAATCCGGAATTTGAAGAAAGAATGCAGGAGTTAAAGCAAGAAGTAAAAGAATTGAAAAATATTCTGTCAACGATAATAGCAAATACGGAAAAAAACAATAAAAAAGTTGATTATTGGAGGTTATAATTTTTTTGGTTATTGTAACTTGGTTATTGTATCTTGTATCTCAGTGTCGATATTTTTTTACAAAGGCCAGTACTACGAAAGGAATAATCACCCAAGCCAGCTGGAAGGCCTGGGAGCCGAAAATTTGCTTGGAAAAGGGAGTGAAAAATTCCTCTATATATCCGGAAGGAAGGACGCCGATAAATAAATTTATAAACATACAAATAACTGAAAGCGCTAAAAGCAGGGACTGAACCCAAATAGCCAGAGTTCCGCCGCCGATATTGAATATGATGAATTTTCTCATCATTATGAAAATAACTGTAAATATTATTACAAAATAAAAGATGTTTACAAAAGGGGAATCGTCTGGCAGAAAATAAGAAAAAGTAAAAATTACATAAGATACGTACATAGAAAGAAGAAAAGCCCCCAGGTATTTCTTTTTTATTAAAGCTACCAGGATGATGCCGGCGATGATAAAAATGGCTAGGATGGAAAGGTCGCCTACCAGCTGTTTAGAAATTCCAAAACTGGAAATCCATTCAAAAAGGTCAAAATTTTTTAGATTCATTTATTTTGTTTTTAGATTAATTTATTTTATATAGAGATTTAAATAATTCGTTTAATTCGTCAACTATTGGTTTGTTTTCGTTTGAAAACTAATAGAACTAATAAAAAACGAAAAATAACTAATAATATAATTATATCTCACCCTTAATCCGTCATAAAGCATTATAAACTAATTTTTTAAAAAGTAAAAATATGTCAGAAAATTTTCTTCATTTCTGGCAAAACCTGCCTAGCCAAATTGATACCGTCTTTTTTTCTTTGGGAAGCTTTGGAATAAAATGGTATTCCCTGGGTTATCTACTGGCTTTTTTGACAGTTTTAGTGCTAGTTTTGCGGCGAATCAAGAAAGGAGAAGCGAATTATTTTATTAAAAATAAACAGCAAGCCAAGAACCAATTTCTGGATATTTTCCCGGCTGCCATTTTGGGTTTAATCTTGGGCGCCAGAATTGGCTACGGATTTTTTTATGATATGGATTTAATTCTGAAACCTTGGCAGCTCTTTAATCCTTTTCAAGGAGGAAGCTATGCCGGCATTTACGGGATGTCTTTTTTCGGCGGATTAGCCGGCGCCTTTTTAGTAGTTTTTATTTATGCCAAAATAAAAAAAATAGAATTGCAGTCTTGGCTTAATTTTATTATTCCCGCCGTGCCGTTGGG
>CAZRQA010000059.1:0-5151 GCA_964602335.1 uncultured Bdellovibrionales bacterium
AAATTATCCTTCAATTCCTTGGCAAAAGTTTCGTCCTTGCGCCGCAGGTATTCAATCAGCATCGCTGCGTGCTCTTTTTCTTCATCCCGATTATGTTCCAGAATCTTTTTTAATTCCTCATCCTGGGTAGCATCAATTCTTTCTTGATACCAGTCAATGGCTTCCAATTCTTCACGCAATGATTTGCACCCCCGTTCCTGGTCCTTAGTGGCTTCAGACACTTTATCTGAATCTTCTTGGTAAGGCATAGGTTTGTCTTAATTATTATTAAACTTGTTGTTTATTATTACACTTATTTGGAATAAAAATTTTATTGCGACCGGCCTTTTACTGTATATCTTTTTTCTATGAAAAAAAGAGGGTTGCTTTTTTAATTCAAAAAGATAAAGCTCTCAGACAAATTAGCAAAACTCCTTTTTCTAACAAGCTAAATAGCTAAATCCTAATAAGCTGATAACGTGGGCCGGGAGAGATTCGAACTCCCGTAGCCGCGAGGCGCCTGATTTACAGTCAGGTGCATTTGACCACTCTGCCACCGACCCATTATTTAACATTTAACCAATAACTATTAACACTTAACTGCTATTTATCTCTTAATTTTTTTATAAAACCGCCCAGCTGATTTACTAATTCTTCAGTTTTTTTAATTAAATCATTATAATCTTTTTTATTTATTTTACCAATTTTATTCATTATATCTAGGCAAGCTACAACTTCATTAACTGAACCGATTGATATTTCTAAGAATCGAGCAAATTCTTTATCTGATTTTTTGCTAGAACCTTCAGCAATATTTAAAACTATAGATAATGCTGCTCTCCTGATCTGATCTTTAAAATAAAAACTTTTTATTCTTTCTGTTAAAATCAATATTCTTTTATAAAAATCTCTGGAATCTTTATATACTTTAAAATTTAAAAATCTGAAAGTACTCAGGGTCAATTGTTAATTGTTAATTGTTGATATCAGAGCCGTTGCGCGGATTTGAACCGCGGACCTACTCCTTACCATGGAGTTGCTCTGCCAACTGAGCTACAACGGCACAATAAATTAAAATAGGCGAAAATTGTATTTTATTTATCACATTATCGCGAAATTCCGGCGAGTCGCCAATGAGATGGCTACCAACTGCTTGTCTCGCCGCACCCCCCCTCCTTATCAGAACGGAGGCGGGAAGCTACATGGGCATTTAGTCCGCCAGCCGGCGGAGGAACAGACCTGCCTGCTAGCTAAACCGCAACAACAGAAAACTAAAATTATTTATTTTCTTCTCGTTTTTTTACTCTTTTTAAAAAAGCAACCTTTTCCATTTTTCGCTTGGAATCAACGTCCCGCGGATAAATTCTTAAAATTTGCTTATAACATTCCAGCGCTTCCGGATAATTTTCAATTTTTATGTATAACTCTCCCAATTGCCGGTAATTTTCGATTTGCTTAGGATTTTCCACTATCTTTTGAACCAGCTTCTTTTCCAGAATTTCCCTGTCTACTCCAATTTCATCATCAGTTTCAGCAGCGCTTCTATTTACTTTCACTACTTCCTTGATTAATAGATTTTCCTCTTTTTTGGGCTTTTGGTAATCCTCTATTTTTACAATGCCATCGGAAAACTTATCATTAGATTCTTCCTTTACGTCTTCTTCGCTTTCCCTTTCTTCTTCGCTAGCTTTTTTTTCTTTAGCTTTTCTAAAACGGTTGAAGGGATTAGCCTTTCCTAAAAATGTTTTAATTCTCCCTTCTTTTTCTTCTTTTGCCTCCTGCTCTTCAATCTCTTTGGCTTTTCTCTCTTCTTCGGTTTCTTCAGGCTCTTCGGTTAAAATTTCTTTATCTCTTGCAACTGCTTCATTTTCCTGTCCAAGGGAATTTTCTTCTGCATTTCCCTGGGAAAAAAACTGGCTAACCTTTTTTTGGGTTTTTTCTTTCTCTTCCTTGTCTTCTTCTTTTTGAAACTCAGAAATTTCCTCTAACAATTCTTTTTTAAAATTTTCATTCACCTCTTGAGAAGGCTGTTTTTTTTCGCGAGGATCGGCTTCTTCTGAAAATTCCTGTTTTTCTTCTTTTTTTAAATAATAATCATTTACAGAATCTTTTCTTTTTTGATTGCTTGGATCTTTTTTGATCTCTTCTGAGTTATAGCCTTCTGTTTTCTTTTTTTCCTGTTCTTGTTTTATTAAATCCTGCTCATCTGCAGTAGCTAAGTCTTCATTTATTACGTGGTCGAGATCATCTTCTTCCTCTTTGATTAATTGCTCTTTAGCTTTGATGTCATCATAAAAATCATCTTTTTTATTCTTCTTGTTCTTTATTTTAATCAGCCAAAAATGGACTAAATGAAGTATTTTTTTGCTTTTTTTAACTGTCTTTTCTGCTAAAAACAAAAAGAATTCTTTTATTTTTTTTACAATATTTAACACAAAAGCAGTAAATTTTTCTTTTACCGCTTTATTTTTTTTATCAAAATCATTATCTTTTTTGGATTTTTTAAATTCCGGTAAATGCTTGCCCACTATAAAAATAATGATTCCCAGGCTAAGAAAAATTAAAATGGGTAAAATATAATTTAGCACTATTATAGTTTTAATTATTATTTTTCATTGTCTTCTCTTGGTTTCCTTTCTTTGGATCTTTCTTCATCCTTTCCTTTTTTATTTTCTCTCTTTTCCTCTCTGTTTTTTACTGATTTTTGCTGATTATCTTTCAATTTTTGGTATTGGTCCACTTCAAACGCCAAACAGCACATCAAGCGGCCGCATAATCCGGACAGTCTTTCTGAGCCCCGATGGGAAATAAGCTGATCGTCTGCCATGTCGGTAGAAATGCTCTTTAGAATACCTGGAAATTTTCTGCAACAAACTTCTCTGCCGCAAATTCCATAGCCTCCCATATTCCTAGCTTCGTCTCTGGATCCCACCTGCTGAAAACGAACAATTTTTTGATAATTTTCGGAAAGTTTTTTTACTATTTCCCGAAAATCGATTCTGCCGTCAGCAGAAAAAACTATTATTAAGCAGCGCCCGTCGAGGCTTAATTCTGTCTGGATAATCTTCATCGGCAAATTCGCCTTTCTAACCTCATCCTTTATTTCTAACAATATCTCTTTTTCCTGATTTTTATTGTTAAGGATAATTTCCCGATCCTGAGCGGTAGCTTTTCGAACCACCTCTCCGACAGGATCTTCCCTTTCAATATTTTTATCCGCTATCATCACTTCCGCTAAAAACAAACCGCCCCATTTATGGTCAACTACCACAACATCCCCATTTTTAATTTCGGATTTTTGGCAATTAATATTTCTCAGCTGCTCCCAATTAAAAAACTTGGCTATCATAAATAATTAATATCAAATTCTTAAACCCAAATGCCAAGTTTTAACTAATTTGTCATTGATTTGACATTTATTTTTTGGCATTTGGCATTTTTGTAAAATTCTATTATCTTAATTTGATTTTCCTTTCTGAGTTTGAAATTTATTTGGTCTTTCCCTTATAAAGTTATTTTTTCAAACTCTCCCACTTGGATATTCTCTCCGATTTTAGCTATTTTTTCCTTTAAATGCTCTTCTACTGTTATTTCTTCATTTTTAATGAAGTTTTGGCTTAATAAAGAATTTTCTTTTTTATGTTTTTCTTCCTTGCCTTTTAAAATTTTTTCTGCTATTTCAGGGGGTTTTTTTTCTTCCGCTGCTTGTTGCTGCCAAATTTCTTTTTGCTCTTTAATTTCGTTTTGGGGAAAATCTTCCGCGCTCACACTTAAGGGATTTAAGGCTGCCACCTGCATGGCTAAATCTTTAGCCAGCTGCTGAAATTCTTCATTTTTAGCAACAAAGTCTGTTTCGCAGTACAATTTCACATAAGCCATGGTTTTGCCGTCAGTATGCATATAGAAACCAATTGTGCCTTCCTTAGTCTCTCGGCCTTCTTTTTTGCCAGCCTTCTCTAGTCCTTTTTTGCGAATAATTTCAACCGCCTTTTCTTCGTTTCCGTTAGCCTCGCTTAAAGCTTTTTTAATATCCGCTACACCAGCTCCGGTTTTATCTCTAATCTTTTTTAATTTTTTTATCATCTTTTTCCTTTATTTGATTATCTTCAGTTTTGGCCACTGAATTTAAAAATACGCCTAAAATATAATTCAAAGAAGAATAAGCATCGTCATTTGCCGGAATAGGAAAATCGACCGCCGCTGGATCAGAATTGGTATCAACCAAGCCGACCACTGTTACCCCTTTTTCTTTGGCTTCTTTTACTGCTAGAACATCCTTTTGAATGTCTAACACGAAAATAGCTTTGGGAATTCTCTTCATTCTCTTCAAACCGCCCATTTTAGCTTCAATCTTGTTCAGCTCTTTCTGCAATTTATTTTTTTCTAACTTGGTTAAATGGGAAAGTCTGCCGGCTTCAAGGTTTCTTTGGGTATCTATTAAATATCTTACTCGACGGGAAATATTTTCAAAATTGGTAAATGTTCCGCCAATCCATCTTTCGCTTACATAAGGCAATTTGGCCTTCTCTGCTACCTCCTTTGCCAAGTCTTTCACCTGCTTTTTTGTTCCTACAATTAAAATTTCTTCATTATTCTCCACTACGCTTTTCATAAAATCCAAAGCTGCTTTAAACATTTCCAATGTCTTTTCAATATCAATAATATGGATACCGCTTTTTATGCCAAAAATATACGGCTGCATCTTGGGGTTCCAGCGAGATTTTTTATGCCCAAAATGAACACCTGCCTTTAGCAGGTTTTCCAGGGTTAATTCATACCTTTTGCTGTCTCCGAGCAAGTCAGCTTGCGCTTCTTTTTTTTCGTTAACAGCTTGTTTTGGTTCGGCAGCCTTTTCCACTGCCTTAGTTGTTTTGTCAGTCATTGTTATTTTTTCCTTTATTAATTAAAAACATTTAATCAGCACTTTCCGCAAAAGTCTGCGCTTGTCAGCGCATATAGGGATTTCAAAATTCCTATATGATTAATTATCCTCTATCTGGCTTTTAGTTGGACTTTTTATCCCACCTAGGCGGGACCAGGACAAGCCCTCCGCCAGATATGTGTATTTGCGTTGGAAATTTCCTTCGCATAGAAAACAAATTAGCACAGCTTTTGGGAAATGTAAAGGAGTTTGCATAATCACTTATTTATTACGTAGCATGCTACGTAATA
>CAZRQA010000060.1:0-1305 GCA_964602335.1 uncultured Bdellovibrionales bacterium
GAAGGAGTGCCCACGGCAATCATAAGAATAGGATTTTCCTTAATGCCCTTAGCCAAATCGCTGGAAAAAGACAGCCGCTGATCCTTAAAATTTCTGGCTACCAAGTCCTTCAAACCCGGTTCATAAATTGGAATTTCTCCTTTTTTTAATTTTCCTATTTTCGTCTTGTCGATATCCAGGCACACCACTTCATTGCCTGTTTCTGCCAGGCAAGAGCCTGTTACCAAACCCACATAGCCGGTTCCAAAAATTGCAATTTTCATATAACTAGTTTAAATTAAATTTAAATCAAAGCAACGTACCTTATCTTAAATTATTTCTTTTCTTTTTACAAATAAAATTAAAAAAACCAAATATGAAAATTTTAGTCACCGGAGGAGCAGGCTTCATCGGCTCCAGCTTGTCAGATGAATTAATAAAACGGCGCCATCAAGTGGTGATCGTTGACAACCTTTCTACCGGCTTTAAAAAAAACATTAATCCTGAAGCTAAATTCTTCCAAGCTAATCTGGCAAACTTTAAAAAAATTGACAACATTTTAAAAAAAGAAAAGCCTCAGGCTGTTTTTCACCTAGCCGCCCAAATCGACGTTAGAAAATCAGTTGCTAATCCATTAGCGGACGCTAGAATAAATATCCTGGCCGGAATTAATTTAATAAAACTAGCCAGGGAATACGGCGTTAAAAAATTTATTTTTTCTTCCACCGGCGGGACAATTTACGGCGACACCCAGAAAAGACCAACCAAAGAAAGCCATCCCGAATGGCCCCTTTCTCCTTATGGCATCGCTAAATTAACAATAGACAAATATCTAAATTATTTTAACCAAGTCTGCGGCTTGAAATATACTTCCCTGAGATATGGAAATGTTTACGGCCCCCGGCAAAATCCGCTGGGAGAGGCCGGCGTGGTTGCCATCTTCTTAAACAAAATGCTCCGGGGAGAACAGCCCGTCATTAACGGCGATGGACGGCAAACTCGAGACTATGTGTTTGTAGACGATGTGGTAAAGGCCAATATTTCCGCCCTGCAAAATATCAATAAAATAGGCGTATTTAATATCGGCACCGGAAAAGAGGCTTCTGTTAATGAAATTTTCCGATTAATCAGAAACTGCGCTGGAAACAAAAAAATTAAAGAAGAACACGGACCGGCCAAGCCCGGGGAACAGCTCACTTCCTGCTTAAATGCCTCCCGCGCCCGGCAAGAATTGAATTGGCAGCCTAAAATCAACCTTGATGAGGGAATCAAAAGAACTTTTGAATGGTTCAGGAAAAATTCACAAAAAAAATAATGCATGCTATA
>CAZRQA010000060.1:1405-2546 GCA_964602335.1 uncultured Bdellovibrionales bacterium
ATTACCGTCGGCCTCTGGTCTTATACCCGAGATGAGCTGCGTGATGATCCTTTTGAAATAGAGGCCAATAAGAGCTACCGCATAAAAAACAACAGCGGCGACACTATCGCAACCATAAGCGGCGGAACGAAAACCAAGGTTACTTATGACGGCGATAAAAAATTAAAAATCTACGGCTCGGTGAATGAAACCCTGTCTTATCGCAGAGTCTATTTTGAAGCAGCCGACGGCAATAATGAGAATATGATTTTTGACGTGCACAAGCCCGATTCCGGGCTGGATGAATACCGGGGTAAAATAAAACTTCAACACAGCAAAGAAAGTCGGCTGACTTGGGTAATTAACACTTTGCCAATGGAACACTATGTCTGGGGAGACGGCGAACTGGTGGGTAGTGGCGATATGGACCATAATCGGGTAATGGTCACCTCTTTCCGCACTTATGGCTACTGGAAACTGCTATACAGCACCAAATACGCCGAGGAAGGATTCAAAGTCAATGCCACTCCCGGCAACCAGCTTTACAAGGGCTATAGCTACGAAAAAGAACATCCTCGAGTCAAGCAAGCCGCCCAAGACACCCGCGGAAAAGTGGTAATGTACGACGGCGATGTGGCTATTACGCCTTACAGCTCTTGGACCGACGGCCGCACTCGAAGCTTTGAAGAACGCTGGGGCTCGGATGATTATCCCTGGTGTGATTCAGTGAAAGACCCTTACGGAGACTACAACGGCGATTATTGGAACAATTCCTATAAAAGCACTAGCACACTGGTAAATGAAGGCAACCATATGGTCGGGCTTTCCGCCCATGGCTCCCTCAGCCTCGCCCATGACGAAGGCTGGAAATGGGAAGATATCCTGGAATATTATTTCGATGATATTGATATAGAAAGTATTTACTAAGTACTCCTCTTTCCAACTTTCTTTACTTTACGAACTTTACAAGCTTTATTTACTTTCTAACTTTTTAACTTTATAAACTTTATTAACTTTTTCTACTTTATAATTTTTTTGCATTCTTTGAGTTATTTAATTATAATTTGAATTAAGGCCTCCTTAATTCTTTTATTTTTGCTAATTTCACTAATAACCGATTATTTATCCCTTAGTTAAGCCACAGGCTTATACTGCTGGGACT
>CAZRQA010000060.1:2646-5023 GCA_964602335.1 uncultured Bdellovibrionales bacterium
CTGGGACTGTTGACTGATGACTAATTTTATATGACCGATAACTGTTGACTTTCTCTTAAACCTAGAACTATCTTATGAACTCAAACCCGGTAGTGAAATTTTGAATTAATTTTATTAACTTTCTCTACTTTTTAACTTTCTAACTTTATAAACTCCTCTATGAACTCGCGCATCTTCATCATCATCCCTGCCTATAACGAAGAAGAAGTCATTGCTCATGTGATCAAGGATATAAAAAATCACGGCTACGAAAATATAATCGTAGTGGACGATGGCAGCCAGGATGAAACTTATAAAAAAATAAGCTCCGTTGGCGGAATTATTCCTCTCCGGCATAAAATCAATCGCGGCAAGGGAGCGGCCGCTACCACCGGCATAGAAGCGGCCAAGCTTTTGGGCGCTGACATTGCAGTACTGATGGACGGCGACGGCCAGCACCGGCCAGAAGATATCGAAAAACTAATTCAGCCCATCCAAAGACAGGAATGCGAAGTGGTTTTGGGTTCCCGAATGAAAGATCCCAAGAAAATGCCCCGCAGCCGAATAATTTTCAATCGCGCCGGCAATGCCATCACTTGGTTCCTTTGCGGCCTCAATGTCAAAGACAGCCAGTCCGGATTCCGCGCCTTCTCTCGTAATGCCATTGATTTAATAAATACCAAAGCCGACCGCTATGAATACGAAAGCGACATCATCAGGCAAATTTATAAAAATAAATTAAGCTATAAGGAAGTGCCAATCGAGGTAATTTATACCGAATATTCCAAGGGAAAAATCCACCAGCAAAGCTTCACCAACGGCCTCAAAACCGTTTACAAGATGGTATGGAATATATTTAGCTGAAGCTAGATAATCAGTCAACAGTTGACCAGTCATCAGTAATTAGTTGTTGATTACCATAATATAAAGGAGGTGACCAATGACTGCTTATTATTGACCGTTTACCGATGACTGTTGACCGCTGACTCTTTCTTACACTTTACTAACTTTCTAACTCACACCCATGAAACTCTACCAAATCGTCGTTATCATCATCTCTTCCATAATGATCTACCAAGGGATGGAAAATTTTTTCCGGGATCGAGCCAGCCAGTCCTTTCTGAAGCTGTTTTCCCGCCTTATAATCTGGGGAAGTATGATTGTTATCGCCCTTTACCCTAAATTCACCCTCTGGATCGCCGAGATTATCGGCTTGGAAGGCAATATCAACGCGGTTATTTTAATCGGCTTCCTGCTGGTATTCCTGATTATATTCAAACTCCTCTCTGCCATCGAAAGGCTGGAAAAAAATATCTCCGAATTAACCCGGAAAGAAAGCCTGAAGCATCTGCCTGAAAATAAAAAATTAAAAGAATAAAAAAATGAAAAAAGCTTTAATTACTGGCATAACCGGCCAAGACGGTTCCTATTTGTCTGAATTATTACTAAAAAAAGGCTATGAGGTCCACGGCATTATCCGCCGCTCCAGTTCTTTTAACACCGGGCGGATTGACCACCTTTACAAGGATCCTCATTACAAAGACGTAAAACTTTTCCTCCACTATGGAGACCTTTCTGACGGCAGCAACATCACCCGGATTCTGGAAAAGATAAAGCCGGATGAAATTTACAATCTGGCCGCCCAAAGCCATGTGCGGGTCAGTTTCGACGTGCCGGAATATACCGGAGATATTGTAGGCCTGGGAACTTTAAGGCTCTTAGACGCCATAAAAGACATTGGCATTAAAACCAAATTCTACCAAGCCTCTTCCAGCGAGCTTTACGGCAAAATCCAGGAAACGCCCCAAAATGAAAAAACTCCCTTCCATCCCCGCTCGCCCTACGCTTGTGCCAAGCTCTACGCTTTTTGGATAACTGTCAACTACCGGGAAAGCTATGGAATGTACGCCTGCAATGGCATTCTTTTTAACCATGAATCCCCCCGCCGGGGAGAAACTTTTGTCACCCGAAAAATCACCCGGGGACTGGCTAGAATTTTAGCCAAAAAAGAAAAATGTTTATTTTTGGGAAATCTAGACGCCAAAAGGGACTGGGGTTATGCTGAAGATTATGTGGAAGGAATGTGGCGGATGTTGCAGCAAAAAAAACCGGATGATTTTGTGTTAGCCACCGGCCAGACCCACAGCGTCCGGGAGTTTGTTGAAGAATGCGCCAAATATTTGAATATTGATTTAGCCTGGAAAGGCAAGGGAACTAAGGAGGTGGGAATAAATAAAAAAAACAACAAAACTATCATAAAGATTGACCCCAAATATTACCGCCCGGCAGAAGTAGATTTGTTATTAGGCGATCCCGCCAAGGCCAAAGAAAAACTGAACTGGAAGCCCAAGACCAGTTTTAAAAAATTAGTGGAGATAATGCTAAAAGCTGACTTGAA
>CAZRQA010000061.1:0-5001 GCA_964602335.1 uncultured Bdellovibrionales bacterium
GCTTTTTTAAGTTCGGGCAAAAACCTGCCTTTTTTCTTTTAAAAATTATTCCTTTGTGCTAAGCTTTCTAGAGTATTAATTTATTTTTATGCATTTAAATTGCGGAAAAAAGAAGGAATGCGACCGGAAAAGTGATGAAGAAATAGTAAAAATGGTTAAAAAAAACAAGCAGTGCTATGTCTGTCTTATGCAGCGCTATGAAGACAAAATTTTTCGTTATATCAAAAGAATCAGCGGAGTAAGGGATGAAATAGCGGAAGACATTCTTCAAGACGTTTTTCTTAAGGTTTTTATAAACTTAAACGCTTTCAACCCCAACATGAAACTTTCTTCCTGGATTTATCGAATTGCCCATAATGAAACAATCAATTATTGGCGTTGTAATAACAAAAAGGATAAAATAAAAATTTCTTGGGATAACAATGAAGCTTTGAAAAATATTATAAAAGACAGCTATAATACTGAGCAGGAAGTTTATCAAAAAATAACCAACGAGAAACTGCTTAAGGCTATCCGTAATTTAGAAAAAAAATATCAAGATGTGATAATGTTAAGTTATTTAGAAGGAAAAAGCTATCAAGAAATTGCTGATATTCTAAAAAAACCGATTGGAACGGTGGGAACTTTAATAAACCGGGCAAAAGTTAAGTTAAGAGAAGAACTGAAAAAAGAAGGCGTAAAAAATAGAGATGCCCAATTTAAGTAATATTTAATTATGAAAAAGTCCGTAAGTGAAAGAGTTTTTCATCAAATAAAAGAGGGAAAATGCCAGGCCAGGCCGAAAACTTATTTTATCTTTTGTTCCTGTTTGTGGCTGTTTATCGGTTTTTTTTGTTTTGTATTATTCACCTCTCTTCTTATTTTGGCTTTTTACCTAATGGATGAATTGAAAAGTTTTTTTGCGATAACCAATAACCCTTATTTTTTTTCTGCGCTTATTCCGGTTTTATTTATTTTTCTTGGGCTATTTTTTGCTTTTTTAGTTTTTATTTTTTATCGCAAATCCCGGCCTTATTGCCGGCATGAAAATTGGTTATTAATTTTAATGATAATTTTAAGCGCCTTGACCTTAAATTTGGTTTTTTTGAAAAGCGAAAAAACTAAAAAAAATTTAGTTTTTATTGATCGAGGGGCGAAAGGTCTGGGAATTATAAATATAAATGATTACTGGCATAAACCTAAAAAGGGAACGCTGGGCGGCACAGTTTCAGATTATTATCCAGGACAAAAGAGAATTATAATTTACAGTCTAAAGGGAGAGTACTGGAGAGTTGATCTGGAAAAATGCAGAAATGATTTTTTTATAAAAAAAGAAGATCTAGTAAAGTTAATCGGAAAAGAAAAAGCAGGAGCCAATAAAGATTTTATCGGTTATTATTTGTGGAAATGGAATTAGTTCTCTTTTTTTCTTACAAGCATGATAATCCCCAGAGTAGTGGCTCCTATTAAGCAACCCAAAACAACGGCTCTTCCCGGATTAAAGCTGGCTTTATACAGATCGCCGATGGCTACCGCAGAGAAAAAAAACAGGAGTGAAAAAAGGGTAGTAAATATTTGAAATACAGGAGTTTTTTTTTCGGGTAAATTTATTATAATAGGGAAAAAAATAATCATAAAAATAATAGCCGCTAAAAACCATAATGCCGCCCCTAGATAATTATTAATAAAGAAGTTAAAGAGGGCGATAATTAAAAAGGCTAAACTGGGAAAAGATAAAAAGTATTTCATTTTTGTTGTATATTTTTAATAATAAAAATTATTTAACTGTTTCAGTTTGTGTGTGGCAATAAAATATTTTAATGCGACTTTTATATTAGAAATTATAACATATTATAACAAAAAAATTAATTAGTTTTGCTTTTCATAATTTTAATAATGTGCTAATTTTAATGTAGAATTAATTAAACAGCTAATAAATTTAGCAAGGTGTGTTTTCCTGAAAAATTTATTTATAAACAAAAAATAAAAAATGTCACTCATAGATTATTTTAAGAAAAGAGGATTAAGCAAAGATTGTTTTCTAGCTTTAGATATTGGCACTGAGTTTGTCAAAGCCTTAGTCGTGCAAGAGGATAAAGATAAAAGCAAGGGAAGAGTAATTGGAGCAAGCCAAATCAGGCAAAATTATAGAAATATGAGCTATGGGGCAGTAAGTGATATTAAGGGAGTTATTCAAACTTGCGAAGAAGCTATTTCTGAGGCTAATTTTATGGCTGGAACAAAAAAAGCAGAACAAGTGATTGTAGGGATTGCCGGTGAATTTGTGAAGGGCATGACTACCGTTGTGCATTACGAAAGAGCAAATCCAGCTCGTCGCATGGATATACCGGAATTAAAAAATATAATCCAAAAAGTTCAGTGGAAGGCTTCTAGCCAAATGAAAAAAAGGCTGGCATGGGAAAACGGATATAAAGAAATCGATATCAAATTGATTGGCGCAAATATTGTCAATGTTAAAATTGACGGATATTCAGTGGCTAATCCCATTGGGTTTCAAGGCAAAAACGTTTCAATTGGAATTTTTAACGCTTATTGCCCTTCCATTCATCAGGATGCTTTAAATACCATTGTTGAAACTTTGGGCTTGGAATTAATGTCAATTGCTGTTGAGCCTTATGCAGTAATTAACTCGCTGGGGCTGGAAGATAAACAGGAATTCGGTTCTATTTTTATCGATGTTGGAGGTGGAACGACTGATGTAGCCCTAATGAGAAAGGGAGTCTTAGAGGGCACTTTAATGTTTTCTGTCGGTGGGAGGTGTTTTACTAATCGCTTAGCTAATGATTTAAAATTACCCTTTGAAAAAGCCGAGGAATTAAAAATTAAATATTCTTCAGGTTTAATTAAGGATAGTTTATCAGAAAAGCTAGACAAGATCTTGTTTGAAGATTCTGAAGTATGGAGAACGGGCTTGCTGGTAGCTTTGGAAAATTTTTTAGGAGAGAAAAATGAACCTCTTCCTTCCCGTATTTTACTTTGCGGGGGAGGAAGTGCCCTGCCCGGAATTAAAGAAGTGCTTAGTTCGAGCCAATTTGCAGAAAGTTTGCCTTTTGCTAAAAAACCTGATATCAGTTTTATTCAACCCAAAGAAGCTGTTTACATAACTGATGAAACAAAAACATTAAAAGACCCTCAGAGCATAACTCCTCTCGGACTAGCTAGCCTGGTCGTCAAAAGAAAAACCGAGGAAGATGAATTAATAGAAATTTTAAATAAAGCAGTTAAAATAAATCAAAATTAAAAATGAGAGAAGTAATATACATTGAACCGTCAGAGGAAATCACCAGCATTGTTAATAAAATAAAAATTCAACGGTCTGAAGATATTTTTTTGGTTATACCGGAAGATGCTGTTTTGGTTAAGGGGATAATAAATTTGGAAATTTTGAAAAGAGAGGCTGAAAAAAGAGGCAAAAAAATTACTTTTGCCACTAATAATGCTCATGTAAGAAAAATTCTTCAAGATTTAAATTTAAAGGTTGCCGATAATTATAATTTAATAGGCAAAAGAGATCCTCTGCAAAAAACAGAGAAGCCTCTTCTGGAAAAAGCTGCGAGAGAAACAGTGAAACAGCTGGATAATCTTGATAATCAAAAAAAAATAGGCAGCTCAAGTTATTATACTGACCAGGAGCAACAACTGGCAAAAAAGAGAGAGGGGGATACAATAGACAAAGCTATAAACAAGAGAGCAAAACAAAGACCTAAAAAAGAAGGCGGAAGGAGTTTTAGAAGCATGTTTAAGGAAAAAGAGGCAGAGAAATTTTTTAGCGATCCAGCAGAACAAGAAAACTTAAAAGCCAAGAAAAATTTTAAAAAAACAAAAAAAAGATTGAAATATTTTGTTTTTACTGCTTGTTTCTTAATTTTTTTAGTAGGCGCCGGCAGTTGGATATATTTAAATTGGCCTAAAGTTGAAATTGAAATTTATCCTCGCTTCAAAGCCATAGAAGAAAATACGGATTTTAAAATTATTTATGGAGATAAAAAAGAAGATAAATTGGCAGCAAGCGATGAGATTTTAGGAGAATTAAAAGAGCTTGAGATAGAAGAAAAATTTTCCTTTGAGGCCACTGGAGAAAAATTTAGCTCCGACAAGGGAAAGGCAAGAGGAACCGTAAAAATAATTAATCATTATTCTTCTGCCGCTCAGCCTTTAGTAGCTACTACCCGGGTATTGTCAGAAGAAGGAAAACTTTTTCGCTTAATTAACGGTGTAACAGTCCCTGGCATGGAAGGTGAAGAGCCTGGAGAAGTAGAAGTAAAAGTTATTGCTGATCAGCCCGGAGCGGATTATAATATTGAGCCTGCTTCTTTTACTATAGAGGGATTTAAAGGAGGGCCTAAATATGAAAAATTTGAAGTAATTTCTGAAGAAAAAATGGCAGGAGGAAGTGATGAGATAAAGAATAACAAAGTAAAATATGTTACCGAAAGCGATATTGATCAAGCTAGAAAAGAAAGCGTGGATCTGTTAAATAAGGCACTGGAGGAAAAAATTCAAAAAAAGATCGGTGAAAACAGAAACTTTTTATTAGATTCAATAGAGAAAGAAATAATTTCCAGCCGTTCCTCGCTGCAGGCGGGAGAAATGGGGGAAAATTTTGATTTTACCATAAAGGAGAGAATAAGGGCAATCACTTTTAATCAAGAAGATTTAAAAAGTTTATTATATTTAAAAATCTTAAAAGATGCTTCAGCCGGCTATAAATTGGACAGTGATTCCATAAGAATTAACTATGTAGATAATTTAGATGATAAAGAAAAAAAACAGCTAGATGTTGAAATAGAGGTTTCCGGTTTGATGTGGCCTGAGATTGACATAGAGAATATTAAAATTGGAATTGAAGGCAAAAAAGAGGAAGAAATAAAAAAAGTGCTAGAAAATTATTCTGAAATAAAAAAAGCCAGTATTGAATTTTACCCTTCTTATTTTAAAATGATACCGGTTACCAAAGAAAAAATTTCCATAAAGCAAATAAGGGAAAGTTAGATCATTATT
>CAZRQA010000062.1:0-4924 GCA_964602335.1 uncultured Bdellovibrionales bacterium
TGAATCCGTGTCAGTCTGCGTTCAGTCCGTGTTAATCCGCGTTTAAACCAAGATTAAAACTTTTTCTATGAATCGGGCATGCCCTGTATTTTTTTATACGTTTAAAATGCTCTTTTGTACCATAGCCTCGATGGCGATTGAAGCCATAATCGGGATACTTTTTATGGAAATCGTTCATTAGCCGATCCCGATAAACTTTAGCGCAAATGGAAGCCAAGGAAATAGAAAAAATATTTTGATCGCCGCGGGGAAAAATTTTTTGTTCAATTTTAAACCTTTCAATCTTTTTATTGCCGTCTAACAAAACTACTGCCTCGGCATTATTATTTAAAATCCTTTTTTTAAGCATCAATTCTAAAAGCTTATCCGCCGCTAAACGCATTGCCAAAAAAGTGGCATTTAATATATTCAACTCATCTATTTTTTTATTATCCGCCTGGCCGAAACCAATCAAAAAATCAGGATTTTTTTCAATAAAGCTAAAAACGTTTTCCCTTTGTTTCAGCGAAAGCGTTTTGCTATCCCTAATTAATTCCCTTTGCTTAAATTTTTTGTTTAATATTTCAGGATTAACCCAGGCTGCCGCTGCTACCACCGGACCGGCCAACGGACCACGGCCAGCCTCGTCTATGCCTAAAATTATTCTCTTGGGGTTTTCTTGTAATAATCCCTTTTCTATTTTATTATTAGGTAAAATCATCTTTAAAAAATTAATTTTACTTCAGTATAGCTTTTAAATGAATTCTCGCCAATAAAAATGAAAAAAATTCGCCAGAAAATTAAAAAAGCAGTTGATAGAAACAAAGAAAAAGGAAGAAAAAGGAAGAAAACTATTCTCACCACTCTTTTCTTTTTCGCAGTGCTATTCGGAATCTATTATTGGGAATACAACAAGAGAGTCCACGTAACCGAAGGGATCGCCCTGGAAAGCACCGGGAAAATGGAGCTGCAAAGAGAGCTAAATGAAATGGTTGAAGGCTATCCAATTGAACAAATGGTCCCCTACATTGCCGAGCAAGATGAAAAAGTGGCCGCCTTTCTGGTGGCTATTGCCAAAAAAGAAAGCGCCTGGGGAAAGCGCGTGCCAGTCCTTGGCGGCAAAGATTGTTTTAATTATTGGGGTTATCGTGGCGGCGGGAACCGGGTTACCCGCGGCGGCTATACCTGCTTTGATTCTCCCCAACAAGCAGTGGAAACAGTGGGAAAAAGGATTGCCTATTTAGTCCAGGACCAAGGCCTGGATACGCCTAACAAGATGATTGTTTGGAAATGCGGTTCCACCTGCGCCGGCCACAGCAGCTATGGCGTTCAAAAATGGATTAGCGATGTGAGTTTGTATTTCAAAAAAATTATAAAAACTACGATAATCGAAGATTAAAATTTTAAATATTAATTAAAAAATATGCCTAAAATTATAATCGCTTCCGGACCCGTTATTGTAGAAAATAAAAAAGTTTTATTAAACCAGCACGGCGACACGGAATTTTGGAAATTTTGCGGCGGCCGGGTGGAAAATTTTGAAACTAATTTGATTGAAAATGCCAGAAGAGAAGCCAGGGAAGAAATGGGAATCGGCATTGGAACCATCAATGAGGAGCCTTTCATCACCTACACCAAAAAATTCACTGAAGAAGGAGATATGGATGTTATCCTTGTCCATTTTCTAGCTAAAAGAATCGGGGAAATTAAGCCAAGCAAAGAAATCCGCCGATGGAAATGGATTCCCTTGAAAGATTTAGAAAACGAAAAATTAGGTCCAAATATAATTCCCGCCTTAAAACATTTTGGATTTATTAAATAAAAAATTAAACCACCTCGATCTCTTTGAAATCAGGTGGTTTTTTGTTTTTTGGAAAAGCTTCTTTTATGATAAAAATTTAACCTGTCCAACGATGCCTAGTTGTTCGAGCTGTCTTGTTAACGAAAAAGATCCCGGATAGCATTCTCTACAGCAATTGTTTAATTTAAATTCAGTTATGAGGTTTACTCGAATTTTTCCAACCACTTCATAAATCAAAACATCTATGCTTTTTTTAGTTTTCCCGCAATGGCAACAATGAATTGCCTTTCCGTTTTCCCAGACACCGATTCTAATTTCCTTTTCCATAAAACACCTCCCCTTTTTAGAAATTTCAATGAACTTAAGCTAAAAAAAATCCGCCCCGGAAGGCGGTTTATCGCTTTAAAATTGTTTTATAATAATGGCAGTCGAAAAAATTTTTCATAGCTTTAAATATCATTTTATTCTTTAAAAAATTTATGTCAAGAAGGCTTATCCACATCCAATTAAAAAATTAACGGGTTAAAATATAAAAAATTATTTGACAAATTTATTTTTCGAAATCTTTGATTTTTTAATGCCCTGACTTTCTAATATTTTAATCTTTTAGCCTCTTAACCTTTTAATTAATTTTTCTGCAGCTCCTCCCAAGCTTCGTCCGGAATAAAAATCTCTTTTCCTTTTGGGCTTTCCGCCGGATAAATCCAAGCCGAGATAATTTTTATCTGCCCAGGTAAAATATTATTTGATGACTGATTGCCGATGACTGATAACTTTTTATCTTTTTTATTTTTGACATTTATATTTTGGTTTTTGGTTTTTGGTTTTTGGTTTTTGGTTTTTCTTTGATACATCACCCAAACTTCCCCCTTCTTCGGATCTTTTCTGTTTTTCCTTTGCATCACCGCGATAGTGTTAGGAGCAATCCCTTCTTCTTTGCGGTCCGGATGGCGGATGATTCTTTTTATTCGGTTCGGTGTTAAGCCGTACTGAAAAAGCTTATATTGGCTATGCATGGTCCAATAATAATTTCTATCATTTTTCGGAGGCTTTGTTTGCATGTTACCAATTAAAAAATTAACGGGTTAAAATATAAAAAATTATTTGACAAATTTATTTTTCAAAATCTCTGATTTTTTAATGCCCTGACTTTCTAATATTTTAATCTTTTAACTTTTAAATCTTCTAATCAATTCTCCCGACTACCGCTACCATCGCCTCTGTCTTGTTCGGTTTATCTCGGCGAAAAGAAAAATATTTCTCTTTTAGGCAACTGGTGCATTCCTCGCTTATTTCAATATTTTCCCTTTTTATTCCCCTTTGAATTAATTTCAACTCTGCCACTTTTTTTAAATCTAAAAACATCTTGCTGTGCTTTTCAATAATTGCTTCGGAATAATCTTCAAATTTTCTTCCTAATTCGCGGCCAATTTCATAGCAATCCTGGCATATCCCCGGACCGATAGCAATTTTAATATCATTGTCTCTGCTGCTGAAATTTTCCTTAAAAATATCTAAAGCCTTCTTAATTATTTCCTGATTTAACCCTCTCCAGCCGGCATGTAAAAGACCGATTATTTCTTTGTTTGAGTCATATAAAAAAATCGGCAAGCAGTCCGCTACCGTTATTGCCAAAAAAATATTTTTCTCAGCTGTAATTAGCCCATCAACATTTTTTATTATTTCTCCTCCTTGTTCTTTCCCGACTATCGCTATTTTATTGCCATTATTCAATCTAGCGCTTACCAAGCTGTCTGTATTAATGCCACTTTTTTCCAAAAATTCGCGCCGATTTTCCAAATTTCTACCATCATCACCTAAACGCATATTTCCATCCGGCTTTTCAGATACTAATATTTTCAAATTTTTACAATTTTTTAACATTGTTCTTAAATTTTCATAAATTACTCGCCTTTATAAATAAGACTCTTTCTGCATTTGTATATTCGCGAACAGATTTGCCCGCCTAGACTCGATGTCTAGTCGAGGCTGGTTGATTTGTGGGAAAGAAAATCGGAATTGCTTTTCAATTTCATATTTAAGACAAATTTACAGATTAGGTATATTTGCCAATATATTCTAGCATCTTATCTCCCCAAAAATCAAAAAAACAACCCCTCTCGGCTGTTTTCTTTAACAACAAGCTATTTTTTATTTTTAGATAAAATTTTTATTGCTACTGTTGATCAGGCGTAGGCGTTGCTTCTTCTTTTTTGTTGCCTGCTAACAAGCTTAAGGAATAAACCGCAGAAAGTCCGACTAAAATATAAACTAAATTAGCCAAAAGTCCTTTCCCTAAAATAGCTCCTACCAAATCAAAATCAAAAGCTCCTACCAGCCCCCAATTTAAGCCTCCGACTATCAGAATAATTAAGGCAATCAAATCCAGCGTGTTCATTTTCTTCATGTTTCCACCTCCTTTTTAGTTTAATTTTTATTTCTATTTTTTTCGATTTGTATATTTGGTATGCAATAATGCTTCCGCTTTTTTACTGCCCGGCTCTTCTAAAAATTCTTTATAGACTTTCTGCACTGCTTCGTTTTCATGAGATTTGCGCACTGGCAGATCTTTATCCCGCTGGTAAATAGCTTTCATCCTTTGGGCACGAATTTGGCTGTTAGTAGGAATCGGCTGGCCGCCGCCTCCCAAGCATCCACTCGGACAGGCCATTACTTCTACAAAATGATAATCACATTTGCCTTCATCTAAATCTCCCATGATTTTTTTAGCATGGCCGATCTCGTGAGCCACTGCTACTCTCAATTTCACTTCTTCAGGAAGGCATTTTGATTTGGGAATAACGATTTCCGCTTCCCGGATCCCCTCTTCTCCCCGCACCTGCTTGAGATCCAAGTCGCCCAATTCCTCGCAAGCTAAAGTTTCATAGGCCGTTCGCAAAGCTGCTTCCATCACTCCACCGGTAGATCCGAAAATTATTCCCGCCCCGCTGTGCACTCCCAGGCTTGGATTAGTTTCGCCATCCTCCAGGGATTTGAAATTTATTTTCTTCTTTTTTATCAGCCTGGCCAGCTCCCGGACCGTCACCACCAAATCAACATCCTTCTGCTCGTCCCGGCCCATTTCTTTCCGCTGGGCTTCAAATTTTTTAGCAGTGCAAGGCATTACTGAAATGCTGGTAATGT
>CAZRQA010000063.1:0-4897 GCA_964602335.1 uncultured Bdellovibrionales bacterium
GGATTCGACAGATTGAACATTTAAAAATTAGCAAGCTGAGCTTGTCGTATGCTCATAAAACCTACGACAAAGTAAATAAGTGCAAACTTACTAAATAAAGCAAAAAGGGCACTAGCTAACACTTTTGCTCCTCAATTTGCTGCTGCTGTCGCCTAAATTGCGACAGCCCGTCGACTAGCTGATTCTCGATAAGCTAATTCGGCGCCATCATCGGGATGCAAGTTTTTGTTTTCTCTTGGCAAAAACCCAAGCGCACTCAAGAGAAATGCTTAAATATTTTTTGCTTATTTAAAGTATTTGTAGCACAATAAAAATAAGCTAAGCTTGTAGAAAATTTTTAGATGCCAATACTGGACATGGGTTCAATTCCCATCACCTCCACCATAAATTAGCTTATTAGCTTTTTAACTAATTAGCTAATTAGGCAATTAGTTTTTTAGCTTTTTAAATCTTAAATAGTGCTAACATCTAACTAGCTAACAAGCTAACTCTTAAATCCTAACTAACAATTAATATAACCAACCATAAAATCTAAAAAATTTAATCCCCAGCAAAAAAGTAAAAAATTCGTCAGGACCAACGAAATGATTCGCATTTCTCCCGTTCGCCTGATTGATGAAAAGGGAGAGCAAATCGGCATCATTGAAACGCCCAATGCCCTTCAGATGGCTAAAGCAAAAGAGCTAGACTTAATTGAGATTAATCCTAATTCCCGCCCGCCGGTCTGTAAAATTCTTGACTGGGGAAAATATCAATATCTTCAAGCCAAGAAAGAAAAGAAGAATAAGCAACAGCAAAAAAGAACAGAAGTGAAAGGTGTGCGCATTCGTCCCTCTACTGGAGAAAATGATTTGAATTTCAAGCTAAAACAGGTAGATAAATTCCTTTCCAGGGGAAACAAAGTGAAAATTGAAATAATCCTCCGCGGCCGGGAAAACGCTTTCCGGGAAAATGCCAAAGAAAGATTGAGAGCTTTTGTTGACAAAATTGAAAATACCTATAAAATAGACCAGGACATCCAAAAACAGTTCAACGGATTCAATATGGTTATCTCTCCGGAAAAATAACAAACCTAAAAAGCTAATAAGTTAACCAGTTAATTCCTAATTACCTAAAAAAATGCCAAAGCAAAAAACTAGAAAAGCAGTTGCCAAAAGATTTAAAATAACTGCCCGCCAAAAAGTGATGAGAAGAAAGTCCAACCAAAATCACTTTAATGCCAAAGAAGATCCTAAAGAAAAAAGACTGAAAAGAACGGATGAAACAGTCAACGGACAAATGGCAAAAAATATCAAACGCGAATTGAATTAAAGCCTCCATTTTCTTTTTTCCCCTTTTGCAAAGGGGCGTTAAGGGAGGTCTTAAATTTTTATTAATAAGCTGGCAAGCTAACTCAAAATTCTATTTAACCAGTTGACTATTCAACTATCCAACTAATTAACTAACCAAAATGCCAAGAGTAAAACGAGGCGTCACCGCTTCCAAAAGAAGAAAAAAAATCATCAAGACCGCCAAAGGCTATAAATGGAGAAGAAAATCCCACTACCGCGCTGCCAAAGAAGCGGTAATTAAGGCCGGAAAATACGCCTATCGCGACCGCAAGGCCAAAAAAAGAGTAACGCGCCGATTATGGATTACCCGCTTAAATATTGCCGTCCGCGAACACGGCTTAAAATATTCTGACTTTATTAAAAATTTAAAAGATGAAAAAATTGGCTTAGACAGGAAGATACTTTCCCAATTAGCCGTAGAAAAACCCAAGGTATTTGCTAAATTCATCGAAACTGTTGTTGTAAAGAAATAACTTTTTTATTAGTCCTATTGGCCCTGTTTATTCTATTCGTTCCAATCCATGATTCATAATTCATACTTCTTAATTCTTCCTCCAGCAATAAAACAATGGAACAATAAAACAATCCAATATCCTAATATCTCAATAACTTTTTAAAAATATAACTAATAACAAATTCATTATGAACAAAAAAAACATTGCCAATTTATTAGTCGTAGCCGCTATTTTTTTCGCGATTGGATTTTTTGTAAAACAAAACAGCGGAGAAAAATCAGCTGCTAATCAAGGAAAAAATATTTCCGCTAAGCAAGCTGAAGAAAAAGCCAAAAAATTTATTTCAGAAAATCTAGTCCAGCCGGGAACTGACATAAAAATAAAGGGCGTGAGCGAGGAGAATAATTTATATAGAATAGAATTGGATGTAAGCGGACAACAATTAGTTTCTTATCTAACGAAAGATGGTGAAAATTTTTTTCCTCAAGCAATGAACATTGCTCAAGTAGAGGAACAGCAAAAACAGCAGGCTGAAACGGCAAAAAAACAAAACGAGGAAATTCCCAAAACCGAAAAGCCTAAAATCGAAGCCTTTATTATGAGTTATTGCCCTTATGGCACCCAGATCCAAAAAGGCTTGCTTCCGGTAGTTGATTTGTTGAAAGATAAAATCGATTTTGACTTCAAGTTTGTTGACTATGCTATGCATGGTGAAGAAGAGATAAATGAAAACCTGTTGCAATACTGCTTGGCAGAACAAGATGAAAATAAATTTTATCAATACCTGGACTGCTTTTTAACAGAAAATGACAGTGAAAAATGCCTGGCGACCGTTGGAACCAGCCAGTCAAAACTTGATCCTTGCATAACTTCTGCAGATGAAAAGTTTGAAATAACTAAAAAGCTGGAAGACAAGGAAAACTGGAACGGCAGCTACCCGCCTTTTGATTTGCAGAAGGAAGAAAATGAAAAATACGGCGTGCAGGGCTCCCCAACTTTGGTTATCAACGGTGCCACCGCTTCTTCTGCTCGTGATTCCCAAAGCCTCCTAGCTACTGTTTGTGGCGCTTTCACGGAGAAACCGGAAGAGTGCAGCCAAGAACTTTCTTCTGATGTGCCCGCTCCCGGCTTTGGCGAAGGCACGGCTGAAAGTTCCAGTGGCGACTGCGGCAGTTAATTCTAACAATAAAATTTTTAAAATAGAGGCCTCTATAGAGGCCTCTATTTTTTGTAAAAATTCGAAGTTCTCTCCTAGAGTTCAACTCTTGGTGCAACCAAGAGTTGAACTCTAGGTTTTTCTAATTTAATAAATAAAAAAACCGGCCCAATTCTTTGGGTCGGTTTTTGGTTTTATTAAATTTATTTTCTCATTATTCTCAATTCTGCTAACTCCCACACGTAATCATAAAGATGAAGCCCTTTACTAGAAGCAATAATTTGACCATCTTTAACTCCTATCATGTCAGCCATATACTCCTTCATAAGCTGAATTGCTCCCAAGTTAGCGGGAAATCCATTCCACAGATCCCATGATCGAAAATAGACAACAAAATGAAGATGTCCATCCTGAACCCTTGTATCAATTAAACGCAAACAAGGAGGGTCTCCAAGGAAAACAGAATCTTGGTCTCCGATATTCATACAAGCTTGGTTGGTTCGATGTCCTTCTTCTTTATATTTTCTGATAACTTCCTCAATTTGTTTCTCAAGGTACATCCCGTAAGTATAATCTTCTCCTGGCTGTTTTTTTGCCGTCATCAAGTAGGGGAGATATTCCTCAAGATACCCTTCGGCAACCGGATTTGGTATACCCAAAGCTGGTGGTATATCAGGAATTAAGGGTCTTTGCGAAGGATATTTTATTTGAATGGTTATATAATCAAACTCAAGTCTTTTTTGTCCCTCGTAGCTACCCTTATCAACCATAAAATCTCTGCCCACTTCTAATAATCGATAAACGCATTGGAACCAGGCATCAGGCAAATCTCTTGCAGAAACAAATTCGGTTTTAAATACTATTCCTCCCATAGCTGATTACCTCCTTTTAGTCTCCTAAATTTCTTTAAGATTTACATTATCTTCATTAATTTCGCATCAATTTATTGTCTTTTCCCCAAAGTACAAAATTATTCCGAAAATGCCGAAAAAAATCAATATGGCCGAAACGGCAACACTGAAAGCTATAAAAAGGACCAATCCTCCTTCTTTTTTTTGAAATCTTCTTCAGTGAATACTGACAGGAATAACATTTCGCCCATTTTTTACCCCCTTTCTGTAACCACCTTCATCCTTGCTTTTTTCGCCAGCCTTTTTTCTGTTTTTTCAATTGAAGCTGAAACACAAACTCCGAAAATTGCTCCCAAGAAACCAAAACAAGAAAAGAAAACACTCAAGATGATTTTCTTTACAACAATTCCGGCTAACAAACCCAAGGCTGCAAGAAAAACCAATAGAAATTGGGCGCATTTCCAAGCTTCCTTAATCACTTTCATTTTTAAAATCTCCTTTCTTGGAATCTTAAAAAATTATTTCGCAAACTCAATTTTTCATTTTTCCCCTGCTCTTCCCATGGAAAGAGCTATCAAAATAGAAAAAACAAAAGAAACTGCCAAGGCGCAGTAATAAAAAAAATTTCTCGCAATCTTTCTTATGAAAATTGCCAATAATAACCCTGCCGAAAGAACAAGAAACCAGCACGCTTGGATAAACTCCAAAAATTCTTTCATTTTCAAACCTCCTCGCCGTATCAAACAGTGTCAAAATTTTTTCTGTCCTATCTTGCAAATCTCATCTCCTGCATTAAAATTACTACCATTAAGATATTAAAGCGTATTAACCAATTCTTTTAATTTCCCCTCATCAACTTCTTTCAATTTAATTGTTTTCTCTTCTCCGCATTTTTGGCATCTATGCAATAAATGCCATATTCCATTTTTAAAGTACGCTTCCTTCGGCTCCATTAAGCCTAGGCATTCATTTTGCCTATCTCCGGGGAAAATGTCAACATGTTTCGACCACAGGCAGCGCGGACAATGGTTGGTATAGCCATTGCCTTTTACTTTTGCTCCACAATTTTCACAGACAAAATCTTCTATTTTCCGCTGAAATTTC
>CAZRQA010000064.1:0-4807 GCA_964602335.1 uncultured Bdellovibrionales bacterium
CTGTTTCCTTGATGGCAATCGGAGAATAGGAATCACGCTGCGCGTTTGCAGGTTTTATCCAATAAAATTATCCGGCTTTGCCGAGGTGTGTTCTGGTTATATGATGAGAGGGGCAAATTGTTTAAAATATAGTATCATGTTTTTAACCCCCTTTTGAAAAGGGGGAAGAAAATAGAATAAAAAATAAAATCTTAAGGATATTGTGTTCCAAGCCGGCTTGGAGCCGGCAAGATATCTTGCCTGCCCGCTTCGTCCTAGCTTCAGCGAGGCGAGTCGGCAGACAGGGAAACCACCAGTGTAGAACTGGTGGTTTTCATTAAAAGTGGAGAAAAAATATAAAAAATTTTACATAAGAAACAATAAAAAACTTGCCTGATAAGTAAAAAAAATAGTATAATAAAAATAAAGCTATTAAATTAAACTAAAAAACAATAAAAATTCTTTTAAAAACTAAAAACAAAAAATGAAAAAAATAATAACAAGCATTTTATCGTTGGCATTTTTATTCACCTTTGCCAATTTTAGCCAAGCCCAGGGAGGAGCTTTTAACAATGTCTTGGTAAAAGACTTGGAAGTAGAATACGATGACGCAAAGAAAGTCATCAGCGGAAAAGCTATTATCGGAAATTTTTCAGATCAGTCCTTTCATGACCTCAATTACCTTCTCCAGATAATGGCCTATGTCCAAAATGAAGGCGAAATTACAAGTTTAGGGAATGCTGTCTATGACAAAAAATCAAAAAAAAGTTTTTCTATTCAGGCGAATGGAGAAGCAACTGAAAGTTTTATTTATGAAATTCCCCCGGCAATGCCGACTGGCGAATATAATTTTATTTTTCAGGTAATAGATGCCAATGGCAGATCGCTTGGCTTTGACAGTTATAAATTCAGCCACTCTAATAATGCCGATAATTTATTAATTATTGACAATTCCAAATCAAAAATTTTAGCAAATAATGAAGAATTCAGTTGTTTGGAAGGACCAGCGGTTGAAAAAAATAAGAAAGTATTTTTGGAATTTGAGGCGACAAACAACAGCCAGGCAGCTATTGGAGGAATTGTCCCCAACTTAACTGTTTATCCCTACAATACTAGCCAAGAGATTGTTATGGAAAAAAAATTAGAAGTTTTTTCTGTTGCTCCTGGCGAGAAAAAGACCCTGAATTATGAAATGCCCCAGATGGAAAAGCCCCAATCTTATTTGGCAGTAATTGAATTGAAACAAAATGGCCAGTTAATTTCTTTGCCTATACGGGGAAAATGGGTCGTAGAAGGGCCTCAAGGAAAGATTTTTACTTCCGGCATCAATAGCAAAAACGAATTGGTAGTAGAAACAGTGGGGAGTCCTTTTACTATGGGCAAAAAAGCCTCGTTGGAAGTTAAAATTTTAGATAAAAACAGGAGTATATGTTTTTCAGAAAAGAAGGAGATAGTAAATTTTGATAAAACCCCCAAAAAAGATTCCTTTCCGCTTATTTTTAAGAAAAAATGCAAAAATCCAACAGTTAAAATTGATTTGAAAATGGAAGGATCCTTAATGGATAGTTATGAAAAGAAGCTAGATGCTGATTCCGTTTCACGGCTTAATCAAATTAATAAAGAAGCAGAAAAAGCGGAAACTATAGAAAAAAAGGTTTCTTCAAAAAAATTAATTTTTTGGATTGTTTTATCTTCCATATTGGTAATTATTTTAATTTTGGCAATTATTTTTATAATCAAGAAGAGAAAAGAAACTTTTAAAATTAATGAATAAAAAAATGAAAAAAATATTATTGGGGGCATTAGCATTGATGCTTTTGCTTGTTAATGCCAACCCTGTTAAGGCTGTTGTTTGTCCTTTTTATGCTGATGGTATTTTTGTTGAAGAAATAACAATAAATTATGATAACCAGAAAAGAACTATATCCAATGAAGTAATAGTTAAAAATTGTTCTGACCAATTATTTAGCGGATCTCTCACTGTTAAATTTACAATGTCGCGAGGAGGAATTCCTGTTATTGAAGATGAAAGTGAGTTTGATGAAGGGGAATATCCTGATGATTTTCCTCTTCAGCCTGGAGGAGAATTGACAATAAATTATATTTATGGCCTGGGGACGGAGCGTACTGGAGATTATGTCGTTACCATTGCATTGATTGATGAAGAAGGAAAAATATTGGGTTCTCAAAAACAATTTATTAAAACTTACTTGCCCCAAAGCTTTCCTGGCTATACAGTAGATTTTTTTCAAAAAGGAAAAAGTGAAAAAGTCGGGGAATACCCCGATGTATCTCTGATAAGCTGGAGAAACAAATTTGACGGTTGTTTTAAGAATTGGTGTGACGGAGAATTTACTTGTGATATGTGTTTTAATGAGAGCGAAGAAGAAGCAAAAAGTTGCATTGAAAATTTATTTGAACATGATAATGCTCCATTGGCTGAATATAAAAAATGCTTGGCTAGCAAAAAATCGGAATGCGGAATAACAGAAATAGGTCCGCATACTTTTTATTATCCTCAA
Organism: uncultured Bdellovibrionales bacterium; assembly: GCA_964602335.1. Lineage (GTDB taxonomy): Bacteria > Patescibacteriota > Minisyncoccia > Moranbacterales > DUUL01 > CAYMRZ01. The sequence goes on from CAZRQA010000064.1 coordinate 2,502, forward strand.
ATTCAGTGGTCAAAGCCTCATGATAATCAAGTATTCAAAGAAGGAGAAGATATTGACATTAAACTCCGGGCAGGAGAGGTTTATTGCGACAACTCTAGCACCACAGAAACGAGAATTAATTATCGAATATATGACATTGGATCCCAGCGACTGGTTAAAGAACTAAGAAGCTCCGAAAAAATTTACACGGAGAGTAATTATTATTTCGAAACTCCTATAAGTGAGGAGGGAGACAGGCTGCCTCCGGGGAAATATGTGGTGTACCTCAGCGCTTATGCCTGGGCGTTCCCCAAAGTTTTTTATTATAGTAATCTCTTAGATCCTAAAATTGGTTGCTCCCAGGAGGGAAAATCATGTGCCATTGATTTTTTTGAGAATAGCAGTCCAAATCGCAGCGGAAGCACCTATAGTGCAAGATATTGTTGGAATTCCTGGGTTTTATATCACGGTATAATTCGGCATTTTGAAGTGGAAGGCGAAAGCAGTTCAATTTGTGGTGGACAAAACAGTAAGATTTATGGAGTCGAAGAAAAAGGCTGGAACTATGACTTGGGAGATTTCTGTGCCGACGGCGGTTCTCCGGTTCAGGGAAGCTTTATTGATAAAAATCCCCAAGATGGCATTCCTGATTTTCCATCTCAAGGGGAGACTGTTTCTTGGGATTGCCCGGATGAATCAGGATGCTCAGCGAGCAGAAAATCGCCGCCCCTCGGATGCAATGAATCTTGCGTGGGGCCAAACGGCGAAGCTCTTATTTGTGCAGAAGGCTTGTCTTGCTTGAATGGTCGTTGCGTTAACGCTGGTTGTCCTGATGATACAAATTGCGTATGTAATCCGAAAGTATCTTTAACTGCTAAAAAAGCTGAGGTAAATTGGGGAGAAAGAGCAACATTAAACTGGAGTGTTAAAAATGCAGTTAGTTGTACTCCTGAAGGTGATACTTGGAATGTTGACGCTGAGTTGAATGGTCCACTAGAGGAAAATCAAACTTATTCCGGGGAAGACGAAACCAGACAATTGATTTCCGATCTACATGAGTACAGCCTTACTTGCGAAAATTCTGAGGGAGAAGAGGGTAAGGACGATGTGACAGTAAATGTGAATATCAATTTACCAAATTGCGGTACTAATGGTAAAGCATCTCCTAATATAAAAACTTTTGGCTGCCAAGAAGAATTTTCTAATAGCGGTTGTTGTGCTTCTGAAAGTACACTTGTTGGACCTAATACTTGTAGTTATTACGATCCTAAAACTGGAGAATCTACAAGTTGGAGATGTAAAAGAGATGGCAAGGAAGTTAATTGCCAAGCCAAAAGAAATAATTGTGGCGCTTCCAATTGGATGGAGACGCAGATTGTGCAGTAGGTTTGGCTTATTAGGAGTTAGCTGACCAGCTAATTAGCGGGAGGAAATATTAGCAGGGAAAAGTTTTAAATTTTAAATTTTCCATGTCCGAAATCCTGATTATTTGGGATAAAATGGCAAGCGAGAAAATAATTTTTTAATGTTTTATTTTTTTAACTGTAAAAATCTTTAGCGTTATTTATACTCTTAGATTTATTATCTTAAAATAAATATTCTTATCTTAAAAGCGTAAATAATGTTCTGAAATTTAATATTTTAAACATAAATGTTTTTTTAGCTTTAAAAATTTAATTCAAAAAAGAAAAGAAGGGATCGTACTTTTCTTTACCGAATAAAACGACTATAAAAATAGCTGGTCGTTTTTTATAATCTCCTCTGGCTACCCCTATGCCGGTTTCCTTAAAACGATTTTCTAGGATATTTTTTCTATGGGCTGGTGAATTCATCCAGCTGGAAAATATATGTTGATGGTTTTCGCCAGTATAGTTGACGGCCAAATTTTCCCCGGCAATTTGGAAGTTATATCCTTCTTCTTTGATAATTTTCCAAACCATATTTCCCTGCGGATCTTCATGAGAAAAATATTTTTGAGTTGCCATATCCTCGGCTTTTCCTTGGGCGGCTTTTTCTAATAGTGAATTGTATGCCAGAGTGCCAATTCCATTAGCTGACCGTTCTTGGTTAGAGAGATTAAATATTTTATTTTCTCATATTATTGTATGATACATTATAATTTTTTTATTTTTGTTAAACTCCAGTGATTTTTTATGAAATAATTAAAATTATCGATACATAAAAAATAAAATTTTTAGGCGAAGACGTTTAATGAATAACATTTTTTTATTTGGATTTTATCTGAGGATATATTATAATGTAAATAATCAAAAAATAATTCAAAAAAATGAATTCAAAAAAAAGAAAAATATTAAAGCGCGTAGGAG
>CAZRQA010000065.1:0-4630 GCA_964602335.1 uncultured Bdellovibrionales bacterium
AGATTAGCAAAATCGAAAGTGATTTGCCGGAAGAAGCTGCGGCTCCGCAAGTGATCGAAGTTAACCTTTCAGATGAGCCGATTTTTGTGGCCACTTTAAATTCCGAGCATTATGATGTGGCAAACGTGAAGGAGTTTGCCCAAAACCTAGAAGATAAACTAAAAGGCATCCCTTATGTGAGCGATGTAAAAGTAGTAGGCGGAAGGGATCGCATAATAAAAGTGGATGCGGATCAGGAAAAATTAGCCCAGTACAATCTTTCTATTTCCAATTTAACAGGAGCTATAGCTGCCAATAATGCTAATTTTCCAGTAGGAACTTTAGAATTGGATAATTATAAATATTCTTTTAGGGTAGAGGGCGAATTTGAGAACGCCGAAGATATCAGCAAGTTGCCGGTTGCTTATCGGGAGAATACGCCGATTCTCTTAGAAGACATAGCTGAAGTAAAGATTGGTTTTAGTGAAGAAACTTCCCGTTCCCGGCTATCTATAAAGCAGGCGTTGCCCCAGGAAGCAGTTTCTATTCAGGTCTATAAAAAAACAGGCGGCGACATTACGGAGGTGGCCCGCCGGGCGGAAAAAATTTTGAAAGAAAGCAGGGGAGTTGATTATCCGGAGGATTTGGGAGTGGAAGTAACCACTAATAATGGAGAATATATTATCGACAGCATTAACACCCTGTCTTTCAATGGGATAGAAACGGTGATGATTATTCTTTTTTTACTCTTTATTTTTTTAGGCTGGCGAGAAGCGCTTTTAGCCGGCCTAGCGGTGCCGTTTTCTTTTTTTATATCCTTTATTATTATGGCCTCTCTGGGAGAAAGCTTGAATTTTTTGTCTTTATTCGCATTGATTTTAGCATTGGGACTTTTAGTTGACAGCGCCATTGTAATTGTAGAAGGTATTTATCGCAAAGTAGGCCATTACCGCATTAGCGGCTATCAAGCGGCTATTTTAACTATCAAGGAATATGCGGCGCCTTTGCTTTCCGGAATGCTCACTACAGTAGCCGCTTTTTTTCCTTTGATGTTCGTTGAAGGGATTATCGGCGAGTTTATGAAAGTCATTCCCATCGTGGTAATCAGCACTTTAATCGCCGCTCTTTTTGTGGCGTTAACGATTATTCCAGCTATTGGAGCTTTAATTTTTAAGCCGGCTGGGAGCAGGGATAAAGGAATAGGAAAAACAGGAGAGCAGCCGTGCGGGCTGATAAGAAAAATTTTAAGAAAGGCCAAGGGAAGGTGTATTTCCCGGGCCAGGGAAGAGCGGTGGGCCAGCAGACTATTCAATAAGTTTTCCCGCCGTTATTATAATTTTTTGCCTAAGCTGATCGGCAAAAAAAGAAACCGCCGTATAGCGGTAGTCGTTGTTACGATTTTATTCGTGGCTAGTTTGTTGCTGCCTATTAGTGGAATTTTAAAAATAAAATCTTTCGGAGAAATTGATTCAGAATTTTTTTATGTAAGCATGGAGCTGCCTCAGGGGACGCGATTGGAGAAGACTGATGAAGCGGTGCGGAAAGCAGAGGCTCTAATATTGGAGCAGGAAGAAGTAGTTAATTTTACCACTAATGTAGGTTCGGGCATAGGAATGAATTTGTTGAACGCCGGCGGCGGCGGAACTAATACTCATAAAGCTTCCATAAAAGCTAATTTAACAAAAAAGGAAGACAGGGAAATTAAAAGCGGAGAAATAGTAGCTGGGTTAAGAGAAAAAATGCAGAAAAATATTACTGAAGCGGAGATTAGCTTTATGGAAGAGCAATCCGGACCGCCGACTGGGAGTGCGATTGAATTGCGGGTAGTAGGTGAAGATTTATTAACACTAGACAAGCTGGCAACAGAAGTTAAAAGCCGGCTGGAAAAAATTCCTACTGTGGTTGAAGCGGAGACATCAGTTGATTTAGCGCCGGGAGAATTTGTTTTTATTCCCAACAAGGATATTTTAGCTAGTAAAGGCCTTTCTGTGATCCAGGTGGCCGGAGAACTGCGCAAGGGAATTTCCAGGGACAATGAATCGAAAATTAGCCAAAATGGGGAAGAAATAAGAATCAATATGGGATTCAACGAAGAACAAAAGGACTCTTTTAGCAAAATAGAGGAGATTTTAATAACCGCGCCAACTGGGAAAATAGCACTTTCAGAACTAGGAGAGATTGAATTAAGGCCTTCCTTGGCCAGTATCAGCAGAAAAGACAAAGAGCGGATAGTTACGGTCAGCGCTGGCACCGAAGGAGGCAATCCTACGGAAATTACCAATCAGCTTCAGGAAGATTTAAGGGATTTTGATTTGCCTCAAGGCTATCGGATTGACTATGGCGGAGAGCAGGAAGAATTGATGGAAATTTACCAGGATATGCTTCTGAAAATGATTATTGGGATAATTTTGATTTTATTTATTTTAATTATCCAGTTCAATTCCTATAAACAGGTAATGATAATTTTGATGACGATTCCCTTGGCTTTGATTGGCGTTTTCATTGGCATGGCAGCTGCCCGGCTGACTTTGGATATCCCGGCTTTTGTGGGAATTGTTTCTTTGGCTGGCATTGTGATCAATAATGCTATAATATTAATTGACCAGATAAATAAGGAATTGAGAAAAGAAAAAAACTTGGTTCAATCTGTGCGAAATGCCGGCTGCGCCCGCTTGCGGCCGATTATTCTAACTTCCATCACCACCATTTTTGGCTTGCTGCCGCTTTCTATCACCCAGCCGGATTGGAGAAATATGGGCTTTACCATCATTTTTGGCTTGACGTTTAGCGCATTTTTGACGTTATTTATTGTTCCTTTAATCTTTGTCAGTTTTTACCACAAGAAGATAAAATAGATTAAAAGAAAGGAGGTTAAAAAATGGGTGCTGAAATGACAACGAATGTTATCTTGGATGGAAAATTGATCAGGGTAACAGCATCTTTGGAAACGGGCAAAGAAATCGTGTGCGAGGATTGCCGGAAAATTTTTCGGCCGTTTGAAGTTTGCGAAATTTTAGAAGCTTTCGATGAGGAAGGGGAGGAAATAGAGGATGAACGGTTAATCGAAGCATTTAATAAGCGGCTTAGAAAATGCCCTTTTTGCAACAGAGAAGAAGTTTGAAATTTATGGATAATAATCCAAAAAGAGCGAGACCTTTGGCCTCGCTCTTTGCCTATTTTTTAAAAAGGGTTATGCTAATACATATTATACGATAATTAAATAATTTTGATAATCAAGTTGTATAATCTAAAATTTATAATGAATTATTTGTAGATTTGTGAAAGGATTTGTAAATTAGCGGGAGATTTATAGTGATATGATTTAATAATGTCTGATTTATGTTTTAATTTGAGTCTAACATGCGTTGATAATTATTATAAAAATTAAAAGGAATATAAATGAAAGTACTTATCACCGGCGGAGCCGGATTTATCGGCTGCCATTGCGCCAAGGAGCTGATCAAGCGCAAACACAAAGTTGTTTTAGTGGACAACCTAAATGATTATTATGATCCCCAATTAAAAAAAGACCGGTTGAAAAATTTGCTCAAAGGCAAAAAATATAAATTTTATAAAAGAGACATCCGAAGCTACCGGTCTATGCAGGAAATTTTCCGCCAAGACAAGCCGGACAAGATTATCCATTTGGCGGCTATGGCCGGTGTGCGCAATTCGCTTTTAAACCCATTTCTGTATGAAGAAACCAATATTCGGGGAACGATGAACCTTTTGGATTTAAGCAGAAAATACGGAGTGAAAAATTTTGTTTACGCCTCCTCGTCTTCAGTTTACGGCAATAATAAAAAAGTGCCTTTTTCGGAAACTGATAGTGTAGATACACCGATTTCTCCTTATGCCGCTACCAAAAAATCAACGGAATTGATGGCGCATGTTTACAGCCATATTTACGGCCTGAAAAGCACTGGACTTCGCTATTTTACCGTTTACGGTCCCTGGGGACGGCCAGATATGGCGCTTTTTAAATTTACCAAGAATATTATCCAAAGCAAGCCGATTGATGTTTATAATTACGGCAAAATGTCCCGTAATTTCACTTACATCGATGACATTGTCAGTGGCACCTTGAAGGTTTTGGGCGCAGATCTGGATTATGCCGTGATGAATATCGGCGGCGATAAAGAGGAAAAGCTATTGCGGTTTATTGAAGTGATTGAAGAGAATGTCGGCAAAAAGGCCAAGAAAAATTTGATGCCAATCCAGCCCGGGGATGTGCCGTCCACTGTGGCCGACATCCGCCAGCTCCGCCAGCTTGGCTGGAAGCCGACCACTCGGATTGAAAAAGGGATTAAGAATTTTGTGGATTGGTATAAAAAGTATTATAATGTAAAGTAATGTTACGTAGCATGCTACGTAACAAGATAAGTTTTAAACTAAAAAATTTATGAAAAATAAAAAATATGTCCGTAAAGTCACTCGTCAGGGGAAGAGGAGCCTTTCGGTGGTTATCCCAGCGGAAATTGTGGATGAATTAGGCATCCGGGAGAGGCAAAAACTAGTTCTCCAAAGAAACGGAAAGAAAATCATGATTGAAGATTGGAAAGAGTAAATATCCAAGAATACTCCAGTATACCAGTATACTGGAGTATTATAAATAGAAAAAATTAAATGAAAAGATATTGAAGATATGATA
>CAZRQA010000066.1:0-4564 GCA_964602335.1 uncultured Bdellovibrionales bacterium
TTTATTTTAAAATGAAAAATATAAAAGTATAAACAACACTGGACAATCTAACATTCTTAATTTTAATATAACAAAAAAAATAAGCAATAATTAATCGCCAGCTTAATAAGGCTGGCGTTCTGGGATATTAAAAAACTTGAACTTAATCTTTGTTTTTATTTCCTAGCTTTAATTTTTGAAATTTGTCCCGGCATATATTTCCTTAAAGCCCTGGGAACAACCACGCTGCCGTCTTTTTGTTGAAAATTTTCTAAAATCGCAATCAGCGGACGCACACTGGGCAAGGCAGTATTATTAAGCATATAAACAAATTTTTTGTTGCTCTCCTTGTCCTTATACTTAACATTCAGCCTTCGGGATTGCCAATCAAGAAAATTGGAAGCTGAGCCAGTTTCTCCATAATTATTACGGCTTGGCATCCAAGCCTCTAAATCAAACATTTTATATTTCCCGGCACCCATATCTCCGGTGCAAATTTGCACCACTCGATAAGGCAGGCCCAAATCCCGGTGCAATTCCTTGGAAATTTCTACCATTTCTCCATGCATCTCTTCTGATTTTTTAATATCTGCTCCCATAATCGCTACCATCTCCACCTTCATAAATTCATGCACTCGATACAAACCTTTGGTGTCTTTCCCGTAGCTGCCAATCTCGCTTCGGTAACACTGGGAAAATCCACAAAGCTTTAAGGGCAAGTCTTTTTCGTCTAAAATCTCATTGGCGTAATAAGCCAAAAGAGAAGGTTCGGCTGTTCCTATTAAAAATTTGTCTTCCTTGTTTTTTTTGCCGTCTGCCTCTATTTCTGAATTGGCAATTTTATAAATTTCATCTACTTCAGGATTATATTTTTTGCCGGCAAAATAACCGGTGCCAAATAAAGCAAATTCCCGCACTAAAGTTGGCGGAATCATAGGCGTGAAACCCTTATTAATTAATTTTTCCAAAGCAAGCATCATCAGGGCCATTTGCAAGCTAACAGCTTCATTTTTCACGTAATAGCCTCGATAGCCCGCTACCTTGACGCCTCTTGCTATATCAAATAAATCTAAATCTTTAGCTAATTCCAAATGGCTTTTCGGCTTGAAATCGAATTTAGGCAGTTCGCCTTCCTTGAAAACTTCTACATTTTCAGTTTCATCCTTGCCGATGGGCGTATCTTCAGAAGGAATAGTAGGCGCTTTTGCCATCAATTCTTTATATTCGGCCTCAATTTTCTCTAGTTCTTCTCCTAGTTCAGCAATACCTTTCTTAAGTTTTCTGCCTTTTTCTATCTGCTCCGAGCTAGGTTCGGCACCTTGGGAGTCAGGTTCGGCACCTAGCGAACCGGCTAATTCATTTCTCTGTGCCCGCAAAGCTTCTATTTTCTGCAACAGCTCCCTTCTCTTGCCATCCAATTCCAAAAGTTTTTCTATATCTAGATCAATATTTTTATTCTTAACTGCTTCTTGAATTTCTTCTTTGTTTTCTCTAATAAATTTTATATCTAGCATATTGAATTACAAATTAAAATTTAAATATTTGCGAGAAATTAAACTTATTTTGATTTCGGCCTCATTAAGGGAAAAATCTGGCATTCCCGGGCAGACTTATCCATCAGAAAAGAAAAAACCCTTTCGCTCATCCCAAATCCGCAAGTAGGCGGCATGCCATACTCCAAGGCTTCCACAAAATCTTCATCATTCATCTGAGCTTCTTCGTCTCCGGCATCACGCAATTTTTGCTGCTGTTTAAACCTTTCCGCTTGGTCAATCGGATCATTTAATTCGCTATAACCATTGCCTAGCTCGCTGCCAGCGATAATCACATGGAAACGCTGGACTATTTCTGGATTATCTTTATTTTTTTTAGCTAAAGGAGAAACTGCTAAGGGCTCGTTTACTAAAAACCCCGGACCTCCCAATTGTTTTCGGCAATATTTCCAAAGATTGTCGATAGCGCGAGGTTTGTTGAGTCCTTCTTTCTCATATTCCACTCCCAGCTCCTTTAGTTTTTCTTTTATAGTTTTTAAATCAGCATTGAAAATATTTATCCCTGTCATTTTCTTGACTGTTTTAGCATAGTCATACTTTTTCCATTCTTTGGATAGGTCAACCTCAAAGCCCCTTATCTTAAATTTTAGCTTGCCAAAAGTTTCTTTTGCTATATACCGGTAAAGTTCTTCAACTAGCTTCATGCCCTGCTTGTAATCAGCATAAGCCCAATAAAATTCCATTTGGGTATAGTCCTGAAGATGCTCCGCGTCCATTCCTTCATTGCGGAATTGCCGGCCAATTTCAAAAGTTTTTTCCATACCGGCTACCATTAGCCTTTTTTGCCAAAGCTCGCCGGTAGAAATTCTCAAATAAACATCCATATCCAAAGCATTATGGCGGGTTTTAAACGGTTGAGCGTCTGCTCCGCCGACTTTTAGCTCTAGCACCGGCGTTTCCACTTCCGTAAACCCCTTTTGCTTTAAAAATTCCCTTGTTGCCGACCAAAACTTGTCCCGTTTATAGATTATTTCTTTTGTTTCCGGATTATACAAAATATCCAAGTAGCGTTTTCTTAATTTTTCATCCTCGTTCTGCAAGGCCCTGTATTTATCCGGCAACGGAAGAATTGATTTAGCAAGCAAAACAACTTTATCCGCTAAGACCGACTTTTCCCCTTTTTTAGTATTAAACCTTTTTCCTTCTACTCCGATAAAATCGCCTAAATCAAGATTTTTTACCCAAAATTTATAATCGGCATCTGTATTTTTTAAATTTTTTTTATTTAAAACTACCTGCATTTTGCCGCTTTCGTCCTTTATGTGGATAAAGGCAATGTTTCCCATGTTTCTGAAAAGCGTAATTCTGCCGGCTATTTTAGCCGGCTCTTCTATTTTCTTCCCTAAAACTTCTGCTATATCTTCCTTTTTGGAAAACTTTGAAGGAAAAGGATTGATTCCCTTTTCATAAAAATTATTAAGTTTTTTTAATTTGTCCTTTTTTATCTCGTCTAACATTTTTATCTAATTTATTTACAAAATTTACATGTCTCTATATTTCAATTTATTTTAACTAATAAACTGATTCTGTCCTATATTCAAGTTTTTAACTCCCGCAAATCTACGAATCTACCACAAATCTACAAATATAAATGACTCACTGATTATTTAAATTTCATTCATGAATTCATGAAAAGATTGGTTGATTAGTAGTGACCTTTAAGTTTATAATGAGAGTCACTTATATATGCTTTATTCAAGTTATTATCTGTAAATGCGTAGTTATAAACATGCTACTTTAAATAAAATAACACACTTTTATTGCTAAGTCTAGCAACTTTTTTTGGCTCGTTTAAAAAAGTCTTTTTGTGCTGCTGCTGAATTTTTGGACAATACATTGTTATTGTAAAATTTTAAATTTTAAAGGCTAAAAATAATTCCTAATGATTAATTTTTTAAATTATTTCTTTTCTTTGGAATTACAAAATTATTACATTATTTTAAAATTTGAAATTTAACATTTAAAATTATAAAACTGGAATTAAAATATAAATTCAAAAACATTTTTTTAAATACCATAAAACCCTGAACGTTGTCAGGGCTTTATGATTAAGCATCCGCGGTATAAATCAGCCTTTTGAAAGCAATAACCGAGTGGATGCCTGCTAAAAGTGAAAAATAAAAAATTTTTCAATCTTTATGTGAAGTAACTAGAAAGAACTTATAAATTTGAAACTCTAGCTGAATATTTTTTGAGGTTATCGAGCTGGGCCTCATTTAATGTTTTAGCTTTTTCAATTCCATCTCTGATTAAATTTTTAGAAAAGCCAATGGTTGTTCCTACGTAAACTCCCCCAGTGTGATCAACATTTTTCCTTAAATAGTCTTCAATGTAAATCTTATGTTCCGGGGTTAAGCTGGAATCCTGGTTTTTCTCCAAGTAATCTTTTAAGGCTTTCCTGGCTAGGGTGGTAACGCTGTCTCCTTCGGTTGCTTTTTCCATAAAGGCTTCTGCTGTTTCTTCGCTGGTTCCTTCAGAAATTCCGGTATCAACTTTTACATCTTCTTTTGTTGCTCCGGCTTCTTCCTGAGAAACGGCTTCTTCAGCAGTTTGAGGCTCTTCTGTTTCAGTAGCAGTTTCTGGTTCAGATTGATCATCTGCTTCTTCCTGATTTACTTCTGCTTCTTCCGCTTCAATATCTTCTTCAACAACAATATCTTCTTCTGTCGCTTCTTCTTCTGTTGCTTCTTCTGTTTCTTGGTTTTCTCCTTCGCCTACAACGGAAACCGCTGATTCTTCTTCTCCTTCAATTTGCTCCATAGCTAATTCTTCTTCGGTTATAACATCCTCTCCTCTTTTAGAATAAGAATAAATCCCGCCAGCAATAGCCACTACGATCAGCACAGAGATGATTATCCGGATATTGTCTTGTATCCAGTTTTTAAATTTCCCTCCCATCCCGAGATCTTCTTGTGTCTCCGGGTTTTGTTCGTCCATCAATTCACCTCTCTTTCTAGTTTTCAAAAAATAAAGGCAGCAAGGCCGCTTTATTTATGAAAATATTAATTGTTAATGTTCTATAAATAAAAGCA
>CAZRQA010000067.1:0-4498 GCA_964602335.1 uncultured Bdellovibrionales bacterium
ATTTATTTTAAAATGAAAAATATAAAAGTATAAACAACACTGGACAATCTAACAGTTAATAATATAAAATAATTTTTTATTGACAAAAGACTAAGTTAAAAATAAAACAACAATTTAACAATGTGGCAATAAAATAATTATTCCAAGACTTGTATTATTTTTTAAGGCATAAATTATAGATCACAACTCACAATTTGCCAATTCACAAACATAAAATGACAAAAATAAAACCTTCATATAAAATCAAAAAAAATATTTTGGATAAAAATAAATCTAAAAAATTAGGCTCTGAATTTGCCGCTGTCATCAAAAATAACCCTGAAAGTTATAACAAAACCGGAGCATGGACGAGTAAAAAACCAATGGTAGATAAAAACAAATGCCTTGGATGCGGGTTTTGTGCGGAGCATTGCCCGGAAGGGGCGATTGAAATAAAAACTATAAACGGCAAGAAGAGGGCGGTGATTGATTATACTTATTGCAAAGGCTGCGGCATTTGCGCGGAAGAATGTCCAAGAAAAGCGATAAAAATGAAAAATTAGTTTTTAGCCGAAAAATTAATTATTGAAAAAATAAATTAAAAATTAAAAATGGAAAAGGAAGAGAAAGAAAAAGCTTTAACTGGAGGGTATGCGGTAGGAATGGCTTTACAGCAAATTAATCCTGACGTAATGGCAGTTTATCCTATTACGCCCCAAACTCCCATTGTGGAATATTTTGCCAAGCAGCAAGCTAATGGAAAAGTTGATACCGAAATTATTCCGGTTGAGTCGGAACATAGCGCCATGAGCGCTTGCATTGGCGCCAGTGCTTGCGGAGCAAGGGCGGCAACTGCTTCTTCCAGCCAGGGAATTTTGTATATGATGGAAGTCTTGCCGGTAGCTTCCGGGTTGCGCCTTCCTATCCTAATGGCTGTTTCCAACAGGGCGATTTCGGCTCCCATTAATATTCACGGCGACCATTCTGATGCGATGGCTATGCGGGATTTCGGCTGGATTCAGCTTTTTGCAGAAAATACGCAAGAAGCTTACGACAATATATTTTTAGCGCAAAGAATTGCCGAAGAATCAATGCTTCCGGCAGCCGCTAATATGGACGGATTTATCACTTCCCATAGCGTAGAAAATTTTAAGCCGCTAAGCGATAAAAATGTCATGAAGTTTATCGGAAGTTATAAAGCTCCCGAGAATCTTTTTGATTTTAATCATCCCAAGACTTTTGGCCCGGTGGCCCTTCAAAATAGCTATTTTGAGTTTAGAAAACAAATTTTTGAAGCCATGGCAGCGGCTAATAAGAAATATTATGGAGTCGCCAAGGAATTTGAAAGAATTTCCGGAAGAAAATGCCAGCCCATAGAAAAATATAAAACCAGGGGAGCTAAAAAAATAATAATCGCCATGGGCTCTGTTTGCGGAAACATTAAAGAAGCCATAAATAATTCTAATGAGAAAATCGGCTTGATAAAAATTAAATTATTTCGGCCATTTCCTTATGAAGAAATTAAAAAAGCCATCTCTTCCAATGAGACGGAAATAATAGTAATGGATCGCAATCTTGCTTTTGGAACCAAGCAAGTATTAGCCCAAGAAGTAAAAGCTGCTGTAAAGAATCCGCTAAAGAGCGTGGTTTATGGTTTAGGGGGAAGAAATATTTTTACGGAAGATATAATAGAAATTGTAAAAAACAAGAAATTTGCTAATGATAACTATTTAATTATCTAGTTTTTAAAAGAATGTTTTTCCAACCCAAGAAACCGAAAAAATTAAAAAGCGCTTTCTCTTTAAATAAAATTAATCCAGTAGTGCGGTATTTTATTTTGTCGGATATATTACTGATTGGGGCGCTAGGGCTCATTAATCCCATCTTCGCTGTTTTTGTGGTAGAAAACATAAAAGGAGCTACCTTGGAAGTAGTAGGGATTTCCCAAATGATTTATTTGTTAACTAGCAGCGTACTGCAGGTACCGATTGCTAATATAATTGATAAAATAAAAGGAGAGCGGGATGATTTTTGGGTAATGTTTATTGGAACCTTATTGAGCTCTTTTGTTATTTTTCTTTATGTTTTTGTTTCTACTCCCAATCAATTATATTTTGTTCAGTTTTTATACGGGATTACTTTCGCCTTAACGGTGCCTACCTGGTTCGCTATTTTTTCCAGGCATTTAGACGAAAAGCATGAAGGGATGGAGTGGGGGATGTATAAAATGTTAACTGATTTAGGAAGCGCTGCCGCTGCCGCCCTGGGAGGATTTATTGCTTTTAAATTCGGATTTAATTATTTATTTATTAGCGTTGGGTTGATTTCTATCGTCGGAAGCTTATTTCTTTTGGGATCTTATCATAAAATAAGGAAGACTTAAAAACGGTTTAAAAAATTAAAAAATCCAAATAAATTTTCTAAAAAAATATTTTACAGAAAATCCAATGAATAAAAATTTAACTGAAAAATTATCTCCCGGGCACACCACTTGTGCCGGTTGTCCAATCGGCATTATTGCTCGTACAGTGCTTAATGCTACCGATCACCCAGTTGTTGTTACCAATGCCACTGGGTGCATGGAAGTGGCTACTACAATTTATCCCAATACTTCATGGAAAGTGCCTTATATCCATAGTGTTTTTGGCAATGCCGGGGCAACTATCTCAGGTATAGAAACAGCCTATAAAGCCTTAAGAAAACAAGGGAAATTTAAAAATAAAAAACAGCCTAAATTTATTGTTTTTGCCGGCGATGGCGGCACTTATGATATTGGGCTTCAGGCTCTCTCCGGCGCTTTAGAGCGCCGACATGATTTTCTTTTTGTCTGCTATGACAATGAAGCCTATATGAATACCGGCAATCAAAGAAGCAGTGCCACGCCTTTGTGCGGTGATACGGAAACTACTCCTTGCGGCACACACTCGCTGGGAAAAGAAATTTCGCGAAAAAATATAATGGAGATAGCAGCTGCCCACAACGTTCCTTATTGCGCTACTGCCAGTGTGGGTTTCTTAAAGGATTTTAAGAGAAAAGCTCAGAAAGCGCTTAAAATTAAAGGCCCTAAATTTTTGTTGGTTTTTTCCCCTTGTGTAAACCAGTGGAAATTTCCTCCTTCCCAAACCTTTGAAATTGCCAAATTGGCAACCAAAACTAATTTCTGGCCGCTTTATGAAATCGAAAACGGGAATTACGTAATTAATTACGTAAATAAAAAAAAGCTGCCAATAGAAAAATTCTACGAAACCCAAGGGCGCTTCAGGCATCTTTTTAAGAAAAAAGATAAAAAAACTATTTTTCATACCATTCAAAAAAGCGTTGACAAGGAATGGGAATGGCTTAATAAAAAAGCCGCTTGTTTTAATAAATAAACTAAAAAAGATTTATGCAAATTTTAATCTTAATTTTAGCCGCTGTATTTTTTTTCGGTTTTATCGCCGTTATTTGGTTTTTAAATAAAAAATTATCCGCTTTCCAAAACAAGGAAGAGGATAAATCCGCGCTTCTCATTCAAGATCAGCTCAATCAACTCAATCAAACTTTAGATAAAAAGCTTTCCGAAACCCACAATATTACCAAGGATCAGTTAAAAGACAGCTCCCAATTTCTGCAGGGCGTAAGCAAGGAAAGCCGGGAATTGCTTAATGAAGTTTCCAGGCAATCCCAGACTATGATAAAAGATGTCACGGAAAAGTTAACTAAACTGGATGAAACTAATCGCCGGGTAGTGGACTTTTCTTCCCAATTGAGAGATCTGCAGGATATTTTAAAAAACCCTAAACAAAGAGGAGTTTTAGGGGAGTATTACCTGGAGGAAACTTTAAAAAACGTTCTGCCGCCCAATGCTTATCAAATGCAATATGCATTTAAAGACGGCACCATTGTTGATGCGATTGTTAAGGTAAAAGACAAAATTATTCCCATTGACTCTAAATTTTCTTTGGAAAAATATGAAAAATTGCTTAATTGCAATAATAGTGAACAGCGAGAAATTTTAGAAAAACAGTTTAAGCAGGATTTAAAAAAGCGTATTGATGAGACCGCTAAGTATGTAAAACCCTCAGAGAAAACTGTTGATTTTGCCTTTATGTTTATTCCCTCTGAATCAGTTTACTATGATTTATTGGTCAATAAGATCGGCGCTTCCCAGGTTTCTTCGAGGGATTTGATCGAGTATGCCTTCAAAGAGAAACACGTGATCATCGTTTCACCCACTTCTTTCTTGGCTTATTTGCAAACAGTTTTACAGGGCCTGCGCGCTTTGGAAATTGAAGAATCGGCTAAAATTATCCAAAAAAATGTGGAAAAATTAGGCAAACACATTGACAGTTATGAAGATTACCACCAAAAATTGGGCAACAGCTTGACTACCACCGTAAACCATTATAATCGCGCTTCCAAAGAATTTAAGAAATTGGACAAGGATGTGATGAAAGTTACCGAAGGCAAAGAAGGCGGGAAGATTAAAGAGATTGAGATAGACAAGCCAAGAGTGGAAGAGTAAAGAAGATTTTATTTT
>CAZRQA010000068.1:0-4410 GCA_964602335.1 uncultured Bdellovibrionales bacterium
AAAAAATCACCCCCAAAGCTCCGAGGGCCGGACTCGAACCGGCAACCAATTGGTTAACAGCCAACTGCTCTACCATTGAGCTACCTCGGAGCTTTGGGGGTGAGGATTACTTTGTATATCCAGAAATAATTAATTCCAAAAATTCAACAAATTTCATTCTAATCATTTTTTTTGATTTTTGCAAGACTAAGAATTGCTAAATTATTTTTTTACGGAAAAAGATGAATCTCCTTGAAAGACCAGATTTCTTTCTTTTTTCTCCATTGTGGCTTCCCCTTGAAATGCAAACGAACCTGGGTGGCTTTTAAATCAGGATAAGCTTTTTGAAAATTAATTGTGTGTCTTTGGTAATTTTGTTCGTTATTTTTAAAATCAAATTCAAGCTCCTGCCAATCATTGTCTTCATCGCGAACATATGCCACTCCTCCATCAATATTATTGCCGATTATTTTTACTACTAATTCAATTTGGCTTAATGGAATAGGGTTTAAAAAAACCGGGCTCATCACAGTCGGCCATTTGCCAGCCGGCCAAACTTCCCAAGAAAGATTATCGATTCCTGATTCAGAAACTTCAAAGGTGTTATTATCGCCGATCCAGCCATGCGATTCTCCGTTAAGAAAAAAGAAAGAATTGTAGGGATTATGCGTTGTCCGGCTTACCCAGCCAATTACATAAAAATTATCTCTTTTTTCGAGAATATATTTTCCATTTTCAACGCGCATTTTTATTGGCTGGTTATTGTTAGTGGTAATAGCTCCGCCTTGCCAGTTTTGTTCGATAATCTTTATTCCTTCCCGGGTAACGTCAGTTATAATTGCCACATGGCCGATTTTATTTCTATGGCCAAAGACCAGGATATCTCCGGGTTGAGGATAAACATCACTGCCATTTTCGTGGGCATAGAGCCCATAATCAGCGGCTCTGGAAAATAAATTCATTGCCCGGCCAACATTTTTAATTTCAATATTAAATCTTTTTTTATAAAAACGCTGGACATAAGCTACGCACTGGGAACTGTTGCCGTAATATTTTTCTGTTAACAAAGTTTTTATTTTCTGAATATTTTCCGGAAACAACAAAAAAACAGAGCTGATTAAAATAGTAACTGCTATTAAAATTATTAAGACTAAATATTTATTTGAGTTTTTTCTTTTCATCTTTAATTTTTTAAACTAGTTATAATTTTATATAAAAAAATTAATTTTAACAAATTTATTTACCTTTTCAACAACAGCAGTTATAATACATATACAAGAACTAAAATAAATATTTTTTACAAAGTTTTAAATTTTTCTGCTCGAGAGAGGCCGTTTAAAGCTGGAAAATTTAAAATAAACATTTAAATTTAAATTAAGCTTGATGCTGACCCAGCTAGAGAACAATTACGGTTTTCCGAAAAATGATATGGGGATGGGGAATTTTAAAGTTTCCTCCCCGCACAAAAAAACATTTTGGTTTTTATTATTAAAATCAACTATAGTTTTTTGCATCGTAAGCTTGGTAGTTTTCACTATAATGAATTATCAATTTATTAAGCTGCAATTTTCGGAATTAACGGAAGAAAAGGATTATTCTATTTATATTGAAGATCAAGATTTAGACGGTTTGCCTGATTGGTGGGAGAAAAAATATGGGCTGGATAAAGATAATCCTGAAGATTCCAAAGAAGATACAGACGGAGACGGCCTTTCCAACATTTTAGAATATCAATTTAATACTGATCCTAATAATCCTGATACAGATGGAGATGGTTTCAATGACGGAGAGGAAGTTTCTAATGGGTATAACCCTAATGGCATTGGCCGGCTAGATACTGACGGGGACGGACTATATGATTGGTGGGAGAAGAGGTATGGTTTAGATAAAGATAATCCTGAAGATTCCAAAGAAGATACAGACGGAGACGGTTTAAACAATAAAAATGAATTTATTTATAAAACAGATCCCAGAAATCCGGATTCAGACGGAGATGGAATAACGGACGGCGATGAAGTAAGCCAAGGAACTAATCCAGCCGGTGAAGGCCGATTAGAAAGCAGTTATGCGGAAATTGATTTAGAAGACGAAGACCAAGACGGACTGGAATTGGATTACGAAATTTTTTTCGGAACTGATCCTAGAAATAAAGATACTGACGGGGACGGTTATGATGATTATCATGAGTTAACGCGTGGCTATGATCCGACCGGAACAGGCCTGATTGAAGGGCAAATTGAGATTCCTTCCATTGGAGTCAAAGCCCCGGTAATTTGGCTTCATAATTTTATTGAGGAGGATGTAGAAGAAAATTTAGAATTAGGGCTAGTCCATTATCCCGGGTCAGCTTTTCCTTCACTTAGGGGCAATTGTTACATAACCGGCCATAGCAGTTATTATGACTGGGAAGAGACGGATTACAAAGAAATATTAAAGGAAATTGATAAGATCAAAGTTGGCGATAAGGTTATATTTCATTTAACTTTTTCTGACGAAAGAGTGTTAGAGGTAATTTACGAAGTAGCAGTAAAAGGTGAAGTGGTTTTGCCTGATGATGAAAGGATTTTTCGGGATTATGAAGGCCATGAATTGACTTTAGTCACTTGCTGGCCGCTGGGAACTAATTGGAAAAGGATGATGGTGAAGGCCGATTTAGTCAAGCCTAGTTTTTAGATAAAGGTTGTGTTTTTATTTAATAATGTTATTATAAAATTAAATTAAATTAAATAAACCATTTTAAAAACAAAAAATGAAGAAAAAACAAAAAAAACAAAAAACAAAAATCAAAGTAGGAAATTTTCTGATTACGGCCTTGCTTATTTTTTCGGCGGTAGCGCTTATAGGAATTATAATGCTGGTGGTTTTGAAGGAGTCCAGTATATCACCTACTGGTCCAGCTGAAAAAGGAGCTACTAAATTAATAGTTACTGATACAAAGGAAATTAATATTGGCTCAGAAGAGAAGTTTTATGCCCCCAACTGTTACTGTGATTCAGATGTTAGTAAATACAGTTTAGCCACTACTTGTGGCAGCATTCCGACTACTTGTCGGCGAGAAACAGAAATGCATTCCATTAATCTCGTTCCGGGAGATTATAGGATAAAAATTACTCTGGGGAGCCTTACGAGCTACCAGTATTATGAGTCTATGATTTTTTATTTAAACGGAGAAGCAGTTGATACGGTTCCTGACTTGGGAGGAAATGATGATCACACAGGAACAGCAGTTTATGAAATTGATGAAGGAAAAATTTTTAGCTTAAGCGGAGAAACAACTATTAAGGCGGTCCATAAGTATGCCGATACCTTCACTGGGACATTTTCTGCTTATGAAGGAAATACAGATGCTCAAATGGGCATAACGAACAGCGAAAGTATTTATTTAAATACTGTTGTTTTTGAAAAAATGGAGCCCGAGGCTTATTGTGGCGACGGCAACGTTGATCCCGGCGAAGAATGCGATCCCGAAAAGTACACGGGCTGGTGTGGTTGCAATGATGACTGTACCAAACCGGATAATTGTTATGATTGTTGCATTGGATCAATAGGGTGTGGCGGGGGATATTCCTGCTTGCCTGGCTTAGCTTATCCCTCTCCTTATGGTACTTGTGTAAATCCGAATTGCCCAAAGGAAAGTGATTGTGAATGTCCCGTTTGCGGCGATGGCAATCTGGATGATGGCGAAGAATGCGACGATGGCAACAATCAAAGCGGCGACGGCTGCGAAGCCGATTGTACATTGCCGGACGATTGTTATGATAACTGCAAGACAACGGTTGGTTGTGGAGGAGAGCTTAGCTGTCTCTCTGGATTAGTCCCTCGTCCTTCCCCTAGTGATCCCACTCTCGGTAATTGCGTTGATCCAGACTGTCCCCGGGATCGTGACTGCACTTGCCCCACCTGCGGCGACGGCAATCTGGATGATGGCGAAGAATGCGACGACGGCAATAATCAAAGCGGAGATGGCTGCGAGTCAGATTGCACCAAGCCAGAAAAATGCAATGATAACTGCGTCAGTTCCATAGGTTGCAGTGGCAATTATGACTGTTTAGGTGATTATTGCCGTAATGAAAATTGCCCTAATGAAACCGACTGCACTTGCCCCACCTGCGGCGACGGCAACCTGGATGATGGCGAAGAATGCGACGATGGCAACAACCAAAGCGGAGATGGCTGCGAGGCCGACTGCACCAAGCCAGACCAATGTTATGATGTATGTATAGGTGCAGTAGGTTGTGATGGAAATTTTGACTGTCTTTATGGTTTGGATGCGCCTTCTCCTTATGGAAATTGTGCTAATAGTAATTGCCCTGATGAAACCGACTGCACTTGCCCAACCTGCGGTGACGGCAATCTGGATGATGGCGAAGAATGCGACGACGGCAACAACCAAAGCGGAGACGGCTGTGAAGCCGACTGCACCAAACCAGA
>CAZRQA010000069.1:0-4345 GCA_964602335.1 uncultured Bdellovibrionales bacterium
AAATTCTTGAAATTTTCTAAATAATTAAATTAAGTTTTGGAATAGAATTTAAGTATCCGCTTAAAAATAAGCTCTTTTTGAACCTAGCCATTATCGGGAATAAGGCAGAAAAATAAGCCCAAAAAAAGTCTCAAGAAACTTCCCTGAAAAATAAAAACAAATTTTATCATATAAGCTAATATGATAAAAAAATGATTTGAAAAAATTTTAGAGGCCTCTATAGAGGCCTCTATTTTTTACCAGTAAAAACCTCCGGCTTTTCCGGAGTGTGTCCCCAGCCATACGACGGGATAAACTGTTTAAAGCGCAGCAAGCATAAAACAATAAAAAAATAAACAAACAAAACCACTCCTTAATCCCCTCCTTGGAAAGCCTGCCTTGTCGGCAGACAAGGAGGGGGGATACAAACAAAAAACCACCCTTTAAGTCCCCTCCTCAGATGAGGAGGGGAAACAGGGGAGGTTGATTCTTCAAAAAAGATATATAACCTATAATAAAAAACCCGCCTTTCTATGATTAAACCGAGGCCATAAAAACGGGTATTTTTCCCTAAAATAATTTTGAAACCATTCCAAGTCTTTATCCAGGCCTCCAATTGAATCCAAAATATATCTTTAATAATTCAAAAAAATTACCAACTGCACAAAAAATAACATTCCAACATTCTTGCGAATGTTGGAATGTTATCTGTATTTTTCAAGCAATCTAGCACTAATTATCCCAATAAAATTTTCCGGAAATCATGTTTGCCAACCTTCAAAATTTTTCCGCTTTGCCGGCTGTCAATCTCAAAATCAATATCTTCTATTTTATTATCGTCAATTCTCACTCCGCCTTGTTGAATTTTTCTTTTCGCTTCTCCCCGGCTTTCCGCCAATCCGCTGCCCACCACTAAGTCAATCAGCTTGGCGCCGCTTTTCACATTCATCTCCTCCACTTCTTCCGGTGTTTCTTTGTTTTGAATGGTACGGACAAAGTTTTCTTGTGCCAGACGGGCTTTTTCTTCTCCGTGGACTAATTTGATGATTTCAAAAGCCAATTTCATCTTATAATCCCGCGGATTGTTTTTCTTACTTTTTAACTCTTTTCGAATTTGCTTAACTTCCTTGAAAGGAATTTTAGTGCAAAGCTCAAAACCGCTGGCAATCACTTCATCCGGCCAAGACATAATTACTCCGTACATATCCTTGGAATTTACATCTAAAAACACCGCATTGCCTTCTGACTTGCCCATTTTATTACCAGCTTCATCGGCAATTAATTTATTGGTCATCACAAACTTTTCTTTCTTTTTTATAGCCTGCATCAAAGTCCTCCCGGCCATCATATTAAACATCTGGTCATTGCCGCCTACCTCCAAGTCCACGTCCATCGCCACACTGTCATAACCCTGGGCCACTGGATACAAAAACTCATGTAAATAAATCGGCTTTTCATCCTTCAGCCTTTTTTGGAACATATCTCGCTGAATCATTTGCTGGACGGTAAAATTGGCAGTAATTTCTATTAAATCTTTAAAGGTCAGTTTGTCTGACCATTCGCTATTATATAAAACCCTTGCTGGATTTTCTCCTTTAAAATTTAAATAGGCTTCGGCTTGTTTTTGAAAATTTTTAGCATTTTCTAAAACTTCTTTCCTTGTCATTTGCTGGCGAGCAGAAGTCTTATCAGTTGGATCACCAATCATTCCGGTGAAATCACCAATAAGAAAAATTACATCATGCCCCAACTCTTGAAACTGGGACAATTTGTTAAGCTGGATAGCATTGCCAATATGCAAAGCCGAAGCGCTGGGATCAAAACCGCAATAGAGCTTTATCCGCTTACCGGACATCAATCTTTTCTTGAGCGCTTTTTTATTGGGATAAATCTTTTCCACTCCCCGCTCCAAAACTTCATCTATTTTATTTTCATCTGTGATCACATTTATCATTTATTTAAAATTATTTTTTATTTTCCTTTATAAAAATCTTTTCAAAGAAATCAATATAGAGCAGCTGCATCAGCAATAAATGACAATCATCCGGATTTTTTTTGATAGTCTGAATTTGCTTTTTATTGAAAATTTTTTTAACCAACTCGGAATCAAGCACTTGCAATATTTTCTCTTTGTTCTGCTGAAAAATATTTTTGGTATCCACTGTGTCTCCGCTTTTTTTAAGCCTCTTGGAAATTCCAGCCGGCAAATATTTTTTCAAAAAATTCTTATAAATCCGCTTCTTATAGTTTAAAATTCCAACTGCTCTGGCTATTCCAGCGGTCTTTTTATTCACGAAAGGAAAAAATCCCTCTATCCCGAAACTGCCCAACAAAAGTTGATGCATTTTCATATTGTAATCTAATTTTATATAAAATTCAGGCGATTGGCAATTATTTTTCAATTGAGAACGAATTTCTTTTTCTCCTTTATTTGCTAAATCGCCGCTAAAAAAAACTTGTTTAATTTTTCGGAAAAATTTTCTACCCGGAGTTTCCGGAAACAGCACTTGATCCGCCGCGCTGCCCAGCAAAATGGCCGGAATATTTTTTTCTTGCAACAACTTTCCCAACTGATAGCGCAAAAAAATGCCTTCCTGAAAAAAATAACCCTCTGTTCTAGCCGCAATATCTTCCATTTGACTAATAATATCCGGCCTGACTTCGCTGGCTAAAAATTCCGTTTGAGGATAATATTTTTCAATTATTTTTTTCACTTGGGGAATTTCATTGCACTCGCCTCCGCCGCTAACAGTGGCCGTGGCAATTTCTTTTTTTGTCTTTTGAAGCTCATGCATCATTAAATTACTGTCCCAGCCGGCAGTAAATGTCTGGGTTATCTTTTTTAAATTCAGCTGCCTGGAAATGGCTAAAATATTCTTGCTAACCGTTTCCACTATTTTCCTGCCAGGATTCAGAAAAATTTTTCTCTTTTTTTTATAATTAAATTTTTTAATTTCAAAATTTTCTTCCCTTAAATCAAAATGCAAATATTTGCCGGGGATTAATTTAAAAACATTCTTAATTAGAGTTTTTTTATTAGGAATAATGTTTTCAAAGAATAAAAATTCTTTTACAGCTTTATAATCTAATTTTTTCGGCGATTTTATTCTCTTGGATAATTTAGATAATTTATTACTGATAAAAAATCGGCGATCTTCTTTAAAATAGTAAATCGGTTCCCGGAAACCGAATTGAGACTGAAAAACTTTCCCTTGTTGCCGCCCAATATCATAAAAAAATATCAAAAAACAGCCGTCAAATTCGCTTATCGCCTCTTGACCAAACTTTTCAAAAAGAAAATCCAATAGCTCCACGTCGTCCCTGAAGTTGACGCCATTTTTTCGGTTAATCTCTTCTTGGTTGCTGAAATAGCCCAGCATAAAGAAAAAGTGTTTTCTTTTCTGGTCGTAAAAATAAGCCTTCCGGGAAGTTTTTAAATTTTTAAAACGCTGAAAGCTTATTTCTAATTTTCCTAACTGGCAATTATTGCTGCCAAAAGCCAAGCCCTTTTCTTCTTCGGTTTTTTCTAGAAAAAAATACTCTTTCATAGTTTAAAACTGAAAAATCAATTTTATTCAACCTCCCTTGAAATTATTTTTTATTATCAACGCTTAAACCTTCCAATCTTTTAACCTTCTAACTTTTCAACTTTATAAACTTTCTAACTCTCCCTACATCTTCTCCGGTGCGCTAACGCCCATTAATCTCAATCCTTCCGCTAAAACGGTTTTGACTGCTTTTGCTAATTCTAATCTGGCTAAAGTTAAATCTCTTTCTTCTTCATCTATTACCTGGCACTCACCATAAAAACTGTGGAATTTGTCTGCCAGCTGAATCAAATAATTCGGTAAAGGATGAACTTCCCGGGAATCAGCCATCTCAGCTATCAATTCCGGAAATTTATTTAAATGTTTTAATAAACTTAATTCTTTTGGGTGCTTAATTAATTTATAGTCAATTTTTTTTGTATCTTGTATCTTGGTTATTGTTTCTTGACCCAATATACTGCTGATCCTCGCATGCGCATATTGCACATAATAAACCGGGTTTTTTTCCGACTTTTCTTTAGCTAAGTTTATATCAAAGTTAATATGGGTATTATTGGAATACATTAAAAAGAAAAATCTTACCGCGTCCTTGCCTGCTTCGTCCAGTAAATCACCCAAGGAAATATAAGTTCCCTTCCTTTTAGACATTTTTATTTCTTGACCGTCTTTTAAAACTCTTACAAATTGGGTTAAAATTATCTCTAGTTTATCTTTATAACCCAAAGCTTCCATAGCACCCAAAACCCTTTTCACGTCGCCATGATGATCAGCTCCCCAAATATCAATTACCGTATCTGCCCCCTTGTCAAAACGATCTT
>CAZRQA010000070.1:0-4342 GCA_964602335.1 uncultured Bdellovibrionales bacterium
TTAACCCGGCCTTCTCCAAAATAATACCTGGCCGTAGTGTAATCAAATGGATTAGAAGTTATAACATGGGAACAGCAGCCAATTAGCTCATTATCGTTTTCATAAATTTGGTTCCAGCCTTTATTGTATTTAATTTCTTTTAAATTAAATAGAAACAGGCAATAAACGCCTAACGCTAAAATCCAAATCCATTTATTTTTCGATAACTTCACAATCAAGCCGCTTAATAAAATAAAGACAATTATGGCCGCTGGCATAAAATAACGGGCGACATAAAGCTTGACGTTGAAATGGGACAAGATTATTAAAAAAATCAAAGTTCCCAAAGACATAATTGCCAGCAAGGAAAATTCCGTTCTTTTGATTTTTTTAACATAAGCCAGCGTAAATAAGCATATAATCACCCCCAAGATTAACAATCCTGCTGAGGTGCCATCAAAAAAATATTTGAATTCATTAGACCAAGGAACGCCTCCAGTGCCGGGAGGATGGCCGAAAAAGAAAATTTGCAAGGTTTTGGGGATATCGCTTAAATAAGAAGGATCTATCCATCCCAAATTTCCTTTCGACATATGGCTGATAAAAATTTTAACCCAGCTAAAGAAAAAAACAAAAATCACTCCCGCTCCCAGCCAAAAATTTTTGCTGGCCAAAATAAGCTTGCTTAGTTTTTTTCCGCCTTGCTGTTTTTTTATCACTAAATAAGCCGCATAAAACATTATAAAAAAGAAGAGGGATAAGTAGTGAGTATAAAAACTCAAGCCCCCAAACAGTCCCCACAGCAGCCAATCTTTTAGCTGGTTCTTTTTTATGGCCTGGTAAAAAAACCAAACTGCCCAGAGCATAAATAAGCCGAAGAGGGCATACATGCGTGCTTCCTGGGAATATTGGATCGCAAAAGGAGAAAAGGCTGTGAAAAAACTCGCTAAAAGTCCAGCTCTTTTGTTAAACATTTTCGTAGTAATCCA
Source organism: uncultured Bdellovibrionales bacterium (assembly GCA_964602335.1). Classification (GTDB taxonomy): domain Bacteria; phylum Patescibacteriota; class Minisyncoccia; order Moranbacterales; family DUUL01; genus CAYMRZ01. The sequence continues at coordinate 969 of CAZRQA010000070.1, forward strand.
ATAAACTGAAATAACAAGCAAAATGCCCAGAAAACAAGAAAAATACCTTATGCCTTCCGGGGAATAATTAAAAAAATAACTCCAGGGTTTGGCCAGCCAGTAATATAAGGGGGGATGCACATCGTCAAAAATCATTTGGTTCATTTCAGTGAAAGGCTGTTTTAGCAAAATTCCGGTAAAAGCCTCGTCATACCAATAGTCCCTGGTGTTTAAGGTAGGATTGAAACGAATTAAAAAAGCAGACAACAAGACCAGGAAAAGCACTAAGATATGATAATTTTTTTTCATTTTATTTTTGTTAAAAAATTATAAACTTTCCAGTTTTTCTATTTTATCATATAAACTAATATGATAAAAATTTATTTTTAATTCTCTTTATCCTCTTCTTTGTGTTCCTCTTCCCCGTTATTTTTTTTGCTTTCCCCGTCATCCTCTTCTTCATTAAAATCTTCGTCTTTTTTGCCTGCCTCAGTTGCTTCTTTGTCCTCTTTAATTTCTATATTCCTCATTTTGTAAATAGCTTTCCCTGGAATTCTAAGATCAATATATTCCAGATTTGTTAAATTTTCTTCTTTAAGGTTCTCTTCTAATAACTTTTTTATAATTTTCAACTGTTTATTTAGGCTTTCTTTGGTATTAAATAAAATCTTCCAGCCTTTTTTAGTTTCTACTGTGATTTCATCCACCGCCAAAACAGGAATTTCCGCCTTTTCCTTGAAATCAAGCCCTAAGTCCAATTCCGGCTTTTCTCCTAATTCTATAAAAAAATTAGCTTTTTTCTCATCAAAAATAAACTCTTCCGGCGCTAATTTTGAATTTTCTGAAACAACCTCGATGCTATTCTTCCTGTAATCGCTCAATTCCGACTCTGATAGTTCGGCAAAAATTCTCCCTTCCTCATTAACCAAATAATATCCTGAAGGCTGGTGCCAAATAAAATATTTTTCCTGGCAAACAATATTTATTTCCATGCTTTGGGGGAATTTCTTGTTTATCTGGATATCTTTAATTAATTTTTCTTGTTCTTTTAGAAAACTCTTTAAATTTTTTTTACTCAAGATAATCACATTATTCTTCGAAAAAATTCTAAAATACTTCCCTTCTAAATACTGACTTACCTTGTTTTCAAAAAATTTTTTTTCCGTCTTTTGGCAATAAAAAGAAGAGGCCTTGATATTCTTAATCTTGGTTAAGGAAGAAAAAAATAAAACCCAAAAAGATACTCCTAGGAAAAAAAGGGAAAGAATAAAAAATAAAATTTTCCCGCCCTTCCGTTTTTTGTTTTTTTTAAATTTTTTTCGTTTATTTTTGCCCTTGCTTTTTAATAAAGCCATTTTTGGATAATTTTTTATTTAATTCTTGAACAATAAGCTTGGCAGCCACAAAAGAAAAGACATTGTGCTTTCCAAACTTATCCAGTCCTATTTTTTCTATCTTGTCTCGATAAGCTAAATTAAAACTTTGCCCCGTTATATTTTCCTGGATGTTGGATATTTTAGCCTGGCAATCTTTTTCTGTTCCGTATAAAATACAGCGGCACTGCGCTTGGTTTTTCAAAGCTCTCACTCTTTTATCGTCCCCGTTTAAAGCTAAAAAACCCTCTTTTGGCACAGTTTTAGCTAAAACCTCCATTTCTGAGGCAATTGTGTCTAAATTGGCATTTTTATCAGGAAAACTCTTGTTGATGTTAGTAACAACCGCCATTTGGGGTTTTACCAAGGAAAGCAAATATTTCATGTCCCCTTTTTTGTCCACTCCCATCTCTAAAACTAAAATCTTAGGAAATTGCCGGCTAAAAAAAGAAATATAACTTCCAGCCAGCAATACGTCTACCCACTTAAAAATTGAAGAATAGCCGGAAGGCAGGAAAAGCACTGCCAACGGAAGCCCGATTTCAGTATTAAAACTTCTGGGATTGCCTCGAATAAGATTATCTCCTTTCGCCAGTTCCTCTAAAATTTTATCTTTCACAAAAGTTTTGTCGGTACTGCCCGCTACAGCAATTACCATAGGCTTATGCCTCCATAAAACTATTCTGGTTAAAAATTTTAAATAATACTGGGTAAAGCAGCGAAAAAGGCCTTTCATTTAAAAAAATTAAATCTTATTTAAATAGCTTCTTAGTCTTTTCATTCCTTCTTCTATATCAGCCATTTTCCTCCCAAAACAAAACCTGAGATGATTTTCTCCTTGCCGGCCAAAGGCCAAGCCCGGCACGCTTGCCAGCTTAGCTTTATACAACAATTCTAAAGCAAAATTCCAAGAATTTGAATTTTTATAAAGATTTTCAAAATTATTATAAAAACCGTCCCTGTTTTTAATTTCAATTTTTTTAATTAATTTTTCTTTAAGCCTGGGAAACACAAAATAGGCTGAGTCCGGATTTTTATATTCAAGCCAATCTCTCATTTCGTCCAAATAAAAACAAATGGTATTTTTTCTTTTAATAAACTCCCGCTTAAAATAAGAAACATCTTGATCAGCCATCTCTAAGGCAGCTAAGGCTCCCCACTGGGAAATTACCGGCGCGCAAGTAACCAAAGCATCATGCACCGCTAAAATTTTCCGGACTATTTCTTCATCAGCGGCCAAATAAGCCACCCGCCAACCAGTCATGGAGTAGGCCTTGGAGAAAGAAAAAATATAAACAATCCTTTTCCTAAACTCAGAAAATTTGCCGATAGAAAAAAAATCCTGCCCGTCGTAAATAAAATCCCGATATACTTCGTCTGCTAAAACGAAAAGGTTATGGTATTGGGCAATTTCCAAAATTTTAATAATTTGGTTTTGGTTGAAAACAGTGCCGGTAGGATTATTGGGATTGCAAAATAAAATTACTTTGGTTTTATCGGTTATTTTCTTGATTAATTCATTGACATCGAAACTCCAGCCGGTTTCCTCTTTTAAGGGAACAAAAACTGGTTTTCCTTTGGCAACTTTTACGGCTTCTTGGTATGAAGTATAAGTCGGGTCAGGGATTAAAACTTCATCCCCGGGGTTAATCAAGGCTAGCAAGGAAGCGGTTATGCCTTCAATTGAGCCGGCAGTAATTATTATCTCCTTTTCAAAATCATAATTTATGTCTTCTTTTGACAAGCTGTATTCAATCGCCTCTCTTAATTCTAAAAGGCCGGGAGAAAGGGAATAATGATCAGTCTTGCCCTGCTGAATGGCTTCAATGACTTTATTTTTTATGCATTTAGGCGCCTCAAAACTTGGTACTCCCTGGGCCAAAGAAACCACACCGGGAATTTTTGAACTCCGGATTTCCATTTCTTTGATAGGCGAAAGCTTTGGTTTTTCCATTTTTAAATATTTTATCTGTAAGATTTCAGAGCGTTATTTATAGTTTTTAGACAAGATGGTTTTTATTT
>CAZRQA010000071.1:0-4235 GCA_964602335.1 uncultured Bdellovibrionales bacterium
GATTATGTTTTAACTGGAATTTACGCTTTAATTATCGCAATATCATTTGCCATAAAATACGACCAAAAAGACTATTTATTTTTCATATTCGGTTTCATTATTATGATAATTTCTGAATACTTCTTTGTTTCTACAGGAGTTGAAACATTTATTAGAAATAGTCTTTTTGGATTGATGCCACTATGGCTTCCGGTTTTATGGGCTTATGCTTTTGTTGCGATGAAAAGAGCAATTATTATTCTTGATAAATAAAAGTGCCCCCTGCGTCATACGCTGCGCTCTCACTACACTTCGTTTCGTTCGGGTCATCTAATAAGGCTTATGAGGAAATTTGCTCGGCTTCCTCCCGAGGCGGACAAACGCAAATTTCCCAAATCCCGATTCGCTACTTCGGTTATCACTAACATTATTAAACCGCCGTTTTGATAACGGACTCAATTATGTTATATTATTTACGAGGAGTTAATTTAATAAGTATATAAATAAAGGTCGAATATACTAAACATTGTTTTGGTTTTACACTAATTATTAATATATAATATTATGGTTTTTTCTATTATTTCTCACCTTGTCAATGGCGTTAAAGGAGGTATAACCTCCAGTCTTAAGGGAGTTGCGGATGTAGGCAGCAGTATTGTAAATGTAACCAAGGATATAACAACTAATACCTTAAAAGAATTTGGTGAATTTGCCAAAGAATCTCTTGATGTTCCGGCATCTTTAGTAAAAGGAATCTTTTTAGGAGTTGGAGAAATCGGAGCTTCTATTGTAAAGGCCGCTCGCGGGATCGTGCGCGGCGTAGTAGAGGGTCTCTTGGAAAAGGGAGTAGATCCAGATGTGGCTGTAAAAGGCGCAGTCTCTCAAGCTTTATACAGCGCCAAGGAACTCGGCAAGGATGTTGGAGCAGTAGGAGTAGAATCTATTGCCGGTGCCGTTGATGCCGTAAAACAAGTCGGCGGCGACACAACAAAAACAACAAAAACGGCAGTATTTGCAGCATTGTCAACAGCTAAAGATCTTGGAGAAGACACCTATGACGCTGTATCTGAATCATTGAAGAGTTCTGTAGACGGAGCAGAAGAAATTATTGAATCTTTCAAAGAAAAAAATAAATAGTTGCTATTCAAAAAAAACAAAAAGGGGGACATGCATTATATAACAGCGTGTTTTTGGTTGTGTCCCACTTTTCATTATTAAATTCATAAAGATTGTCGGAGCTCCGTCCAAGTCCCGAGTACTCGGGACTTTGCATAATTGCGTATTATATCCAATCGAGATCGGCTCTAAAAGATACTTAAAGATCAAAATTAATAATCATAATATGGACTTTTTACCAATTAGAAAAAAATTGTTGTTTCAATTACTATTATGGCGGTTCTATACATAATTGCATATATTTTTGCACAACATATGCTATAGTCTATTTATGCAACTAATTGTATTTTTCTGCCGGGTATAATTACATATCTTATTTGGAGCTTACTTCAAAAGAAATGAACTAACTTCAACTCTTCGGACAAAGTTTGTAGCCCCATTCTGTTTCACTGGTAGGGCTAAGGAATATAACAGGGATTTAACAAAAAACTGCTCCGCTCCCGCCTAAAGGGTAGGTACAATTTTCCCAAATTCCAACTCTCTCAGCTTCTTAGAACTTCATTAATTATTATAACTAAACAATATGAAAAAAATTATTATTTTTAGTTTAATCATTGCTGTGATACTTGTTATAGTGTTGATTAATCTTTTCGGATTTTCAAGAAGCGAAATTTACATAAAAAACGAGATTGAAAAAGCAAACTATTGTGAAGTAAAAAAAGATTGCGTTAATGTCAATGGCAAATGTCCATTTGGATGTTATGTTTATGTGAATAAAAATGAAGCAGCTAGAATAAAAAGTCTTATCGCTTCTTTTGATTCTAATTGCATGCATGATTGTATACATTGCCCAGACGTTGAATGCAAAAATAATAAATGTAAGCCTGTTTGTCAATAAGGTAAATTTTTCTGCATCATACTGCCAGGCTCCTTGCCTCCTAGAACGACTTGCAGGTTCTATCCAAATTTGTTACTATCCCCTTTACCAAGACTCTACAACCAATATTCTTTATTTTAATTTTAATTCATATAATCCAACATTGGAGATTTTTTGTTTTGCTAATCAAAAAAATAGTTAAAAAATAATTCCAAAATTTAACACTTTGTCTTCTTTTGTTTCGCAAAAACTGTCTTGCAATTTATTGTGAAAAGCTTTTAATTAAGGCAAAACAATTAATAATTTTCCTATTGGCTCCACCCAGGTTTGGCACCCAGTAAGCCTCCAAGGTGCCAAACCTAAGAGCTAAAATCAATTTTTTATAAAATTTAAAAATCAGTTCTTCTAAAATCTTTTGAAAAAGGAGAGGGAAAATGCCTAAAAAAATCAGGTTTATGCAACTAAGGCGCAAAGATGGAAAGCCTGCCAAAAAGCATTCTAATCTCTTAACCAGAATGACCCGGCTAAATCCTGAAGCTAGCGCCTTGCTGCCACATCTAGTTAATCAACCGGGAGATTTTATCAAGAAGAGAGGCCGGTAAAAATGTACTTATTTTACCAAGCCCGAAAACTTAAATTTACGAGTTTCTTCGGGCTTTTTTATTTTTCAAATATTATTTTTATGCTATATTCGAATAAATTATCTTAAAAGATTAATCCTGGTCTTATTTCAAGGATTAATTCAAGGATTTTTAAAAAGTATAAATATAATGAGAAAGTGCTGTATCAAGAAATTTTAATAAAAAACTATGAAAATTGGCTATCCTTGCATCAATAATTCCATCGGTTGCACCGCCAATAAAACTTTCCGCTTGAAAAATTATTCCAAAAAAAATCTGATTGAAAAAATTCAGGCCAATTTAACTTGCCTGCAAAAAACCTTGAAATATAATTTAAAGCATAATCTGCTTTTCTTCAGAATCGGCTCCAGGCTGGTACCTTTTGCTTCCCATCCAATCTGCAAATTCAATTGGCAAAAATATTTTGCAGCTGATTTCCGCAAAATCGGCGTTTTTATCAAAAAACATCAAATGCGCATCTCTATGCATCCAGACCAATTTGTTTTAATAAACGCTTTAGATAAAAATATCGTAAAGAGAAGCGCAAAAGAACTGGCTTATCATTGCCAAGTGTTGGACGCGATGGAACTGAACAAGCAAGCCAAAGTGCAAATTCACATCGGCGGGGTTTACGGCAATAAGAAAAAAGCTATGGAACGATTTATTGAACAATATAAAAAATTACCGGCTTTTATCAAAAAAAGACTGGTGATTGAAAACGATGAAAAGCTTTATTCTTTAAAAGATTGCCTGGCAGTTTTCAAAAAGACTAGCATCCCTATAGTGCTAGACATTTTTCATCACCAGTGCTTAAATAATAATGAGCCGGTATCTAAGGCTTTATTGGCAACCAGCCAAACTTGGAAAAAATCAGACGGCAAATTAATGGCAGATTTCAGCCATCAAAAAAAGAATGCCCGTATCGGCTCCCACGCCGAACATATTAATTTAAATTATTTTCAAAAATTTTTGCAACAAGCTAAAGGACTGAATTTCGATATAATATTGGAAATCAAAGACAAGGAAAAATCCGCTTTAAAGGCAATAAAATTAATAGCTAGGAAAAGCTGAATAGCTAAACACTGGATTTAAAATAATTATTTGTTCCTTAAAAACTATTTTGCAAACAGGAAAGGAGGTGGGTTTTTATGCCTAGAAAAAAACATCAAAAAAGGAAGGGTGAAAAAAGGCGTCCTGGCAAGAAAATTAATCTTGATACAGTAGCCCATAATGCCAAAAAAACGGCCGGCAAATTGGGCGATACCAGCATCATCCTGACAAGCCCCGTTCAATCACGAAAAACCCATCTTCCCCCGATGAAGGAGAAGCGCTTATGACAAATCTTCATGCTAGATTCAATCATCTTATTTTGGCAAAACACGGAGCACCAGCAGCCGAAGCCAATGTCCTAGAATTAATTCATGGTGAAAGAGAAAAAATGCAGCCCTATATTCGTCCTCGGGTTTGGCCAGACTTTGGAAAACTGATAAGTTTTACGGAAGCAGAGCTGGAAAAATTCGGAAAGTTGGTAAATAAATTCATGGCCTTGGCTTAAAAAATGAAATTATCTCTACAACCTAAAAAGCGGGAGTAAATTATGTCCTGCTTTTTTCTTTTTCTAATATCATTCTCTTAATTATAAT
>CAZRQA010000072.1:0-4221 GCA_964602335.1 uncultured Bdellovibrionales bacterium
GCCGGATTGCCTCCCATTTTCCTGACCAAAGCCTTGGCTTCGTCCCGGGTATATTTTTTTAGGGAACCGGTTAAAACTACACTCTGGCCGGAGAGGGGCAAGCTTCGCTGGCTTTTTTTGATCTCTATCGGCTCAAATACTACGCCTGCTTCAGTTAAATTTTTCAATAATTTTTGATTACTTTTACTGCTGAACCAATTTTTCACACTTTCTGCCATTCTTTCCCCCACACCCTTAATTTCCGCTAAATCTTCCGATGAAGTTTTTTCAAATACAGGAATTAAGTCTTCAGGATTCTTAATGGACGCTTTATTTTGTGAAATAAATTTCTTCAAATAATCTATAATCAAAAAAGCGCTTTCTTCTCCCAAATGGCGGATTCCCAAGGCAAAAAGAAATTTATTTAAAGGAATCTTTTTGCTTTCCCCAATGGCATTAATCAGGTTATCGGCCGATTTTTCCGCAAATCTCTCTAGGGGTTCCAAGTCGCCCTTTTTTAATTGGAAAATATCAGCTGCATTGGTAATCAGGCTTTCCTCTATCAGCTGTTCCACAATCTTTTCTCCCAGGCCGTCAATATTAAATCCCTTTTTGGAAACAAAATGAATCATTTTTTCCCGCTCTACTGCAAAACATTTTTTGTTAGTGCAATAATGGGCAGCGCTTTTCTCTCTTTTCTTATCCAAAATTTCTTCCCTCTTGACCGGCCCGCCGCAAATCGGACAAATTTTTGGCATTCTGAATTTCTTTTCATCTCCTGAACGTAATTTTTTTATCACTTTCACTACTTCCGGAATAATGTCTCCGGCCTTTTGAATTACTACCGTATCTCCAATGCGGATATCTTTTTTTATAATTTCATCTTCATTATGCAATGTTGCCCGAGAAACTTTTGAACCAGCTATTAATACAGTTTTCAGGACTGCCACTGGCGTCAAGGCGCCAGTCCGGCCAATCTGAACTTTAATATCTTTTATTACTGTAGTAGCCCTTTCCGCAGGAAATTTCCAGGCCACGGCATAGCGGGGAGATTTTCCGGTGTGGCCCAAGGCTTCCTGGATTTCCTTGGAATTTATTTTAATTACCAAGCCGTCAATCCCATAGTCTTCTTTCATTCTTCTTTTGCCCCATTTCTCATAAATAGCTTTCACTTCTTCTAGGGTTTTGCAATATTTATATTCCTTGTTGACTTTGAATCCTAATTTTTCCAAAAATTTCAATTCTTCTAATTGTGTTCCGGGAGTTTTTGCCAAACTTGATTTTTTTAGTTTTAAGTTTTGAGGTGTGGTTTTCAGATTTGAGCTTTGAGTTTTGAGATAACTCAAGTCGTAAATAAAAGAATCTAGATTTCGGGAAGCGGCAATTTTGGGGTCCAATTGCCGGATAGATCCGGCTCCGGCATTGCGGGAATTGGCAAAAGGCGGCTCGCCTTTCTTTTTCCTCTTTTTATTTATTCTTTCTAATTCACTGTTGGAAAGCCAGGACTCTCCAGTAACTGTAAGTGTTAGCGGCGCCCGAAGCTTTAGGGGTATGCTATGGATAGTTTTTATGTTTTTCGTAACATCCTCCCCGATTTTCCCGTCTCCGCGAGTAGCTCCCCGCTTCAAAAAACCATTTTCATAGTCCAGAACGATTTTTAAACCGTCAATTTTCAATTCTGCCACGTAATCCAGGAAGTTAATTTTTTTAAAGGAGGGTAATTTCTTTAAAATTCTAAAATTCCTCTCCTCCCATTCTTTCAGCGCCTTGAAAGAGAAAACATCATTTAAAGACCATTGCCGCACTTTGTGCGGGGCTTTTTTGAATTTTTCCAAGGGCTTTCCGCCGATCCTTTGGGTGGGAGAATATTTAGTCCTTAATTTTGGATATTTCTCTTCTAATTTCCTCAGCTCTTCCATTAAGGAATCATAAGCTTCATCAGTAATAGTAGGATCATCCAAGACGTGATAGCGATAACGGTAATCATCTATTACTTTTCTTAATTTTTCCGCCCTTTCTTTGGCTTTTTGAAAGTTTTGCATATTTTAAGTAAATTTATTATAATTTAGCTAATAGCGAATTTAAGAATATATAATTTTCTTACTCCAATAAAATCCCCTTGTTTTAGCATAAAAAAGAATTCCTGCGAGAATATTATATATTCCCAAATTTAAAACCTTTTATTTTTGTTCTTATTATAGCCTAAAAAAAGGCTAAAAACAACACATGAACTTTTAAAAAGAAAGGGGGATCGGCATGGACAAGTCTATTTTTCATGATTGGGGATTTATGCTTCTTTTTTGCGGTTATAGCCTTCTGATTTTTACCGGTCTATTAGAGAAATGGACAAGAAATCTAAAACTCTCATCTTATCTCCAGTTCCTTTTTTATTCAATTATAATAATGGGCTGGATAATATTCATGCAACTTTTTGGATTTTCTGTTAAAATGGCAACTTTTATCGCCATTCTCATTTTCTTGCTTACCTTTATCTTATTTGAAAAAGCGGTGAACAAATGGACAATGCCAAAATTTTAATGAAAAAGTTCAAAAGCCTTATGGGAAAATTTTCCCATAAGGCTTTTTTCTTTTAAGGCAAACTTTTTGGATTTTCACTCCAAAGTTTCTTTATTTCTATCATCCTCCTTTGCCTGCAGCACTCTTTTTGCCCTTTCTATGGCCTGTTCAATTTCCTCCATACTTTCTTTGGCTGCTCCTTTAATTTCTCTTGCCACACTTTCCATTTCCAACCTCCTTTTTTGCCTCATTATTTGTTCTACTTTTTATCCTGAAATTCTTATCATACAGTATTCCAGTATACTGTATGATAAAAAGTATTCATTATTGAAAAATATTTTATTCTAAGATTGCTTTGATCCTCCGCACACCGGCGCTAGAGGATTTTTCTTTTTGTATTTTAAATTTGCCTTTAATTTCTGAAGTATTTTTTACATGCGGGCCGCCGCAAATTTCCTTGGAGATAACTTGCCCTGAGCCTGTCGAAGGGTCTTCTATATTGTAGACTTTCACTCGATCGCCATATTTATTTTCAAAAGCTCCCTCGGCACCCGATTTTTTGGCTTCTTCTAAACTCATTTCCTCCATTTTCACCAGAACTTTTTTTTCAATCGCCTCATTCACAAAATCTTCCACTTGCTTTTTTTCTTCCTCCGTCATTTTTTCCGGATGGGAAAAATCAAATCGAATCCGCTCGCCGTTTATATTAGAGCCTTTTTGATGAACATGAGCACCTAAAACTTTTCGTAAGCCCGCCAGCATTAAATGAGCAACCGTATGAAGTTGAGTAGTTTGCTCCTTATTATCCGCCAGTCCACCCTTAAACATCCCGGCACTGGCGGTGCGAGAAATCTCTTGGTGTTTTTTAAATAATTCTTCAAACTCTTCCCATGATTTTTTTGGCACCCCAATGCCTCTGTTTTTAGCTTCTTCTTTTATTAATTCTTTAGGGAATCCAGATTCGGTATATAAATTAAAAATATCCTTACCAGTTAAATTCGAATCCTCAGTTAATAAAGAATTGCCATCTTCTTGTAGAACTAAGTCTCCATTTTCTTGTGCTAATTTATTAGTAACCTTTTTAAATTTTTTCAATCCTCTATCCAAGGTTTTCCTAAACTTCTCCTCTTCTTTTTTCATAGTTTCTAAAACTTTTTCATCGTTAACTTCTGAATAAATATTTTTATACATTTCTTGCACAACTTCAGTTATTTCTAAAACAAAATTATCATTTATTTTCAATCTTTTCCCTTCTCGAATAGCTCGACGAATTAAACGCCTTAACACATAACCTTGCTCCGTATTGGAAGGCTCAACCTCATCGGCAATAATGAAAACTGACGCCTTAATATGATCAGCAATAATTCGCATTGATTTTTTGATTTCTTCGCTCTCATCATATTTTTTGCTAGAAATTTCCTCAATTTTTTCAATAATTGGCAAGAATAATGCTGTATCAAAAACATTTTCTTTGCCGTTCAGAACCGTCACAATCCTCTCCAGTCCCATGCCGGTATCAACATTCTTTTGTTTTAATTTAACAAATTCATACTCCCTGTTTTCCCCCTTTTGTAAGGGGGGATTAAGGGGGGTTTTAAGCTTCTTCTCATACTCCATAAAAACATCATTCCAAATTTCCATTATTTCAAAATTATCCACCGCCTCTTCAAAAGTCCCTTTCAGTTCTTTTTCTGGATTAACTTTATAAAACATTTCCGTATCCGG
>CAZRQA010000073.1:0-4195 GCA_964602335.1 uncultured Bdellovibrionales bacterium
AATAAAAACCATCTTGTCTAAAAACTATAAATAACGCTCTGAAATCTTACATTTATTATTTTAACACTTGCTACGCTTTAAATAGTTTATCCCGTCGTATGACTGGAACACGCTCCGGCAAAGCCGGAGGTTTTTACTGGTAAAAAAGCGCTGGTTCGTTTTTCCGAACCAGCGCCGTTGTATATCCCTTGAAATTAAAAGACCGGTGTCCATTTGCCGCTATTAATAACTTTCTCTTTCAGCGGCCATTTTTTGATTCCAGTAATTCTCATAGCCTGCCGTTTCTGTTGGTCATAGCTGGGCGGCGTTTCTTTCTTTTCCCTGGAATCTTCGAAAGAAATCACTAAGTAAGCCACAGTAAATCCGGGATCCACGCAAGCCTTGTAAGCGGCAAAGCCGGAAAGCCCGAGGCTTAAAAAAATTATGCAACCCCAAAACCAACCAACCCCGCCTTTATTTCTTCTATCTCCTAAAAAAACTTCTGCCATTTCCTTCCTCCTTCCTTTTTCTAAATTTATGGTTTATGTTTTTTAGAAAAAATAATTTCAGGTACTTTTTGATTTCAAATAATGTTAACTTCCAAAAAACAAATTGTCAACTATTGCAAAAAATAAAAGTTGTGTTATTTTATTTGGGTTGGATGAAAGAAGGGCTAGTTCCTTAAAAAATTCAACTTTATCTGTAAATTTTTCAGGTAGAAAGAGGTAAAAATGGAATGTGATATTTGCAGAACAAAGATGGCGTATTTTGAAACGCATTACGGTATTATATACTACATATGCCCCAAGTGCGGTTTTGTCCAACGAAAAAGGCGAGAAAGGAGGCGATTATGATGTTTCTTATCCTGGGAAAAATTTTCTGGAATATCAGTTTGCTAGCCTTGCTAGCATTAATTGAAAATTTGGTTTTCTAGGCAGAAAGGAGGCGGAATGAAAGAGCAATTTTGCCCTTGTTGCGGAGGATCGATGTCTTTTTTCAGCTGCTATTGCGGAGTAGTCTGTTATTGGTGCGACCATTGCAAAATGCTTATAACAAAGAATTTAAATCAAATAAGCGAGGAGGAAGCAAATGGAAGAGCAAGCCATTGAAAATGACAGTGATTGGTTGAAAGAAGAAAAATGGATTACCAATTTAGAAGGCAAATGCCCAAACTGCCAAAGCCGGCGTTATAAGCCGATACCGGGAGAAGAATTAGACAAACGTTGCATTGAATGCGGCAACGCCTATAAGTGAGAGGCAGATAAGATGAAAAGCTTTCAAGAAAAAGGCAAGTTATGCCGCTGCAAATATCGCCGTCCTGGCAGCCATATGTCTGCTGTGGCTGGTAATCAAAAAAACTAAGAGAACTTCGGTTAAACCTGAATCCAGGCCGAAGTTCTTTTATTTTCAAAGTAATTTTTAAAAACTTGCAAATTTTTGTTTATTTTAATACTATCAGATAAGCATTTATATGGCGCATAGTAAATTAAAAATGATAAAGGGGGCAAAAAAATGGCAGAAAAGGCGAGAAAGGCTGATTTGGTAGTAAACAATCTTCAGGAGAGCTGGCTTATCAATGAATATGGGAAGTGTCCCGGATGCGGATCTCGGCGATACAGGGACGCCCGAAGAATTCTTCGAGACATCATTTTCATCAAGCAGTGCGTGGACTGCAGCACTTTCTATGATCAAAGAAGAGACACAGGCCTAATTCAATAAAGAAGGAAAGGAGAAAGATCGTGCAGGAATATAAAGATAGAAAAGCCAGAAAAAATGAAGTTTGCCCACATTGCGGAGGCAAATTAAAAAGCATGGGGAGAACCGGAAAATTCAAAATCAAAAAATGCCCCAACGGGTGCAAATTGGAAGAAATTTAAGATAGAAAATCAACGTAAAAGGGACCGCGAAAATCGCTGTCCCTTTTTTCTTTTACAAAAATCCCTGGCTGCGTTTTGCTTCCAGGGATTGAATAACCTTAGAAAAATTAATCGATCTCAACTCCGGCGTTTTCCAGTTCCCGCCTCTGTGCAAACATCTTGTGGCGGATGCCCCGGCCGAGAAGCCCGGCATCTTTCAATGGATTTTCTTCCAGCCTTTTGGTCTCCCAGTTGCTGGCTTTAAAAATGCTTTGCGTCACTCTTCCCAAGAAAACTTCTGCGTCTTCCATGGCCCTTTTTACCTCCTTTTCACTCCGTTGAGATTATATGATTTCCAGGGACAATTGTAACAATCGCTATTCGGGGCTTGCTGTTTCTTTCTGCATTTGCTTCCTTTTAAATTGCAATTCGCTTCTCCCTTCTTTCGTCGCGCCATAAACTTCCCCCTGTGCTAGTAATTGTTTGCCAAGACAATCGCCATAAATTACAAAAAGGAGCTAAGAATTCCCAATCTTGGATATTTTGGGAAATTAAATAAAACATTTTATAATTTAGCTTAAAACAAAAAATCCGTCAACTGCACGCAAAATTTGCAAATTTTTTATGCTAATTATTTTTATCTACAAAATTTATCCTTAAAAACTCTCTTGCCCGACCACGAAGATGGGCGAAAGTATTCGAAGTATTTTCTTAAGGACAAATTTTTGTAAAGTCGTTTTCCACTTTTTTTCTTAAATTTTCATAAAAATATTTTATAGATAAAAAACACTCCAGTATACCAGTATACTGGAGTGTTTAAAATAGAGGCCTCTATAGAGGCCTCTAAAGAAATCTATTTCGCCTGAAAACCGATTCCTTTTTCTTCCGGCGTGTCAGCTTCTTTTACTTTCCCGAATTTGTCTTCATACTTTTTCAAATTATCCTCCATTGCCTTGATCATTCTCTTGAAATGCCCGGGCGTGACCACGATGCGGGAATTCAAAGTTCCCGTCGGCGGAAAGACATTCAAAAAATCCAGCACGAATTCCTCTTGAGTATGCAAAATTTGCATCACATTGGAATACTCCCCTTTCAGCTTCTCATCCGAAGCCTTAATTTGGATTTGCTGCTTTCCTTGTTGTTGATTATTGTTTTGTGGGTTTTGATTGTTTTGATTCATAGTTTTGACATTTATTAATTAATAATAATATTTCGTCTATAAATAAAAAAATGCTAATTATTCTATCCCAATCTAAATTCTCAATTAAAAAATGATGGCTTTTATTTCTATATAAAAGACAAAATCCACTAACCATATTATAAAAATTTTTTCTGACTTTTTGTTTGCTGTGTATTTTTAACATACCATCCTTTTCTCCTAGAGCTTTTCTTATAAGCCCATAACCATAATATTCATCCGATAGGCCTGCCCTATTTCTAATTTTGCATTCCAATATAAGTGTTGCTTGCATTATAATGGTGTCTTTATTATTTCTAAGAGTAAAAAGTTTACCGCACTTCTTTTTTAAATCGCTATCTCTTATAAAATCTAAAATATAAACAGGATTTATTTCATATTCACTTTTTAAATATTCTATACAATCTATTATAATCGGTTTTATTTCATCTAAATAAACCAAATCATTACCAAAATCACTTGTAAAAACTTTATCATCCTTAGGACTCCAATTACCTAATTCCTTTAAATGGTTATCTTCCAGCTCTTTAGAATATTTTTCCATATAATATCTAAACCTTTTTGACACATCAAAAGAAACTGTCTTAAGTTCATCTAGTTCTCTTTTCTCACACTGTTCTAATAAGTTTCTTAATACTTGATAAAGGAAATTGGACTTTTTATTTTTATCCATCTTTCTATTTTAAATCAAAATATTTATCTTTATTTAACTATTTAATATTTAACTATTTAATTCCACCTCTTCGAAAATCAATCCTTTGAATATATCATGCCTGCCCGCCGAATTGGGGGGGGTATATTCATCTATTTCCTCCCCTCAGAGAGAGAAACCCGTCTACCAAGGAGGGATTTACTTATAACCTCAATTCCTCCTCCGCTTCCTCAAAACTGTCCACGATTTTATCTGCGGCGGATAAATCTAATTCAAAACCTTCATTTCGAATAGCGATGCATTTCATTCCGGCATTTTTAGCAGCTTCAATTCCCAGGGGCGCATCTTCAATCACCACACAGTCATTCGACCTTGCCTTCAATTTCTCCGCTACTTTGAGATAAATCTCCGGATCGGGCTTGCCGATTTCCACTTCATCCCCGGCTACGGTCGCATCAAAATATTTTCCAATTCCCAAACTCTGAAGAAGATTATCAGTGAATTTTCTCT
>CAZRQA010000074.1:0-3916 GCA_964602335.1 uncultured Bdellovibrionales bacterium
TTTGCGCTGCTGCACAAAGAACTTATTTTGCCAGCCATTAAAAGTTCCGGATGATTAAGCGGTTCAATGATCTCCCCATTAAGATCAATTTCCCCTTCGGCATCATAGCCAACTCCTTTTATTAAAAACACTTTTTCACCAATCCTCACCTCCTTAACCGCCAGCTCATTTTTTGTTACAGTTCCTGTTTTATCAACTGCGATCACATTGGTTTGGCCCAGTGCTTCCACCGCTTGCATTTTTTTCACAAGCACCTGATGTTTTCCCATTCTCCAAACTCCCATTGCCAAAACCAGCGTTACCACAATAGGCAGGCCTTCCGGAATAACAGAAACGGAAACGGCTACAATAATCGTGAAAATATATTTTGCTTGATAGCCATAAAAAATACCTATGAAAAATAAAATAACAGCAATCACAAACACTGAAGCAATAATGAGCCGGGAGAGTAGGCGTATGTCTTTTTTTAGCGGTAAATCTTCGTCAATGGTTGTTATTTTTTCAGCGATTTTCCCAATTACCGTATTAATCCCCGTAGCAAAAACAACGGCTCTGCCGCTTCCGGAAGTCACATTGGTACCTTTGAACACCGTATTTATTTGATCACCGGTTGAAACTCTTGCCTTTTTTATAGCTTTGGTTGTTTTAAATCTAGGGGTCGATTCTCCGGTGATGGCAGCCTCGCTAATCTGCAAGGAGCTGACATACAAAAGTCTTGCATCGGCGGGCACTTTTTCTCCTTCCCTAAGAACAATAATGTCGCCGGGAACAACTTCTTCACTGGGGATAATGCGTTCTTCACCTCCGCGAATAACTGAGCTCTTAGTTTTAGTGAAATTTTTCAAGGAAGCAAAAATATTCTGGGCTTTCCCTTCCTGAATGGTCCCGACTACTGCATTGAAAAGAAGTATGAACAAAATAACAAACCCGTCAATATGCTCCCCTGTCAAAAAAACAATAATGGCAGCTAAAAGCAAGATAAAGATGAGCGGGCTCTTGAATTGGCGGAAAAATATGATAAGTAAGCTGTCGGGCTTGGTTTCCGGCAGCTTATTTTTACCAAATCTTAATAAGCGCTCTCTGATTTCTTCCTCTCTTAGTCCATGCTTGCTTGTTTATAAATCTCTGATTGCCTCATTGGCGCTTTTTTTGTAATAATTTTTTTTCATTTTTTTATTTTTTGCTGTTGCTGCAATCCAATTAATATTTCAACTCATTCCCTGAAAAACAGACCGCCAAAAACATCTTTTAACCAGCCGAAAAGGCTGAAGGATTTTTTTTCGTTTGTCATTATTTTTTTATGTTGTTCAGCTATCTCCTTCTCCTCTTCTATGCTTTTTTGAAAAACCATTTCTTCGTCTGCATCTAAATCCGTTTCATTAATCAATCGATCCGCTTGTTCTAATTGGCTTTGTTTTAGATTAAATTTGGAATTCAAGTTATTGATTATCTTTTCATCCGGTCCAAGGAAAAATTTCCTTATTTTCTTTTCTTTTTTAACAGTAAGAAGATTTTTTTCTATGTTAAAATTAATTTGGCTTTGGCTTCTTAGTATTGATTTAATTTTATTTATTTTTTGTTCCTTTTCCCGTTCTTTTGCTTCTGCTTCCAGCCTAATCCTTTCTTTTTCTTCCGGCATTAGCTCGGGCTTCGGTTCAATTTCATCTTTTTTTGCTTCGTCTTCCTTGTCTTTATCTAGCCTGTCTATCATTATGTTATCACTTTCTTTATTTTTATCAACCGCGCCAAATAGGCAGCAATAATCATTGATCACCTCTTTTTGATTGTCGTGAATATTGTTTCCTTCTAGTTCTATTGAATCTTTCCAGTAATCTTTCTCCGGGGATCCTCCTTGGGGTCGGTTGCAATCCAAGCCATATTTATTATTATAGCCTATGCTGTTATCTTCTATCTCTATCTCGCCTCTATTATTAAGATTTGAATCGGGATAAAATTGGGTTGCAATGCCGCTTGAACCGTTTCTTTTAATGGTGTTGTTTTTTATTTTCAAATCAGCATCTCCAACTATTAATTCTATCCCGCTTTCACCGTTTTTGCTTATATTATTTCCGGTTATTAAACCGCTTACTTTCGACCGAATGTCTATTCCTTCTTCATCAACTCTTTCGATTTCACTATTTAAAATTTCAATTGTTTTCCCTCTTTGAATATAAAACCCCTTCCCCTTTGCTTTTTTTATTTTCGAGTCCGTAATTTCCAATTTTCCGCTCCCAGCCAAAGTTTCAATTCCGATTCTTTCAAAATCTTCTATAGTGCAATTTTCAATTTCAACATCGGCGTCTTTTTCAACCGTAATTACCGTTTTGGCGTCTCTCGCGGTAATATCTTTTAGAAAAGTATCGCCTTCCATTGTTATTTTCCCGGAAATAATGACGCTGTTTTCGCTCTCTCCGTGCAGGCTGCTGCCTTCGCCTATTTTCAAATCTTCTTCGTATTCCCCGTCCTCAATAAAAATCTTCCCGCCCATTTTTATTGCCTCATTAATGGTTTTGAAAGGACCCGTCTCGCTCCCGTTACCGCTTTCTGAAACCGATTCATCTACATAATAATCATATTCACTCCCATGTAAACAAAGAGGAATTGTTGTGATTGCCAGCCCGATTAAGGTTATTAAAATATAGTAGCTTTTTTTCATCTTATTTTGAAAAATTTTTTAACTGTTTAATTAAAATTTAAGTTTCATTAAAAATTTTAAAATTATTTATTTTTGATATAATTTATTCTAACATTGAATAGTTTTTATGGAAAAATTTTAAGAAATTTTTCTATATGTTTAATTAAGATTTGGAATAGAATTCTAGTTACACTGTTTGACAAATATTTAATTTATGCTATAATATAAAGTTTTCCAGTACCTAAAACAATTTAATACAATTCTAAAACAATTTAATGTATGGAGGTTTTTTTATGGAAAATTATTGGAAAGAGCTTATGTTTTGGACATCTTCGTTTGTCACAAAAGAGAAAAACTTTTATTTGGTAATCCCAGGTTTTTTCTTTATCCTTCTTGGAATTTTTTGCCCGCTCATAATATTAATAACTAACAGTTCCTATTCCAGGCCAATCCAGCAGACAATTACATACGGGTTAGCAATTATATTTGCCATTGTTTTTGTCTCTCTGCTTCTTTGCATCAATGGTCCTTACAAGAAAACAAAAAATAACTGGCGACTGGCCGTTGACGAAGCCAGGAAATTTGGGAGGAAACATCCCCAATATCAAAAAGAGATAAACCAGCTCATCCTGGCTGCTTCCAAATACAGAAGAAGCCAGGATATTATGGATTGGCTGGAGGCTTGGAAAGAATATCAAAAAGAAAAAGAAGAGTTGGAGTTGATGGAAGCAAGGCGACAACAACTGCCAGAAACTATTTCCAGAATGGAAACCGAACTGGTCAATTTGCCAAGCCAGATTGAAAAGCAGAAGACCAAAGTCAAAGAGCTGGAGCAATGGCTCTCCGGAGAGGAGGACGGAGAATGAGAATTATTCGTTATCCTCGAGGCAAGACTGTTAAGGAAATAACCAAAACTCTCGAGCTTGAAAAAAGAAAAAAATCAGAAGGACTGTGGTTACTTCTTAAGAATAACAAACCGGTAGGCCTTCTGGAAGGTTCGCCTGGCTGGGGAATAAAGGCCTGCCTTACCAAAAACCCATGAAATCACTCAGCAGGGTCGATGATCAAAAATCACGGCCCTGCTTTTTTATATCTGAATAAAAAATGTTACACTAAAAAAGAACTTTAAAATCTAATATCTAATTAAAATTTTAGAGGCCTCTATAGAGGCCTCTATTAAAAATCTGTTATCGTTATAATCTTATCTCTCGTTTTCTGTTAATTTTTTTCCGCTTCCGGCATATCACCGGCTTCCTTGATTTTCTGCATCGCATTTTGATA
>CAZRQA010000075.1:0-3840 GCA_964602335.1 uncultured Bdellovibrionales bacterium
ACCTGGTTTTAAAAAGTTTAATAATTTTTGTAAAAAAAATAATCTCCCAATTTTAATTTTAAGTGATGGGCTAAAGATTGTCATTAATAATTTTTTAAATAAACGCAATTTAAATTTACCAATTATTGCTAATGATATTAAATTAATCAATTAAACAAAAAAAATGGAAAAATTCGTATCTTCACATTTTCATAATATTCCTCAAGATAAAGCTCCAAAGGAATTAAATCTTATTGTAGAAATTAAAAGGGGTGATATTAATAAGTACGAATATAACAAAGAATTTGGGGTTTTAGAATTAGATAGAGTTCTTTACGGACCAACATTTTACCCGGTTAATTATTGTGATGTACCTAATACTTGGAATACTGGAGACAATGATCCTTTGGATGCTGTAGTTTTTAGTTCTATGCCGATATTGCCTGGAACATTAGTAAAAGGAAAAGTTATTGGAATGATGGAAATGATAGACAATGGTGAAATAGATCATAAAATTATATGTATTAATACAAAAGATCCTCGTTATGAACACGTAAAACATGTAAAAGATTTGACTCCCTATGAAAGAAAAGACTTAAAAACTTTTATGGAGATTTATAAAATACCCCAAACAGGAAAAGATACCGTAAAAGTTGGAAAATTTCTTGGTCCTAAAAATGCTTACGAAACCATTAATGAAGCTATAGGTGAATACAAGAAAAAATTTATACAATAAAAAATTGAATCGAAAAGGTATTTGAAAAGAGTGGGTTTTTTGCTTGAAACAAACAATAATCTACAAAAAATGTTAAGGGCTTGTTAGGAGAATTTGTTAAGGAATAAATTACTTAACAAATTTTTTTGATTTTATAAATAATTTGATTTTTTCTTATAATATGCTAGTAAGTAAATAGGCACATTTTTAAAATAATCATAGGAAAGGAGGTTCAAGAAAATGGAAAGAGAAAAATTTAATATTGATTTGCCAGATCATTCTTACAAGAGGACTTTTGCACCTTTTTGAAGAAAAAAGTAAAATTAAAAATAATATATGCTAGAAGGAGAAAGATATTATCAGAGAAAATCTTCAAAGTTTGATAGATATCATTTTAGTTCAAACGCAAAATTAGTAAGAGGTAAAGTACCTGATTTTTTCGAATTAGTAAAAAAATATTCAAATAAAGAATATTCTATCTTGGATTTAGGCTGCGGCTCAGGCGAATTGGCTTTAAAAATTTCTCCGTATTTTAAAAAAATAATTGGGATAGATCCAATAAGAAGATATATTGAAACAGCGAAAAATGATAAAAAAAAGAAGAAAGTTAAAAATGTTAATTTTATCGTTGCTGGTGGTGAAAATTTGCCGTTCAATGATGAATATTTTAATATAATAATAAGCTCAAGAGGACCACTTTCATTGAATTATACATTTTTTAGGGAAGCAAAGCGGGTTTTAAAAAATAAAGGATTGATGGTAGAAGAAACAATAGGAGAAGAAGATAAAATGGAAATAAAGAAAATATTCGGCCGAGGTCAAAATTACCCATTTTTAAAAACTAAGCTTCATAGTGTCAAGGAAATACTAAACAAAGAAAGTTGTAAAATACTGTATTCTAAATATTATAAATATTACCAAAATTATCATTCAGTTGAGAATGTGGTATTAACTTTGAGCAGAGCGCCTATCATACCAGACTTTAAACCAGCTAAAGATAGTGATAAAATTGAAAAAATGAGACGAGAATTATTTTTAAAAGAAGAAATATTGCTAAGCTCCCATAGATTGCATTGGGTAGCACAAAAAATGATATGATTATTGGAAAAGTAAAAAATAATAAAAGCGCGAAGGATTATTTTGTCAATACAAAGTTAGTGAAGATTGATAAAGAATATTTATTGGATTACTACGTGAAGTTAGCTATTCAACTAATGTGCCTCCAAACCGGCTTGGAGGTGGCAAGATAGAAACCATCAGTGTAGAACTGGTGGTTTCTATTTATTTTTGTTATATTATGTTTGCAAATAATTGTAAAAAATATGGATCAAGAAGAGATTGAAAAAATAACGAATTATATTTTTTTAAAAGCTAAACCACAAAAAGCAGATTTAGCGTTAATTTTTGGTACACGTCATCAGGAAGCAGTCAATAAAGTTTATGAATTATATAGCGATAAGTTAATTTCTAAAATTTTGATTAGCGGCGGCGTAAACAGAATGACTGGGGAAGAGGAAGCTGCTGAAATGAATAAAAAATTAATCTATTTAGGAGTTAAAAACAATGATATAATCTTAGAAAATAAAGCAATAAACTCTTTAGAAAATGTTTTGTTTTCTAAGCGAGTTATACACAAAAGGATTGGTTTTGATAAAATTAAAAAAATTATTGTTGTTGTAAAACATTACCATTCTCGTAGAGCCCTTATGACGTTAAAAAAATATTTCCCTAATAATATCAAGTTTATTCCTATAGTTTATAGAGTTTATGGATTTACAAAGGACAATTGGTTTAAAAAAGAAATGGGTAAAAAGAAGGTAATCAGTGAGTGGGTTAAGATTCAAAAGTATTTGGCGAAAAAAGATATTAAGGAATTGTCAGAATATTAATTTTATTTCTTACTATCGCACTACCGCGTTACTTGAACAAAGGCAGCACGTTTATTGTGGAATTGGATAAGAATTTTAAGGGGAAACAGGAGTAGATAGTCTAGTTAGCTTCACTAGCTTAAATTAGCTTCACTAGCTTATTAGATAAATTTGTTAAGTAATTAATTACTTAACAAATTTTTTGATTCAGCATAGGTTTCGTGCTATAATATTAACATGACTATTCACGAATTTGTAGAAAAAAGACCATATCTTTTTTGGTATATAGAAGATAAAGACAGCCTTTCTAAAGAGGCTATCGTAGAGGCGATTTTGAATTTTGGAAATTGGGAAGACACTCAGCAGTTAATAAAGATACTAGGGATAAAAAAAGTTAAGTCGATTTTTGAAAAAAAAGCTTATCAAAAAAGAAGCAATTATCGTCCGGAGATAAAAAATTATTTTGAATTATACTTTAAAAAATATGCATAAAGATATTTTATCAAAGAAATAGAGTGAACTATTTCTGCGCTTAAAAAGAGCTTATAGTTAGAAACAAGGAGATAAAAAGATAGACTGCAAAATATAGCTTGTAAAAATTTTTAGGAATATCGCTATGAATATTGCTATTATTCTAGCCTCCGGAGCCGGTAAAAGAATGGGGGCTGGAAAAAATAAGACGCTTTTGCCGCTGAGGGGCCGGCCTTTGATTTGTCGTACGCTTCAGAATTTTGAAAAATCAAAAGAAATTGACGGAGTGATTTTGGTAGTGAATAAAGAGGGCTTGGATGTTTTCAAGGATATTGTTGAGGAATACAACTTCACTAAAATTATTAAAGTAATAGTCGGCGCAGAAGAAAGGCAATATTCGGCTGAAAAAGGCATTGGTTTTGTGGATAAAAACATCAAGGAGAAAGGCAATTTGGTTGTTGTTTTTCACAATGGCGCCAATCCTTTTGTGGCTCCTCAAGAGATAGATCTGTCCATAAGAGAGGCTCGCAAGTGTGGTGCTTGTGCAGTAGCCCACAAGACCAAAGACACTATTCGGGAAGTTGACCAAGAAGGAATGTCTTTGGGGGTAATTGACAGAAGCAAGCTTTGGAACATGCAAACGCCTCAGGCAATGAAATTCAATTTAGCCAAGAAAGCTTTTCAACAAGCCCGAAAGGATAATTTTTTAGGAACAGACGATGTTTCTTTGGTGGAACGCCTGAAAAAGCCGGTAAAAATTGTGGAAGCTAGTGAAAATAATTTTAAAATTACTACGCCGAAAGATTT
>CAZRQA010000076.1:0-3680 GCA_964602335.1 uncultured Bdellovibrionales bacterium
CGGAAGTTGAAAAACAAGAATTGGGAAAATTAAAAATTTTGGCAATTTTTAAAACGGGAAAAAATTCCTGCATCGCCGGCGGAAAAGTAACCAGTGGAAAAATGATCAAGGGTGAAAAAATTGAAATTATCCGGCAAGATAAAACTATTGAACAAGGCCGGCTAACCCAGCTTCAACACAACAAGGAAGATGTGGAAGAAGTAAAAGAAGGTCTGGAATGTGGTCTTACCTATGAAGGAAAAGAGAATATTGAAATGGGGGATATTCTGGTTTGTTACAAAGAAGAATCAAAAGCAAGAAATATTTAAAATCAAAAAAAGCAGGCTCGCGGGCCTGCTTTTTGGTGAATAAGTTTAAACATCAAATAATCTTGGGATCAGATAACTTTAAGTTGGTTGGTTTCTTTTTTTTATCCCAAGGAATCAGCTTTTTCGTGTTCATGTCAGCTTCTTGTAAATCATAGCCCCTATGCTTCCACAACCATCTATTATGCGCCTCATTTGACTCCCTGGGAGGAACCTTATTAAAGTGCCTCAAAATTTTGTAAAGAACAAAGTAGAGCCGAGAAGGAAACCATCCAGATTTTTCACTTATATAGCCTTCTCCCATAATTACCACCTCCTTATTAAAAAATTATTAAATTCTCCGGTTAATCATACAGTATACTGGTATACTGTATCTTTTATTAGACCTTGAAAAGCTTGTTGGCATTTTCATCGGTAATTTTTTCCACTTCACTAAAACTGATGCTTTTTATCTCTGCAATCTTTTCTGCTACATATTTTACGTAAAGCGGTTCATTTCGCTTGCCGCGAAATGGCACAGGTGTTAAATAGGGGCAATCAGTTTCCAAGAGGCATTGCTTCAAATCTATTTTTTTTAGAACTTCATCATAATCGCTAGAAAAAGTAATGATTCCATTGAAACCCAAATAAAAATTTAATTTCTTATAAGTCTCCGCTTCTTTCGAGCCTCCAGAAAAGCAATGCACTACTCCCTGCAATTTCTTTTTATACTGTTTTTTCTTTTCTCGTAAAATTTTTATTATGTCTCGGTGGGCACAGTGCTTGATGTCGAAATTTTCATCCCGGCAATGAATAATGATCGGCTTGCCAGTTTCTATTGCCAAATCAATTTGCTCAGTAAAAATTGTTTTTTGCTTCTCTTTGTTTTCTTTGTTGTGAAAATAATCTAAGCCGATTTCTCCAATCGCCACCACTTTTTTATGCTGCGCTAATTCAAAATACTTTTCCTTTTTGAATTCTTCAAAACGAGGCCGAAATTTTATTTCTTCTTCCCCGCTAATTTCATCTTCAAAGGCCTTCTCTGAAAGATGAATGGGATGGATGCCCACAGCCGCATAAATATCTTCCGGATATTGGTTGGCTATCCGTACTGCCCGCTCACTGGTGGAATACTGACTGCCGACATTAATAATTTTGGTGTTGTTGTGCAAAGCGCGCCGAATCACATCGGCGCTGTCTTCCTTAAAATCTTTAAAATTTACATGGGCATGGGTATCAAACATAACTAAATTTTTCTAAGGCTTTTGCCTAGAAATTTTTAAAAAAATATTTAGACTAATGTAAAAATTTTGAATTTGTCATATTTTTTAACCTTTAGGCTATTTAACTGTGTGTTTCATTTAATATATTTAAAATTAAAACTGAAGAAGATTGATTAATAGACTTAAAATGAAAGTTAATATAAAAATAATGGATATTATTAAATAAGTCATTTTCTTTCCAAGATATTTCACCAATAAAACTATTGCAGTTATACAAATAGCCGTTGAAGTTAATGAAAAACCCATTGCTGTGCCCATAGGAATATTTAGATGTTCTATAAAAGGCCTCAATGTCAGCACATCTGCTCCATTGCATAAATATATAGGAATTCCTGCTAAAATGGAAAAAAAAGCACCCAAATAAGGATTTGAGATATCGATATGTGTTAATAAGTCTTGCACTGAAAATAACTCGAAGGTAATACCTAGTGTCCCGGCAATTAAGAAGTAAGGAAATAACTGCTTTAAAACATGGTAAGTCTTAATATAAACATCTTTTTCCTTCAAAAAAAGTTTGCATGTATAAAAATCTGGAATAATAAATTTTTTCTTCGAAACAAGATAATCTACTATAAAACCAGTGCCAATCGCTAAAATAAAAGAAGAAATAACTCGTAGTAAGGTAAATTTCAAACCCAAAACATTAAGAGAGAGCATTAAAGTGCTTGGACTTAGCAAAGGAGCTGCAATAATAAAAGTAATAACTGTCCTTAATTTAACTTTATCTTTGAAGGCGCTTAATAATGGAATCGCCCCGCAAGAACAAATGGGAATAAGCGAACCGTAGATAAATGCTTGCAATGGATTTTTAGGATAAAATTTATTATATTTTAAATAAAATTTTTCCAGGAGAACTGCAAAAAAAACACCTAATAAAATTAGTAAAAATAATTCAATAAAATATTCAAAAAAAAGAAAAACTGGTTTAGGTAAATTTTGATATAAAAAACATTTTTCTCTCGTCAGATAATTTATATTATTATAAGTCCGATATATAAAATCAACTATAAAAAATATTATTCCAAATATCAACGCATACTTTATAAATATTCTCTTTTTCATTTTTTGATAATTAAAAAACTGGTTTTATTGTTATGGCATTCCCCGTAACATTTTTTATTTGCCTTTAACCATGATTTAAATTTAATTTCATATTGAATCGATTCGTCAATTTTATTTCTCGCGCACCAGATTGTATCTAAATTATTTATCATACAGCCCAATATCTCATCCTGACCAAAATTATTCAAAGAATCACAATTCCCTTTTTTGAAAACAAAATTTTTTCCAATAAACACGCCGCTCCCCTTACCTGATGATTCAATCCCTGATTCAGCATCTTTATCTCCTGCTCCAGCCCTAGCGAAATATCCTCCTTTAACTTGATAAGTAAAATCTTCTTTATCAGATAACTCAGCTAATGTAGCTTTTTTTTCATCCCATTTATCAAGTTCTTTGTCATACTTTTTCGAGACTTCAGGTCTGTTTGTTTCTGCGTTATTTTTTTGTGATTTTTGCGATTCTAATGAATTTTTAATCTGATCTTCTCCTGGCAAGTTGAGATTGTTGTCTTTATTTAGTATTTCTGGTTTATTATTAATTTTATAAAATAACAATGACAGAGGATATATAAAAAAAATTATTATTATAACAAGAAAAATTATTTTATTTTTATATTTCATTTTGTATATTTTATATGTTTTATTTGTAAGGTTTTAGGGCGTTGTTTACGCTTTTTAGAAAAAATATTCTCACCCGTCATTCCCAATACTCAATCAAGCTGAGTACAGACTTAATTGGGAATCCATCAGAAAAATAATAAGATATTAATATTATAGCTTTAACTAATTAAAAGTAAACATATCGCCCTAGTAGATTTATCCTGCCAAGGCAAGACGGGAATGACAAGAACATTAATTCTAAAACAAATAATTTAAAAGTGTGAACAACGCTAAGAACTTTGACATTTCAAATTAAAAAATTAATAAAATACTAATTTAAGCGATTTCTTAAAAATCTTATTAAGAAAATTACATAAAAAACGATTCAGACTTTTTAAAAAGAATTTCTGATTTTTTAGTTGCTAAAATATTTTCGATTTTTCTTGAAGTTT
>CAZRQA010000077.1:0-3635 GCA_964602335.1 uncultured Bdellovibrionales bacterium
AGAATAAAAATAGCGTGAGCCGGCGGCTCTTCCAGAATTTTTAATAATGCATTAAAAGCGCCTAAAGAGAGCATGTGCACTTCATCGATAATGTAGACTTTGTAGTTCAGCGCTACCGGAGGGGTGAAAACGTTTTCTTTTAGCTGGCGGATATTGTCTACCCCGGTATGGGAGGCGGCATCAATTTCATTTAAGTCGATTGCTTGGTTTTTCAGGATTAATTTACAGTTTTTGCATTTATTGCAGGGCTCAATTTTAATTTCTGATTTTTTTTGTTTTTGGGGATCTAAACAATTCACAGCTTTAGAAAAAATTCTTGCCAAAGTAGTCTTCCCCGTGCCGTGCGAACCGGTAAATAGATAAGCGTTAGCCGTTCTTTGATTGGCTACAGAATTGGAAAGTATTTTAACAATGTAGTTTTGCCCGCTTATTTCGGAAAATTTTTTCGGGCGGTATTTTTGGTAAATGGATAAAGACATTTGATTAGTTTGTTAGGAATTAGCTGATTAGCTTATTAGGAAATCATAAACCAAAAATAAAATTTTTGATTTTTTAAATAAGACGAATAAGATAAATTAAGCATATGAAAATAGCTAGTTGATTATTTTATTATAAATCCCTTTTGGAAGTTGTCAAAGACATTGAAAATAAAAAATTGGAATTTCGTAATAAAAAGTGTAGCGGGGTTGACAGAAATTGAGAAAGAGTTTAGTATTACACCTTGGCATATTAATGATAATAAGAGAAAATTAAAATTAATCTTGGTTGTTTATTTTAAATATTTGCTATAAAATTAAATTTAGTTTAAAATTAAAAATAGAAATAATAAAACAAAAATAAATAACCAAAATAAATAAATATGACTGATAAAAAAAATAAAAAATCCAAGAAGGATAAAAATGTTTCTAGTGAAGAAAAAATAAAGTCTTTGCAAGAGATGATTACTAATGCTGAACGCACCATCATCTCTGCTAAGCAAATGTTGGCAAAATTAGAAGGAAATAAAGCAGGGCTTTCTAGCGAAAGAAATGGCTTGAGTTTTAATTCCCAAGAAAATCAAAACGGCCAAAAAATAATTTATGGAAATTTTGACGGGCAAATTATGATTGGCGAGGATGGAAAGCAGTATCCCGTGCCAGCCAATTATGCTTCCAAGTCTAAGCTTGTGGAAGGCGATACCTTAAAACTAACTATCACTCCGGATGGCAGCTTTGTGTATAAGCAAGTAGGACCGGTAGAGAGAAAATATTTGATGGGCATTGTCAGAGCAGACGAAAAGGGAAATCATTTTGTTAATGCGGAAGGCAGAAAGTATAAAGTTTTGTTGGCAGCGGCGACTTATTTTAAAATAGAGCCGGGAGATGAAGTGACTATTGTGGTGCCGCGGGACAAGCCTTGCATATGGGGCGCAATTGAAAATGTCTTGAGAAAGGCAGAAGATATTTCTGAGGAAGAATTGGAAAATTACCAAAGCGAGGGAAGCGAGAAGCTGGAAACAGAGGACGGCAACAAGAGAGAGTTTGAAATCAGAATCAATAATAAACAAGAATCGCCAGCAGAGGGAGAAGAGGAAGAAGACGAGGAGCTGGAAGAGGATCTCAATACAAAGAAGCCTTCTGCAATTGAAAAGTTAGAGAAGGAAATGGAAGAAGAAAGAAAAAAATCTAAAATTGGCAGCGACGAAGATGATAATGAGGAAGAAGACAGCGAAGACAATGAAGATGATGGAGATAACAAAGACATATTCAACGAATGGGAACCGGATATTGAGCAGCTAAAAAAAGAAGCTAACTATCCTGCTAAAGCAGCAAAAGAATAATTTTAAAATAATAACTCCAAAAAATTAAAAATTAAATCATGAAAAGAGATTATAAGTTAGGCATTTTAGCAGGCCTTTTTATGGGGCTTTTATTTCTTCCAGTTCTTAGAACTGCTAAACCAGAGCTGTACCAAAAATTTTTCATTTTTGTTCCAATCTTTTTTATCCTTGCCGTTCCTGTTGGTTTATTTGTGGCTAATATTATTAGTAAAAAAATTTCAGTAGTTTGGCAATTGGCTAAATTTGTGGTCACCGGCGGATTAAATGCTTTAATGGATTTAGGGGTATTATCTCTAACTACTTTTATTTTTTTGAATTATTTAGACATTAGTCCGGAAGATGTTATTTTGAAAATTGGGATAGTGGTCACTTTTTATTCGGCTTTCAAGGGATTTTCTTTTATCGTTGCAAATATTAATAGTTATTTTTGGAACAAATATTGGACATTCAAGCAAAAAGAAGAAAATAAAACAGAATTTTTACAATTTTTCCTTATAAGTATTATTGGTTTTTTGATCAATGTTTCAGTGGCCTCTCTTGTTTTTCGTTATGTAGATCCAGTATTAAACTTAAATCCTTCCCAGTGGGGACTGGTAGGCGCGATATTCGGATCTATTGCCGGGCTAGCTTGGAATTTTCTCGGTTATAAGTTTATCGTTTTTAAGAAGTAGAAATTTTGTGATAATATTTTGAAAAGGCTCAGGCATTTTACCTGAGTTTTTTATAAATAAGAGAAACCTTAAGTGGAGATTATTTTACTGATAATTTTTACTTGACATTTGACAGTTGAGAGTAACGCCCTGCTTCTCTAGTAGATAGGTCTTTAACTTCTCCTAAAGATTAAAACCAATGATATTTGTATGTATTCTTTGAAAATTACAACAACCCATCCATTAATAAGAAGTACCCCAAATCCTTTAAGGATTCTAGTAAAATTCATCATCAATAATTTTGAATTCTTCAACGTTATGCTTATATTTTTTAATAAAACCATGCTTTTGAGATATTGACTCTTTAGGATATTTTATTTTTATAATGACGCATATTAATTATTAGTTTACACTTGTCACCATTATACTGTTTATGTGTCACCATGTAATATAAACCTTATAAACACTTGACAACTCTCATAAAGAGGTGATATATTAGATTTTGACGTTTCAAGTTAAACTTTTTAATAAATTTTTCTAAACAGTAATCAAATTTAAATTAACAGTTGATAGGTAGCTGCTTTTATGTTGGCAATTATTATGAGCTGTTAATGAAAAGTTTTTCAAATTCTGGCAGCCCGGACTTTGAAAATTAAATATAGTAGAAATGCAATTTTTACTAATAGCAGATAGGCAGATTGAAGCTGGAAACTTGCCCGGCTTGTAGGAGCTGGGCACATTTCCAGTTTTCAATTTTTTCTATTTGCTAGTCATAGAGCCTTTTTCGAAAGGCTCTGAGGGAAAATACTCACCAATGTATATGGTGAATGCCTTGACACCAAAAAGCGATGAAGGACGTAGCAGGCTGCGATAAGCTTCGGGGAGCTGCCAAGCAAGCTTTAATCCGGAGATTTCCGAATGCGGCAACGCGGCGTTGTAAACCAACGTCGACCGTGCATAGCACAGAATAACCAATAATCAAGATACAAGATACAAACTACAATAATCAAGTTTAAAATTTCAAACCCGAAAAAGTTTGTGATTTATAATTTAGAATTTAATTTTTGTTTGGAAATTGTAATTTGGGAATTGGGAATTCCGCGCTGTGCGCGGTGGTTTACCCCGGGAACTGAAACATCTTAGTACCGGGAGGAAAAGAAAACAAT
>CAZRQA010000078.1:0-3547 GCA_964602335.1 uncultured Bdellovibrionales bacterium
TCTTAATGCAGGGAGAAACCTATGCCCAGGCGGCCGGCAGCCAGGGGCATGTTGATTGCCAGGAGATAGTTGTCGGCCGGAATTCAGTGGCCAAGGCGGTTCCAATTGTCCAAGTTAGCCATGAACAAGCCCGAGTAACCCACGAAGCGGCGGTGGGGAAAATAAACCAAAAAGAATTAGAGGCTCTGATGGTGAAAGGATTAAATGAAGCGGAAGCTACGGAATTAATTTTAAATGCTATGCTGAATAATTAATGGCTTTCAAAATTTTATGTTAGCAATTGGCGGTAGTCCCATAGGCAAGAAAAATGATTTGCTTTAAACTAGAATAAATAAATAATCGAAATTTATAATTAGTAATCAAAATTAAAATGACAGACAAATTTATTTTAAATGAAAAATCGAATATAATAGAAACCGTGAAAAATTATCCGGCAGCTGCCCAAGTTTTTGCCAAGCACGGCATTCCTTGCTTGGGTTGCGCAGCTGCCAGATTTGAAACGCTTGCTGATATTGCGGAAGAATTTGGAGTTAATGTTCAAGAGCTGATAAAAGAAATAAAAAAAGAAGAAAATAAAAAATAAATTATTAAAAGATGAGCAGAATAAATCAACTGTCCGCGGATGATTTTGAAAAAATTATCAAAGAAAAAAATATTCATCTTTTAGATGTTCGCGAAAAATATGATTTTGAAAGCGGGCATATTAAAGGCGCCCAGTTGGTTCCGTCCAGCAATTTTGAAGAAGAATTTGAAAAATTGAAGCTCGGGAAAAAAGATAAAATCGCTTTATACGACCTTACCGGCTCCAGAAGCGATTTTTTGGCGAAAAAAATTTTGCAGCTGGGCTATGAAAACATTTATAATTTAGAAATGGGATTAATGGAGTGGAAAGAATTTGGCAAACCGTTAGTTAAGTAAAAGAATTTTTTAATCAATTTTTTATGATGGCAAATTTAAGGAAAAATTTTTTAAACGGCAGCAAAACTTTTAATTCAATAGGCCAAGCGGCTTTTTTGATTTGCGTTATGGGATTAGCTAGCCGTTTTTTGGGCTTGATCCGGGACCGAATTTTAGCTGCTAAATTTGGAGCCGGAAACGAATTAGATGTTTACTATGCTGCCTTTAAAATTCCGGATTTAATTTTTAATTTGCTGGTTCTGGGGGCGCTTTCCGCCGCCTTTGTTCCTGTTTTTACTTCTCTTATATCCCTGGAAAAGAAAAAACGCGCCTGGGAATTAGTTAATAATATTTTTTCCGTTGCCTTGCTGGCTTTAGGAGGGGTAGCTTTAATAATTTTTATTTTTGCCCCTTATTTAGTCAAGCTGATAACTTTCGGCTATGATCCGGAAAAGCAAGCCTTGGTGGTTGAACTTACGCGGATAATGCTTTTAAGCCCCATACTCTTGGGCTTTTCAGGCGTTTTAGGCGGAGTTTTAAATTCCTTTAAAAAGTTTTTCTTTTATTCTTTGGCGCCCATTTTCTATAATACAGGAATCATAGTTGGAGCGCTTTTTTTTACCGAGATTTGGTGGATCCACGGCCTGGCCTGGGGCGTGGTTTTGGGAGCCTTATTGCATTTATTGATCCAATTGCCGGAAGTGATCCGCTGCGGATTTAAATTCCAGTGGAGCTTTGACCTCAAGAATAAAGATTTTAGGAGAGTAATAAAGCTAATGATTCCCCGAAGCATGGGCTTGGCGGTTACTCAAATAAATTTTTTAGTGGTTACTGTTCTGGCGTCCACCCTGGCTGCCGGAAGCCTGGCAATTTTTAATTTAGCTAATAATATTCAAAGCGTGCCGCTGGGGATGATAGGCATTTCTTTTGCAGTAGCTGCCTTCCCCACTCTTTCCGCTTATTGGTCTAGGGGCAGGCAAAAAGATTTTATTCTTAATTTTTCCAAAACTTTTCGCCAAATTGCTTTTTTTATCATTCCTTTTTCAGTTGTTTTCATTGTCCTGAGAGCGCAGATAGTCCGAGTAGTCCTGGGAAGCGGGAAGTTTGATTGGGAAGACACTATTTTAACCTTTCAAGCTTTGGGAATTTTTTCTTTATCCCTTTTTGCGCAGTGCCTTATTCCGTTATTGGCTCGAGCTTTTTATGCTATTCAAAACACAAAGGTGCCTTTTTTTACCGGCCTTTTTTCCGAGGCTGTTAATATAGCGCTGGCCTTAATACTTATCAATTATCTTCAGGATTCAAAAATTATCGGCTTGGTTTGGGCTTTTTCCATATCAACTATTATAAATATGTTTTTACTTTTATTTATTTTAAAAAGAAAATTGGGGAATCTAAACGAAGAAAAAATAGTCAGTACGGTTTGGCGGGTTTTAATAGCGGCCCTGGCTATGGCGGTAGTAATGCAGATTTCCAAGTACTATATTAGTTTTGTAGTGGATATGGATAAGTTTGTCGGAGTCTTTATCCAGTTAACTGGTTCTCTTTTAGCGGGAACCGGGATTTTTTTATTGCTTGGAAAAGCGCTTAAAATTAAAGAATTAAAGACAATTACTGATATTTTAAAAAAGAAAAAAACTGCTCCCAAGGTTTCCGTGGATGAGGATCGGGACGAAGTAAGCGGGATATAGATTATTTTAATCTAGAAGACCTAGGAGAAAACTTTGAATTTTTTACAAAAAATAGAGGCCTCTATAGAGGCCTCTATTTTTATTAGACAAATTTAATCTTCTTTTTCCTTTTTTTCTTTTTTTTATAAACCACGCGCAAGGGATAGAACCTTCATCCTATGGAATAATTGCTTTGCAAAAGGTAGTCATTCTTGTCAAATTTCACCCTGTTAAATCTGCTAAAGGAATATTTAACGGGACAAAAGCGTATTTGAAATTATAAAACCTTAGAGAAATCAAGCGGGCCATAAGCGCAGATGTTTTTTGTATATTTTTAAAAAAAACTAAAGTGTGCTAAAATTTAAAAAAATAATTTAAAAATAATGGAAACTCTTGCTAAAACATTAGAAAATTTTAACGCCTTTCTGGAACAGTCTTTGTGGTTTCGCTCTTTTAAATTTGTCTTAGGGCTTTATATGCTGATAATTGTAGCGGCGCTTATCCTTATTCTATACCGTATGATAACCAAGTATGCTTATTTCAAAGTTTTGCGGGGCGGACAGGAATTTCCGGTTATCAAGCCGGGAAAATTCCAGTCGAGATGGAATGAGGCAGAGGCGCTGATCAACAGCTCCAAGCCGGATAATTGGAAGGCGTCAGTGCTGATGGCGGCGGAAATGTTAAATGAAATTTTTGAAATTATCGGTTACAAAGGCGAAACGCTGGGAGAAAAGTTGAATAATTTAAATAAGGCACAAGTGCCGAATTTAGAGCAAGTTAAAAAAGCCAATGAGATTAAGAATAATATTGTTAAAAATGAAAAATTCCAGCTCAATCAAGAGGATGCCAAGGAGATGATGGAAATCTTCAAGAAGGCATTGCAGTCGTTTGAGGCAATAAACTGAAATTAATTTTAAATTTTAAATTTTAAAATAATTTTTATTTCTTAAATTTCAAAAATAAAGAAAAATTTCTAGAAT
>CAZRQA010000079.1:0-3538 GCA_964602335.1 uncultured Bdellovibrionales bacterium
AACTTTTCCCTTCTGCATTAAAAATTAAATCATTAGAAATTATTTTGAAATTTAAAATTAAAAATTTGTAATTTGAAAGCACTGAGCGCTTTTAGTCCATATCTATTTTCCCGTATTTGTTAATAGTAATGGTTTTTTCTCCATCATCACCCGAATCCGTAGTTTCAATCTCATAAACTTGACTATCATTTCCCAAATTTACCCCCTCTCCTAATTCATCTCCATTCTTGTAAACCTCACCATAAGGCACGCTAAAAAAAATAGCTTCGTCTGCGGTGGCTGCAGAAAAATTAATGCCCTCCGACAATTCATACTCTTCACTCCAGCTTCCGAGATCTGACCTGTAATATTCAATATCTCCATTGGGATTTTCTCTTAGCTGGTCTTTGCAGGAATTAATATCTGCATCCTCTCCTGTATAATAAATATAATAAACTTTGTATGTCTTTGTATCATCAGCCGCCTCAAAACCAAAACCGC
Source organism: uncultured Bdellovibrionales bacterium (assembly GCA_964602335.1). Taxonomy (GTDB): domain Bacteria; phylum Patescibacteriota; class Minisyncoccia; order Moranbacterales; family DUUL01; genus CAYMRZ01. The sequence goes on from CAZRQA010000079.1 coordinate 481, forward strand.
AGATTTTTTCTTGTTCATTGTTGGGAGTAGCCAGGGAATAGCTTTGGGCAGAACGCACCGCTGCCAGCACTTTGTTGGCCTCCAAAGTCAGGCTGTGCCGAGTGCCAGAAAAGCTTACTATTGAAAGCATCGCTCCGGTAATAATGGCAATCATCGCCAAGGAAATAAGCAATTCAATTAAAGTAAAACCTCTACTAGCTTGCAGCTTGTCCCGGTACCATCGGCTTGTAGCCGAGCTACGGGATAAATAGCTTGTAGCTTGTAGCTGCCGCTTCTTTGACGACCCACCCGCTTCTCTGAATCGAGGCGAGCCGTAGAGACGGGCTTGGCTAGTTTTATTAAGTTTTGATTTTTTGTTTTTCATTTTATATCAGAAAAAATTTTCTTTTCTCTATTTTAAGCCTAAATAAATTATAACACAATTATATTTTCAAGCAATAAAATTATAACACAAAAAATAATAATTTAACAACACAATAACTTATATTCTCAAAATAAGTTCTTATTCTTTGTCCTAATTACTAATTATTTATCCCGTAGTTAAGCCAAAAGCTTATACTACCGGGACTAGTTACCGGTTACTGGTTACTGATTTACTGATCTATTTTTTCAATTTTATTTACTTTACGAACTTTCCTTGGCTCGCCATAGTCCCGAGTATTCGGGACGAAGGCGGCCTTACTTTATAAACTTTACAACACTAATCCATAATACCAATTTAAAATTTCCTGTCCCCAAAAAAAGGTTATCAAGCAGCCTATTAATAAAAAAGGGCCGAAAGGAATCTGGGATTTCATTTTTTTCTTTCCCCTCAAGAGCAGAAAAACTGCCACTCCTCCCCCCAGCAAATAAGAAATCATCAGCATCAAATAAACCTTTTCCCAACCCACCAAAAAACCGATCAAAAAACCCAGTTTCACATCCCCGCCCCCAATCCATTTGCCTTTGGAAAAATAAAACATCAAGTAGAAAAACAAAAAAGTTGCCACGCCGCCGATTAAATTGGAAGTAACGGCGCAGCGGATATTTAAGATTGAGCAATCGGAGATAAAAAATTGGCAAATGGCGTATAAGGCTGCTGCAACAGCGGCCAAAACCACTAAGTTATTGGGAATAATCATATATTTCAAATCCCATAAAAAAATCGCCAGAAAAATGAAAACTATAAAAAAATAAAAGATAATGTCAACCAGAAACCAGTAATCAAAAAATCCTTGGGACAAGCCGCTTAAAAAATCCGGCATTCCGGCCTGAAAAGCTGCCAATAAAAATAAAAATCCCAGCGTCGCTTCAATTGCCGGATATTGCCAGGATAATTTTTTCCGGCATTTTCGGCATTTTCCTTTCAAAATAAAAAAGCTGACAATGGGAAGATTGTCAAACCATTTCAATTGATAGCCGCAAAAATCGCACTGGGAAAAACCGGAAAGTTTTCTGCCTTTTTGCCCGCGGTCCACCAAAACATTCAAAAAACTGCCGAAACAGGCCCCCAGAGCAAAGATGAAAAAATAGTAAAAAAGTGTCATTTAAAAATTTATAATGCTTCACATTTAGAGGTATCGCTATCACAAACAATATTATTTCCACTTACTGAAGCTCCAAATTCCCAATTACTACTTGAATTTATATTTTTAAGGTTATAACTAGCAATCCCAGATAGGTCAGGCCAAGTTCCATAAGAAGAAGCTAGACTGCAAATTTGATTGCCGCCCGTTGTTCCACTAGGATCATTTACATTGCCTCCATCCGAATAACACATCATTATCGGCTGAATGGCGCCGGAAAGTTCCAAAACCACCTTGGAAATGCGGGCTTTTTCCCGCTGGGCAGAAATGGCCACCAAAATAGCAGAAGCTAAGATGGCAATCATGGCAATCACTAACAACATTTCTATTAAAGTAAAACCGGAATTAGCTTGTAGCTTGTCCCGGTACCATCGGCACTTGACCGAGCTACGGGATAAATAGCTTGTAGCTTGTAGTTTTTTCATATTTTTTAAAGATAATTTTTAATTTTCATTTTAATCCGTGTCCTGCCAAACCTCGTACAGCAAGACAATCTGACAATGTAATGATAAAATATTTTTTCTAGCTGCCAGTAAGCACTTCCTTGCATGTCCCATTTTCTGAATTGCATTCAATATTAGCTCCAATATCAGGACAAGTAACAGTATAGTCATAGCTACCTGCTGTAACACTATAATCACATTCCTCCACACTTAATTCCGGCCATGGAGTTATCGACTCATCACAAATATTCCCTCCACCAGTTTGGGTGTTGTTTGGCTCGTTTAAACCGCTTTTCAAAAAATAACATTCTTGGGCATAGGTTAAAATGCTTCGGGTAGTGGAAAGCGCCGCTTTTCTTTTGGAGTTATCGCTGTTGCCGATCATAGCAAAAACAACCGCCGCCAAAATTCCGATAATGGCAATCACCAGCAACATTTCTATTAAGGTGAAACCCTTGGCGATTTTAATGATTTTTTTACTTTTCATAATATTCTTGTTTAATTTTAAATGATAAATTTTAAATTTTAAAATAAATCTTAATTTTTAATTTTTAATTTTTAATTTATTGTTTATTGTTTTTTAAACTTTGTCATTCCCGCCCCCAATCAAGCTGAGGATAAACTACGGCGGGAATCTATTAGGCAAGCCCACCCCTCTTATTAGATTTTCATACAAATCTTTCCAGTCTGGATTAAATTCTTCAATTAAGTTTATCTTCCATTGGCGATTCCACTTTTTTAATTGCTTTTCTCTCCTAACAGTTGCATTTACATCGTTACTATATTCAAAATAGACTATTTTATCTAAGCTATACCTTCTAGAAAAACCTTCAAATGTTTTATTTTTATGCTGATATGCTCTTCCCAGCAAATCACTAGTCATTCCGATGTACAAAGTTCCGTAAGGTTTATTAGTTAAAATATATGTAAAATAATTTTTTTGCATTTTTTAAAGATAGCAGCCCTAATGGATTCCCAATCGAATTGGGAATGACTTAATACTCTAAATTCTGAAATTCTAAATTTAAAATTATCCTACATTTCTTCTAT
>CAZRQA010000080.1:0-3449 GCA_964602335.1 uncultured Bdellovibrionales bacterium
ACCGACGCTTGCGTCTTTTTTATTTTTATGCTAATTTATAAGCTGTTAAATTAAATCAATTATAATATCCTATGAAGAAAAAAATCCATCCCCAATACTATAAAAAAGCTGAAATAAAGTGCTCTTGCGGTAATGTGATCAAAGTCGGCTCCACCCAGGAAGAAATGGAAATCGAAATTTGCAGCGCTTGCCATCCCTTTTATACCGGAAAAAAGAAGTTGGTGGATACTGCCGGACAAGTTGACCGATTTAAGAAAAGACTCGAGAAATCCAAGGAAATGAAAAGCAAAGAAGCTAAAAAACCGAAAAAGAAGCCGGCTAAAAAGAAAACTTCTAAGGCAAAAACTATTAAGTTATAAACTTTATTGCAAAAAAATCGCTGATACTTTTTATCGCGGTTTTTTTGTGCTAAAATACATTCAGAGAAAGAGTTGTTAAATTGTTAAATTGTTAAATTGCTTTTTTATTAAAAATCTAAACTTCTATGAAAAAAAATATTGATAAGCTGAAAAAGGAATATAAGGAAATTGAAAAAAAGCTGAATGATCCGGCTATTTTTAGCAATCCTAAGAAGGCTAAGGAATTAAATAACCGCTTTAGCGAGTTAAAAGAAATCATTCAAGTTTCTGAAAATATTGAAAGCATTAAAAAACAAATTAAGGAAAACTTAGAAATTATAAAATCAGAAGATAATCCAGAACTCAAAGAGCTGGCTAAAACAGAAAATGTAAGTTTGGAAGAAAAAAAAGAAAAAAATGAATCACTTTTAAAAAAACTTCTTACCCCCAAAGACCCCAATGACCAAAGGAACATTATTTTGGAAATTCGGGCTGGAGCCGGCGGAGATGAAGCCTCTATTTTTGCCGCTAATTTGTTCCGAATGTATAGCCGCTACGCAGAAAAAAAGGGCTGGAAAGTTATCGTGAATCATTCTCAGGCTAATGAAGTCGGCGGCTACAAGGAAATTATCTGCGAAATTAATGGCAAAGATGTTTATAGAAAAATGAAATATGAGTCCGGCGTTCACCGCGTTCAGCGCGTGCCGGAGACAGAAAAACAGGGCCGCATCCATACTTCTACTGCTACCGTAGCCGTTTTGCCCCAGGCAGAAAAAGAAGACATTGAAATCAAGCCGGATGAAATTAGGGTGGACACTTTCGCTTCTTCCGGTCCGGGCGGCCAAAGCGTTAACACTACCAATTCTGCTGTTCGCATCACCCATCTGCCGACCAATTTGATAGTCCAATGCCAAGACCAAAAATCCCAGCTTCAAAACAGGGAAAAAGCGATGCAAATTCTGCGCAGCCGGCTGTTGGATAAAATTGAACAAGAAAAACAGCAAAAAGAATCCTCCGATCGGAAAAATCAAATTGGCACGGGCGACCGCAGCGAAAAAATAAGAACTTATAACTACCCCCAGGACCGGATTACTGATCACCGCCTTAAAAAATCTTGGAGCAATATCGATGAAATTTTAGGCGGCGAGCTGGATAAGATTATCGAAACCTTGGCAAAAAATGCAAACTAAACAGAAGAGATGAAAGAGTAGGCTTCAAAAAAATATAAATTATGCAATTTACCCGGATATTTTTCTCAAAAACAAAAAACAATGAGGGTTAAAGCTTTTAAAACAAATTACAATAAACTTTTTTCCCACGAAACTAAAAGGCATATCTTTTGGAAGTTTCTTTTAGTAGTATTGGTTTTCTTGGGATATTTTATTTTTCTTTCTACTAGATATAGCGCAGGAGAAAGCCTTCTTGCTGCTGCGCTTACTTGGTCTTTTTTCGTGCTTTGCACTCCTATCGCTGATGCCGGATTTCTGATAGATTTCCCCTTAAGGCTAATAACTAAAATAAGAATGCTTCTTTTGGAAACAATTGTCTGGGCAATAGCTATTGGTTTAAGCGCCGGCGCTCTTATGCTTAAGCCGGAAATTTTCAGCAAAACCAAGCTTCTTTTTCTCTTTCAGCACATCCTGGAAAAACCCTTTCCCTTTTGGGGAATTATCTTTATTTCTGCTATCGGAACTTTCGTTTCAATTCAATTCGGCGACGAACTTCTAGATAAAATAAAACACGAAGACAGGAATTTTTTTATAAAACACAAGTTTAAACATCGGCTCATCGTCATGGCTTTTCTTTTTCTTATTGCCATTATTATGTACGATTTTCTTTTGCAACGGCTTGGAGTTAAAATTCCGCTATTTTAAAATCAATTTTTTAGAGAAAATATTTATAATAATTAAAAACCCGGAAAAATTGTGCAATAGGCACAATTTAACGGGCAAGTAAAAAAATGAAAAAATTAATCACTATGTCTTTGATGGCATTAATTTGTCTGGTTTTTTCCGGTTGCTTCCAAGAGGAAAAAACGCCTAAAAAAAACAGCCAGCTGGACCAAGCCGCCAGACCGGCTCCAGCTGAATCCGCTGAAATTAATAAGCCTAACAATTCTGCTAATCAAAATGAAAGCGCTGAAAACAGCGCTGGGAATGAAGAATGGGTTTTTTACACCAATGAAAAATACGGATACCAATTCAAATATCCTTCCGACTGGTATTTCCTTAAAGACGGCTGCTGCCCTCCTCCTCCAGCTGCCATTAATTTTAATAACTATTCAGATACCCAGGAAGAATATGCTACTCATCAATTTGAAAAGGATGTTTACGGTATTAATGTTTATTGCAACTATGAAGGAAGCGTTGACGATATTGGAGAAGTTCAGCTTCAAAAAAAGGAAGGCGCAAAAAATGAAACTAAAAAAATCAACGGTTTTGACGCTATAATTTTCAGCAAAGATCAAACTCCCGGCGATTCCAGCGTCCGGGTGAAAAATGCCTATATCGTGAACGGCCAGCAGGGCTGCCGCATCACCTTCGACACTAATTGCGCCGAATGCCCAAAAATTTTAGAAAGCTTTAAATTTAACAAATAACGCGAGCATTACTAAGAAGCAAACAAATTAAAACTCATATAAAACCTTGTTTAAGCTTTTAATTTTCCCGTTTTTTATTTCAATCCCGTCTTTTTTAAGCAGTTTTATTTTTTGCTTTACTCCTCCGGCGCCGCTATAACCGCCAATAAGGCCGTCGGATTTTATTACTTTATAACAGGGATACTTTTGTGGAAATTTATTCTGGCCTAAAAAAATTCCGGCCATTCGCGGATGGATATTTAATTTTTTAGCTAAAATTTTATAAGTAGTAATTTTACCCTTGGGAATTTTCAAAAGCAATTCCCATAATTGTTGTTTTTTATTTTTCATTCACTTTATCATCTTTGTAAACTCTCCCTCCTTAATAACTTTCACCCCCAGATCCCTGGCTTTTTTATATTTGCTGCCCGGATCTTCGCCGGCTACTACCAAATCAGTGCTTTTGCTGACTGAGGAAGCCGGATTGCCTCCCATTTTCCTGACCAAAGCCTTGGCTTCGTCCCGGGTATATT
>CAZRQA010000081.1:0-3408 GCA_964602335.1 uncultured Bdellovibrionales bacterium
TTGAAATCAGAATTATCCGAATTAATTAAAAAAAGCTACCAAATGCTGGGACTGATAACTTTTCTCACCTCCGGCGAAGACGAAACTAGAGCCTGGACAATACCAAAAGGATCTGCCGCTCCGCGCGCCGGCCGAGCTATTCACGGTGACTTTGAAGAAAAATTCATCTGCGCCGAAGTAATCGCGTATGAGGATTTAATAAAAATCGGCTCCTTTTCTCAAGCCCGGGAAAAAGGCTTGCTCCGCACCGAAGGCCGAGACTATATCGTAAATGACGGCGACGTTATTGAGTTTAAAATTTAATTAAATGTTTTTTACCTACTAGATTTAATTTGAAAATAGAGGTATTGATAGATGCTTCTAAAATTTAATGCATTTTTTCTCCATCTGCCGTTTCCAATTCTTCCTTCAAAAAATTATCATTAGTAATGCATTCGGAAAAATAATTATGATAACGGATAACCTGGTCTTCAAATTTAGCAATTAATTTTTCACTCACATCCTCCTTCCTCTTCTTTTTAATAATTCTTTCCGCCAAGCCGAGGCAGCCGCAAAAATTTCCCAGCCGATCACAAAAATGGCTGTTTTTTATTAGTTTAATCTCCGGGTCGTTTAATAAAGGAATTAAACCAGAAATATTTCTCTTGATAATCTCTAATTTTTTTCTTGAACCTTCGCTGACGCCGGCTTTCTCAGCTTTTTTCAGATTATCATCATTTAAAAAACTTTTTATCTCTGCAATTTTCTCATCCAAGCCTTCCAAAATTTCATTATTCTCTTCTTTGTTCTCAGGAAAATTTTTGAATTTGGGAGATTCGAATTGAAATTCCTCCTTGCTAGGGCCGATTTTTTCTTTCATTTATTTTTAATTAAAAATAAACTTCACCTCAGTTTTTATTATAAATAAAATTGAAACCAAAAACAAATTAAACAAAATATACCAGCATCAACTTCCTATGAATATAACATTCCAACATTCGCAAGAATGTTGGAATGTTTTTTTTACCTTATTTTCTCCGCTTGTTCCTTTTTTATTCTTAAAACCTTTGAAGGCTGGGAATCTAATTCCCCTGCATTTAAATAAAAATCAACTTCACCGCCGAAATATTTTTGGGCCTCGGAAATATTTCTAGCAAACGGCTGGCCTTCAATGTTGGCGCTAGTACTGACGATCGGACCGGTTTTTTTTAGAATTTCTTGAATGGGTTTATAATCCGGCATCCGGAAAGCCAAGTTGTCTCCACCGCAGTATAGGTAATCAAACTCAGAATTATGGCATTCCAAAATTACGCTCACTTTCCCCAGCCAGATTTTATTCAATTGGTTTTTTGTAAAATCATCCAACACCACGCTAAAAATTTCCAAATCATCCAAACTGGAAATTAAAATGATTAACGGCTTATTTTTACTTCTTTTTTTAAGCTGATAAATTTTTTCCACTGCCTTTTTAGAAAAAACCGACGCACTCAAGCCGTAAATGGTGTCAGTTGGCAAAACGCCGACCCAATCCCGAGTCAGCGCTTTGTGAAGTTTATTGATCTGGTTTTTATTAAAAATCCTCGCCATTTTTTATCTTTGTCATCCTGAACTTGTTTCAGGATCTTGCATACTTTAAAAATTCTAGCATCTAAGATTCTGAAATGAATTCAGAATGACATTATTATTTTGCATGAGTTAAAAAATTTATTCAAGGACTCCGTCAATGTTAACGTCATATAAAATCTGCTCCTGCACCAAGCGATAATTCATAATTTCCTCCGGCTTAAACCAAATGGGAATTTCTTTCTCCGCTTCCTCGGCATTGCCGGAAGCATGGATAAGATTCCGAATGCTGCGCCGATCCAAATCTGCCATAAAATAAGTGTCTAAAGTAAAATCGCCTCGAATAGTGCCCACGTCGCTGCTTAAAGGTTCAGTGCCGCCGGTGATTTTGCGCACTAAATCAACTGCTTGATTACCCTGCCAGACCATAGCCACTACCGGTCCGGAGCTGAGATATTTAGCATTGGATTTCAAGATTGCCTCGCCATTTTCTTTGTGAGTTTTAAAAGGAGATTTCTCACCTTTTTTTTCATAGGAAGCAGCCGCTTTGCGCCCCACTTCTTCAATCCATTCGTCTCCGCCGACTTCATAATAATGCTTGGTGGCTAATTCTTCAGTGGGTATAACAGTTTTCAGGGCTATCAATTTTAAGCCCGTCCTTTCATAGCGTTTGATAATTTCACCGATTAATGACCTTTGTACGCCATCCGGTTTAATGATGACCAGGGTTTTTTCCTTGGAAGGATGATCTTCAGGTAATTTTTCCATAAAATTTTTTAATACTAATAACTTTTTTTAATTATAAATCAATAAAAAATAAAATCAAATTAAAAAACGGCTTGCCTGTTTCGTTTTCACGAATGAAGCAAAAATCAATCATTTTTATTCTAGTGTCATTTTTATACTAGAATAAATACTAGTATTTATTCTAGTATTTTACATTTTTTCTGCGGATCTTGGCAAACAATTTTTATATCCCCTCGTTCGTCCGTTCTTAAAATTTGCGTTTGGGCGGCCTCCAGCCTTTCCAAAACTTCCGGCGTAGGATGGCCGTAGCGGTTGCCCTTGCCAGCTGAAATTATTGCGTATTGCGGAGTAGCCGCTTTGAGCAACTCGCTGCTGGTGGCATTTTTCGAACCATGATGTCCGACTTTCAAATATTCTATATCTATATCTTCTTCATCCTCAATCATATCCTTTTCTGTTAATGCTTCCGCATCTCCTGTGAAAAGAAAAGTATTTTCCCCATAATCCATTCGAAATACTACTGAGCTATCGTTGCGGTCATCTTTAGCCTCTGTCGGTTCATCCGGATTATAAAAACTAAGTTTTAAATAGTTTCCCAAATTCAAACTGGAGCCTTCTCCGATGGCTTCCTGGCGAATACCTTTTTGTTTTAATTTATTTTCCAAGCTTTGATAAATTTCCGTATCCGCTTTTTGCCCATTGCTTAAAAACAGTCCCGCTTGGTAATAATCAAAAACATCCACCAACCCGCTTAAATGGTCAGCATCGGGATGAGTTAAGACAACTAATTCAATTTGCTTGTCCTGCCAGGGAAGCTCTTCTCTTAACTGTTCTAACAAAACTTCCCCGCTCTGGCCTCCGTCAACCAGAATTTGATACTGCCCCAAATAAGTTATTAAAGCGGCGTCGCCTTGGCCTACGTCAAAAAAAGTTATTTCCAAGGGGTTAATTTTTTTAAAAAAATCTCCCTGCCACAGCTGGCAAGCAAAAATCAAAACTAAAAAAATAACTAGGCCTAAAATAAATTTTTTAAAGTCTATATTCATTGCAAATCATAGATTAAGATGTTAGATTGTCCAGTGTTGTTTATACTTTTATATTTTTCATTTTAAAATAAAT
>CAZRQA010000082.1:0-3394 GCA_964602335.1 uncultured Bdellovibrionales bacterium
AGTTGCTGAGTATAGAATTATATTCAGCAGCTTTTTGTATCCATTATTATGCTTTTAAAAATTTTTAAATAGTTTAATTAACTTTTAGAATAGTGCTTACTTTTTAATGGTTGACTTTTAATAGTTATTATGCTTTAATAAGCAAAATTAGCTAAAAACGCTAAAGTTCTTATTTGAATAAAAATTTAATAAAATTTTCAGAAAAATGAGGAGGTGAGGAAATAATGAAAATATTAAAGTTAGGCTTTGACTTCGATAACGTAGTAGCTGATACTAACAGATTAAAGGCCAGGTTGCTAGAGAGAAAGGGGATTTTAGTTCCTCAATGGCTATGCAGGAGGAGAAGGTATTTGCGGAACATAGAAGAGTACAACGAAGTCCAAAAAATGGTTTATGAAGATAGCTATTGGGGGATGCAAATTAAACCGGTAGATGGTGCTATTCCCACTATTAGAAAGGCAAGGGAATTGGGCCATAAAATTTTTATTCTAACTTCTAGGAGCAAGCCCAGCTCAAGACTAGGAAAACGTTTGCTCACAGAAAAATTTGAATTGAAGATCAGAGCTCCGAAACCAGAAGAGCAAACAGGAAACAAAGAAGAACAAGCAGAAGGCGAGGAGGAGTGGGACATTGAAGAGCTTTTGAGCGTTGGCAGTTCAGAGTCGAGCCAAAAGAGGAAGACGGCAGAAAACAGAGAGTTGGAATTTTATGCAGATGATGATGATTTCAAACTCCAACCGCTTCTGGGAGTAGTGGAAAATTTGATTTTATTTTCACGTTTTCCAGGAGAACATGAGAATCGGAGATTGCCGGCCGTTGAGTCTGGCCAAGTTAAAAAAATGTCTTCCTGGAATGAAATTTTTCAGGAAATTCTTCAAATTCAAGAAGAATAAACAACAAAGGTTTCTTGCCAAAATGAGAAGCCTTTGTTTTAATTTAAATATAATTAAAATTCAGTTATATAGTTTTTCCTAAAATATTTTGTTTTATTGTGTTCAGCCGCCATCGCTTCGTAAAAAATTTTAGGAACCAGCCACTCCAGAAAATAAGTTTTTTGGAAAAGCAATATAATACCCATAAAATAATATTTCATATTCCCTAATTAGTTCCCCCTAAAATTTTTTACTCATCGACAGCGGTTGGACGGTTATTTTAAAAATAATTAAATGAAAAAAAATATTATCATAAATCCAGAAGATGAAAAATTTATCAGCCAACGGGCGGATAAATTTTTGGCGGAAAAATTTCCGGAAATTCCTCGGGCTTTTTTTCAGGCGGAAATAAAAAAGGGCGGTGTTTTAATTAATGGTGAAAAAACTAAACCTAGCTATAAGTTAAAAAAAGGCGATTGGTTAAAAATAGATTGCCGGCGAGAGCCGAAAGAAATAAAATTGATTCCCCAGGAGCGCATTCCTTTTAAAGTGGTTTTTCGGCACCAGGATTTTTTGGTAATTGAAAAGCCGGCCGGAATTTCTGTCCATCCTTCGTTAAAAGAGCCAAAAAATACTCTAGTCAATGGTTTGATAAAAAAATTTCCCCAAATAAAAAATGTCGGGGAGGACAAACTGCGTCCCGGCATTGTCCACCGTTTAGACAAGGAAACAGCCGGATTAATGATTATTGCGCTTAATCAAAAAGCTTTTGATTTTTTTAAAAGCAGCTTTAAAAATAAGAAAATCCAAAAAAAATATTTAGCCCTGGTATGGGGAGAGATGAAAAATAAACAAGGGAAAATTTCTGGTTATATTGGAAAATCTAAAACCAATCCTACCAAGCAGTCTTTCAGCCAAAATAAAGATAAAATCGCCAATCCCAAGAAATCGCTTTCTTATTATAAAATTATTCAATACAAAAAAGATAAAACCTTGTTAGAAGTAGAAACCAGGACGGGAAGAATGCATCAGATTAGAGTGCATCTGCATAGCTTGGGTCATCCGATTGTGGGCGACAAAAAATATGCGAATAAATTCGTGAGAGAAAAAAATAAAAAATACCAATTCCACCAACTGGTAGCCTATTATCTAAAATTTGAATACCTCGATGGGGAGAAGTATGAGTTTAAAAAAGAATGATTTGCTAAAAATTTATTCAAATATTTTTCCTATGTTAAAAGTAAGGAATTTAAGAAACTATTATGAAATCGAAATTAAGACTAAAAAAACAGTCAACAATAAATGATTATCAATTTTACGTTAAAGAACTTGAATTGGAACGAGGTTTTCAAAACGAAAAGCTTATCCAAAAGTGCCTACTGCTAGGTGAGGAAATCGGAGAACTTTATGAAATAGTTGTTGATCCAAAAAAGAAAGGAGCTGAGGATGAATTAGCAGATATTTTAATTGTTTTATTAACAATTATTAATCGCTTAACCATTAATTTTGAGGAATATTTTGAAAGTAAAAAATTGTTTAAAGAAAAGGCAACTTTGCCGATTGTTCAACAGTATTTAAAGAAAAATAACAAATACAATAAAAATGCAGCCTCTCTTTGCTTGCTTTTGGGCCAAAATGTAGGCAATTTATATAAAACGGTCAGAAAAAAGAATAAAATAACAAAAATTGATTTCAATTCTAATTTTATACCTATAAATGAAATATTAATGGAAATTTTGCTTAATCTTTGCGGGATCTCTAATTATTTTGGCATTAGCTTAGAAAAAGCTTTTAGAGAGAAGGAGAAAAAAAATAAAAATAGAAAATGGCAATAACCAATTTACCTCCACATCATTTCAAAAACTGCTTTGAGGATTTCAACGATTTGGGGATTTTCAATGCAAAAGGATTGGTTTTTTTCTAAAATAAAAATTTTATCGCAAACCACCAAAGTTGCGTCCAAGCCGGCTGAGCCGGTTTTTTTAGTCTTTCTTTTTACGTAATTAAGGCGAGGTTCGGCACCATTTTGATTGGCCAGGATCTCTTTAACGGAAATTTCTCCCAGCCTTTTCCTTATCTGCGGATAAATTTTCTCTATTTTTTTATAATTTTCCAGCTTTTTATCAAAAGATAAAACGTAGATATTTTTTGTCAGGGTGTTGGAAAAATCTTCCAATAAAACTTTCTTAGAACAAACCTTGATTTCATTGGCATCGGAAAGCAAGTGATATTTAGTTTGAAGAACAGAAATAATCCTTAAAAATTCTCTTTCCTGTTCTTCAACTTTTCGTCTTTTAGTACGGAGAATTCCCAGGAAACCATCCGGAGAATTAGCAGAGAAACGACCCTTTTTTCCAGCTTGATCCTGGTAGACCAATTCCTTGTCTTGAAGATTTTCTAAAATTCGATAAACCGTGGGCCGGCTAAGTTCCAATTTTTGGGCAATTTTTATTACATTAGAAGAACCTTTCTCTAAAAGAAAAAGATAGACTTTAGCATCCTTGCGATCCAGCCCCATTTTT
>CAZRQA010000083.1:0-3382 GCA_964602335.1 uncultured Bdellovibrionales bacterium
TTATTTTTTAATTAATGATTGCTATAAATAAAAATAAATGACTAAAAATATACTTATAAAAACTAAAGATATTTGCAAGACTTATTTCAACGGAGGCGCGGAAACTAAGGCGGTTTGTAGCGTTAGTTTTGAAATAAAAAAAGGGGAGTTCGTAGCGATTATGGGTCCCAGCGGAAGCGGTAAATCTACTTTAATGTATTTATTGGGTTTTTTGGATCGCCCTTCTGGCGGAAAATATTATTTTAAAGGCAAGGCTTTACAAAATTACCTGGAAGATCAATTGGCAAATATTAGGAATAGAGAAATCGGCTTTGTATTCCAAACTTTTAACCTTTTACCCAGGACAACTGTTTTTGAAAATGTGGAATTGCCGCTGCTTTATTCTAAAAAGAATTTTTATAAAAAAGAAATAAATAAAAAAGTAGAAAGCGCCTTAAAATCAGTTGCAATGGAACCTCGCATCGGATATTTTTCCAACCAGCTTTCTGGAGGAGAAAAACAACGAGTGGCAATTGCTAGAGCTTTAGTGAACAACCCGGAAATAATTTTTGCCGACGAGCCAACCGGCAATTTGGATTCAAAATCTGGACGGCAGATTATGAGAATCCTCCAGCACTTAAATGATGAGGGCAAAACCATTATCTTAGTCACCCATGAAAAATATACTGCTATGCATGCCCGGCGGATTCTGGAAATGGTAGATGGTAAAATTACCAATGACAGCCAGATTACTGAACGAAAATTTGCTGACAGAGATGAATTGGAAAAATAAAAAATAATAAAAATTTTATAAAACAAGGGAAAAGAGAAATGGTAATATTTAATTATCAATTTTAATACAAAATGAAATTGAGCAATCCGATAAAAGTATCCTTTAAAAATTTATTAGCCCATAAACTAAGATCCTTTTTAACGATTTTGGGAATAATTATCGGAGTGGCCTCAGTAATAATTATTATGGCAATCGGGCTGTCGGCCCAGAATTTTATTGTAGAACAAGTGGAAGGAGTGGGGTCTAATTTAATAGCTGTCTTGCCTGGTGCATCAGATGAAGAGGGGCCGCCGGCAATGGCTTTCGGGGTGACAATTACTACCTTGAAATATGACGACTTAAAAGCCTTAAGGAATAAACGCAATGTGCCGGAAATAGAAGCGGCAGCCGGTTATGTGATAGGCACGGTAGAAATTTCCCAGAACGGCAATTCCTTGAGCCGGTCAATGAATGGCACGACGGCCAGCTATATTGAAGTGGAGAATACGGAAGTAAAAAAGGGCCGTTTTTTTATTGAAGACGAGGAAGGCAATCTTTCTAAGGTGGCAGTGCTGGGCAGTAAGACAGCTGAAGAACTTTTTGGCCAGATTGATCCAGTAAATAAAAAAATAAAAATTGGGAATCACTCTTTTCGGGTAATTGGAGTTTTGGAAAAACGAGGCGCCGGTTCACTGGGAAGTGCCGATCAGGATAATGCTGTTTTTGTGCCTTTACGGACTGCCCAAAAATTAATTTTAGGCATAGATCATCTGGGCTTTATCCGCTTGAAAGCCAGAGAAGCCGGTTTAGTGAAGCCCGCCAAGGAGAATATTAAAAAGACTTTAAGGGAAGAGCACAACATCACTGATCCGGCCAATGATGATTTTTCAGTAAGGGATCAAGCGTCCGCCCTGGACACCATTAAAAATATTACCGATGTTTTAAAGTATTTTTTAACCATTGTAGGAGGAATTTCCCTGTTGGTTGGAGGTGTGGGGATAATGAATGTCATGTTAATTTCCGTTAATCAAAGAGTCAGGGAAATCGGCTTGCGCAAAGCCGTAGGAGCGAAAAGAGGAGATATCATTACGCAGTTTTTGATTGAATCAGCTGTGGTTTCTTTATTAGGAGGAATTTTGGGGATAATCATCGGTGTGGCAATTTCTTTTTTGGCTTCAATAGCGATTACTGCTCTAGGCTATGAATGGAGCTTTATGATTTCTTTTTCTTCGATTATAATTGCTGTGCTGGTTTCAATATTTATCGGTTTGATTTTTGGAATTTATCCGGCGCGTAAAGCAGCGAAGGTCAGCCCAATGGAGGCGCTGAGATACGAATAAGAATTGAAAAATTAATGAAGTAGAAAATACAAAAAATGAGAAACATTGCAGTGGCATTTAAATTGGCGATAAAAAACATCACTGCCAATAAAAGCCGGACATTTTTGTCCTTATTGGGAATAACCATTGGAATTGCCTCAGTAATTTCTATTTTATCTTTAGGCTTGGGCTTTAAAGATTATATCATCCAGCAGGTAGAGACTTTTGGAACAGATATAATTGAAGTGGAAATAAAAGTTCCCAATACTGGCAAAACTTCTACCCAAAACATAAGCGGTATAATTGGCGGCACTCAAATTACTACTTTAAAATTAGAAGATTTTGAGGCCTTGGCTGATTTAAAAAACTTGGGAAATTGGTACGGAGGAATTATTAGCCAGCAGGTAGCTAGCCGCAAGAATGAAAACCAACAAGTTATGCTATGGGGAGCCACAGCCGGAGTAAAGGAAGTAGACAAGCAATATAAATTAGAAAAAGGTTATGCCTACAATGAAGAAGATGGTGGAAATTTAAAACAAGTGGCCGTGATCGGAAAAGAAATAGAAAAAGATTTTTTCCCCAATGAAAATCCAATTGGCAAGAACATAAAAATAAAAAATTTATCTTTTCGAGTTATCGGCGTTTTGGAGCCGCGAGGTTCAACCGGATATTTCAGTTTTGACGAGTTCATTTATTTGCCGGCGCAAACCCTGCAAAAGAAAATAATGGGGGTGGACTATTTACAATTTGGAATGTTTAAAATTAAAGACAGCGCTGATACAAATGTGACGGTTTTGCAAATGGAAGATATTTTGCGGGATCGGCATAATATTGACGACCCAAGTGAAGACGATTTCGCAGTGACAGCCTTAACGGAAGCAATGGAGATGCTAGACAGCATTTTCCAGGCAGTGAATATTTTATTAGTTTCCCTGGCTTCTATTTCCTTGATTGTCGGCGGAGTAGGTATTACTAATGTGATGTATGTAGCGGTTTCCGAACGAGTAAGCGAGGTGGGGTTGCGCAAAGCGGTAGGCGCCAAGCCTAAAGACATCCTTTATCAATTTTTGTTGGAAGCTGTTTTCATTACTTTAATCGGAGGGATTTTCGGCTTATTGCTAAGCTTTGCTTTAACTAAAATTATTTCAATAGTTTTATTGCAGTACGGCTTTGAATTGAATTTTCCAATTGAATTGAATTCCGTGCTTATCGCTCTGATTTTTTCATTGGCGGCCGGCTTAGTCTTTGGGGTGCGGCCGGCCCAAAAGGCGGCTAAGCTGTCTCCAATGGAAGCAATTAGAAAAGAATAAAA
>CAZRQA010000084.1:0-3251 GCA_964602335.1 uncultured Bdellovibrionales bacterium
TACTGGAGTATTATAAATAGAAAAAATTAAATGAAAAGATATTGAAGATATGATAAAATAAAGTCGGTTTTTGATGAGGATAATTTTTTCTGTTTTAATATAGAAATAAAAAATAAAGTAAAAAAATGGGAATTCTAGAAATGTGGTTTCATAGCATACCACTTTTGAAAGTTAGCGCTATTTATTTAGCAGTGCTTTTACCGACTTTTTTGATTCTTAGGAAAACGAAGCCTTTTTTTTGGTGGATTTATTCTTTTTTAACTATTGAACTTTTGGTTATAAATGGAATTTTTTATTGGTTGTTATTTGAAAGCGGATTTGAGAAAGGTTGGGAAAAATTTTTAGAGTTAATTTTTTTTGGTGCCCCAATAGCAGTTTTTTTATTTTTAGTTTTTCCTCTCTTATCTAAAAACTATATAATAAATAAAGAAAAAAAATTAAGATTTATTATAATTTCTTACCTTTTCTCCTTCATTTCTATTTACTTGATTGGTTTTGGCTTATATTATTTAATTGCTTTAAGCATAAATGCTTGGTTTGAATATTTTAATTAAAAAATAATTATTAAATTCAGAAAATGAAAATCAAGAAAACATCAGCTGTTTTATTAACCCTCGCTTTATTATTTAGTTTATTGCCATTTGATTTTTTAAGCCAATTTAAATTAAAAAATTCAACTAAAGCAGCCGGTGATACTATTATCATAGAAGAAAATACTATCTGGGATATTGGCAGCGCTCCCAGTTTGATAGATAATACCGATTATATTTTCAAGGGCGATTTAACTATAGAGCCGGGCGTTAAAATTATTTTTCGAAATAATTCCCGGATAATTGTAGAGGGAATTTTTAATGCCGTTGGCAATGAAAACAGCCCTATTATTTTTAAAGGCGAAGCAGGGGTTTCTCATGAAGCCAATTATGCCATTAACTTAAGAGGAGGGGAAAGCGATATTAACGTTATTAGTAATGTTATTTTTAAAAAAGGAGGTGGCAATCAGTGCTTTGCCTATGAAAAAAACAATTGGTTCAAAGAAGCCTGGGCAGAAGAGTGTGTGCCCCAAGCGGCTTTGAATATAAACTTAGAAAAGGGAAGCTTTGCTATCAATAATACCCAATTTTTAGAAAATTATCATGGCTTAAATGTTTTTAGGGGCGGAGGATCCTCTTATGTGAGAGAAAGTATTTTTGCCAATAATCGGCAGGCAGCTCTTTATTCCAGAGAACAGTCTGGCATTGATGCCAGCCAAAATTGCTGGATGAAGCCATCCGGGCCGACTCATCCTGATAATCCTGCTGGAAGAGGAGAGTTAATAGTAGCAGAAGCAATAAATTATTATCCCTGGAAAACTTGTGGCACCGAGCATCCGCCAGTGATTATTCTGCCAGGCATTGGCGGCAGCTGGAATTGGGAAAGGATGTTTGAAGAAGGCATTCTTTCAAATGATTGGGATTTTTCTCCAGGCAATCATCACTATGATGGACTGGTCAAAGCTTTTGAAGATCAAGGATACGAAAAAGGTGAGGATTTGCAGATTGTTCATTATGACTGGCGCCAGGACAACAGCCAAAGCGTAGAAGAATTTTTGATGCCAGTGATGGAAGAATTAAAGGAGAAATCTTTTGACAAGAATTACAGCATTATTGCCCACTCTATGGGCGGTCTGGTGGCCTTGGATTATATTTACAGCTCTAGATACCAAGACAATATCGATAAACTGGTGCTTTTGGGCACACCGGTCTTTGGCGCCAGCAAGGTCTATCCTGTTTGGGAGGGTGGAGTTTTACCAAAAGATTGGCAGCCACTTAATATTTATTTGTGGGCGTTAAGTTTAAAAGATGAAAATCAGGGGAAAGACTATTATGACTTAATCCACGAATATGCACCTTCCGCCAAACAACTAATGCCGATATATAATTATGTAATAAAAAATGAAAACCAAGAAATGGTGAGTTCCTGGAAAATGCAGGAAAAAAATGATTATATCCCCGGTTTATTACAAAGAATCAGTCAACACAGTGATAATTTTAATGGGAGCGATATTTTATTAGTGGAGGGTTCCGGCGTTGAAACGAGCAAAGAAGTTTTTGTAGATGAATACAACGGAGAAAATAATGATAAACTTTGGAAAGACGGCCAGCCTAATCCCTATCCCCTTAAAAAAGAAAATTTAGCTGGAGACGGGACAGTTCTAAATGAAAGCAGCGATTTATATTTTATAAACGGAGTGGGTCAACAAACAACAAATGAAACCAAACATACTCAGCTACCAGTTAAGACTATTCCGGAAGTTTATAGCTTTTTAGGCTTAGATCAACCAAACAAGACCTATGCTTTAGCCACCGAGAACCAGAGAATTTTTGTTTTAGCTTGTCCGGTAGATGTAAAAGTTATCGCCCCAGATAGAAAATTTATAACCAAAGAAGAAAATCAAATCGGAAATGCTTATTACTATTCAGATGGCAGAAAGGACGGTTATAAGATAATTGAAATTCAAAATCCCCTGGACGGTCAATATGAGCTGGAGTTAACTGGCAACGGAGATGGGGAATATGCCGGTTTTATTTATGATACTGACGGAAAAAAGTACAAAGAATCAGAAATTGAAGGAGCCATTACCGAAAATGAGAAAACCAGCTTTTTAGTTGAAGAAAATAAAGATGGGTTAATAATAGAAGAAAAAGAGCAAGACACAGAACCGCCGGTGGTGGAGATAAATTCTCCGGAAGAGAGGGAATATTTAAGCGATGAAAAGATTGAGATTGATTATTCCGTTAGTGATAATAAGACAGCTGAGAAAGAGTTAACAAAAGAAGAGTTTTTGAATGAAGATGTTTTTGCAGAAAACGAAATAGACCCAGCCTTTCAATTGACTGGCGGGCATAATTTTAAAGTTAAAGCAGAAGACAAGGCAGGCAACCAAGGGAAAACAGCAGTAAATTTCGAAGTGGCAACTAATTATAATTCGCTTATTAAAAATTTGAAAATATATAAAAATCTAGATTGGCTAACCAGAAAAGAGTACCGTTTTTTAAAGATTCAATTGAAGCATTTAGAGAGACTAGATAGCTTTTTTGAAAATCACAGAAAGATATTTTTCTACTGGAGGTATAGAAAGAGATTGGAAAGAATATTTGACCGGATAATTGACCGAAGACTAAGAAATTTAATCTGGTTGGCAGAAAGAAGAATTGACCATCCTGACGCGCGAGAATTGATAGTGGACAGGATGGAGTTTATCAGGGAGAATC
>CAZRQA010000085.1:0-3145 GCA_964602335.1 uncultured Bdellovibrionales bacterium
TTTCCGCTTCCGGCATATCACCGGCTTCCTTGATTTTCTGCATCGCATTTTGATAGCGATCCTTAATTTCATCTTCCACAATCTGCCGGTCCCGGCCGTATTCATAACGGGAAAGCTCTTTGTAGGCTTCCCTCAATTCCTCGCTGCCTTTTTTCGGCGGATAAGTTTTCATATTAAACGGATCAGTCGATTCGTTGTTGATAAGCAATTTAGTGAAACAATTAAAGTTGTCTACATTGATTAAATCATTTTCATCAAACCTCGGCGCAAATTGCTTCTGAAGAAATTCTGCATCTTCCGAGCCTACTCGGAAAGAGCACATTGAACCCACATTGCCGAAAACCGCTTTGGAAATTTCCTCGGAAAGCTGGCCGATAAACTGGTGGGCAATAGTCAGGCATAATTTATATTTGCGAGCCTCAGAAAGAATTTGGGAAATGGAATCAGTGGTAAAGTTTTGAAATTCATCAATATAGAGATAAAAATCCTTTCTTTCTTCTTCCGGCAAATCAGTGCGGGAAAGGGCTGCCATTAAAAGTTTACCGACAATCACCATGCCTAAAAGATGGCTGTTAATTTCCCCAATTTTCCCTTTAGATAAATTCACCATCAAAATTTTCCCTTCATCCATTATTTGACGGAAATTCAAGGTGCTCTCCTGCTGGGCGATAATCGGCCGCATCATATCATTGGAAATGAAAGTTACCAGCTTGGAATTGATATAAGGAGCCACATTTTCCAAGGCTGCTTCTCCACCGGCTTTTTCCGCTTCTTTTTCCCAAAATTCCACTACCGTCATATCCTTGCATCTTTTCAATTTTTCCCGCCGAAATTCCACGTCCCGAAAAACCCGGGGAATTTCCATTAAGGTTGAGCCCAATTCCGGGCTATCCATTACCAACAGCATAGCATTTCGCATATACTGCTCAAACATCGGACCACCGGTTTGTTTCAAATCATATAGTTTATCAAAAATGGCAATCATCTCATTGATTACAAAAGTCCGCTGTTCCGGCTTGTCTTTGTCATATTCCATCATATTAAATCCAAAAGGGCGCTCAGTGTCAGCCGGATTAAAATAAATTATGTCTTCCGCCCGCTCTTTGGGAATGCACTCCATCACATGATCCACTAGATCCCCATGGGGATCAATAATGCACATTCCCTTCTTGCTTTTAGCATCTTGCTTGGCCATCTCTTCAATAAAGCCTGATTTTCCGGTACCGGTTTGTCCGACAATATAGAGATGGCGGCGGCGATCATTTTCGCTCAACCTTATCTGCGTTTCCGATCCCCGGAAATCACTGTACCCCAACAATAAGCCTTCTTTGGGAATGTTCGGCGGCGGCGGCGCACTTTTGGAGCGCAGCCAATTTATTTTTGGCGTTTCCGTAGTGGAAATCGGCAGATGAAAAACACTGGCCAATTCCTCTGTATCTAGAACAATGCTGTTAGCCGGCTTAAAGCGCCTGAAAATATAGTTAAAAGCCAGTTTATGGGCATTATGATTTTTTGAGCGCACTGCTGCAAACTTGTTTAAATTATCATCCTCAAACTGGGTAAAGGCATTTTCCATTTGGCCTAAAATAGCCTCGGCCCTTTCCTTGGTTTGGGCAGACGCCAATAGTCTAATATTAACGTCAAAGCGGGCTTTATTGGCTTTGGCTTCTATTTGCTTGATTATCTCATTTTCTTCCGGGGTCAAGTTTACCGGTGTGTCGTTGCTGTCATTTTTAGCAAAATCCTTCTGCTCGTCTTCTTTTTTCTTGGCAATTTTTCCCATTTCTTTCCCCACGTCTTTCATAATATCTAAAGCCATATTGCCTCCTCCTGCCTTGTCTAACCTTTTGCCTTGCTGCATCTGCTGGGAAATTTCTTTGCCTTTTTTTGAGCTTTTGCTGGAATTTTGCAAAATAAATTGAATGGCGGCCCCTTCATTTTCATCTTCCAGCTTAGAAAGCGCATTGGTTATATTCTGCAAAGGATCGGATTCCAGTCGCTGGTAGGTGCGGATGGGATAGGCGCTGTTTTTCTTTAATTTTAAATGGCTGCCGGCAGTGAAGGATTTAGGCTGAAAAATAGTATAATCCTCTACTTTATCAATAAAAGCATCGGCGAAAAAACTGTGGATTTGCTTTTCTACCAGCTCCCGGAATTTCTTTGGCATAGAAACATAAAAGCTTATCTGGTCTCCATCGGAAGGCACCGCAATCTCAAAGGTAATTTGCGGCTTGCCATATAATATTCTATGAAAAAAATTCTTTCTGTCTTGAATATTGGAAAGCGTAGCCAAGAGATGCTCCATATTGGAAATTTCCTCCTTTTCCGACTGGTCGGCCTCCTGGGCGCTTTCCGGTTTTTTGTGCTTCACCACTCGAATAATGTCCAAGTCGCTGTTCAGGGACTGAGTAAGCCTCAAACGAAAAAGCAAAAAAGTTTCCAGCAAAAACCAAAATCCGCTGAAGGCCATCGCCCCTCCTGCCAGAACCATCGCTATAAAAATTATATTTTCTGCCGACATTTTATTTTAATTTTTTTTCTTAATCTTATCTAATAAGCTAAAAAACTAACTCCTAATAAGCTATTTCAAGATTCCCTTTTCTTTTAAAATCTTTTGGATTTTTTCTTCCAAAAGCTCGTCATGCAATTTATCCAGCACATAATTTTCATCTAAATGCTGGGCAATCTTTATGGCACTAAAAGGATCTTGCTGGACTGCCAGCTGAACCAGCTTTTCTACCTGTTGGTCTGCATCCTGGAAATCATAAATTTCCTGAGCTCGTTTTTTCACGTCCACCTCGTTAATCGCCTGTTTTTTTGTTCCTTTTTTGGGCGCTTGCTTGCTGATTTTTTCCTTTATTGACTCCAATTGGGGCTTTTCTTGTTCCAATTCAGCCTCTTTTATTTCTGGCTTTTCAGCTTCTTCTGCTGTTTTCGATTTCTCTTGCTCAATGAAATTATCTAGATTTAATGCTTTCTCTTTTTTTTCTTTTTCTTTCCGGGACTCTTTTTCCTCTTCGCCCTCCAATTTTTCTTTTTTATTTATTTGATCTTGATCCGGCATAAAATTTGTTAATATTAATATCTTAACTGTAAGATTTCAGAGCGTTATTTATAGTTTTTAGACAAGATGGTTTTTATTTGT
>CAZRQA010000086.1:0-3092 GCA_964602335.1 uncultured Bdellovibrionales bacterium
AATTATTTTTTTCATTTTTACTTTTTTACCCTCAATAGTTTGGCATTAACAGCCACCACCACAGTTGAAAGTGACATCAGCACTGCTCCTACAGCAGGTGAAAGCAACAATCCCGCTTTAACCAATACGCCTGCGGCCAAAGGAATGGCAAATATATTGTATCCGGTTGCCCAACCCAAATTCTGAACCATTTTTTTATAGGTCGCTTTTCCAAATAGAATCAACGATGAAATATCTTTGGGATTACTATTAACCAAAATTATATCCGCTGTTTCAGCTGCAATATCCGTTCCACTTCCAATGGCAATTCCCACATTGGCTTGAGCTAAAGCAGGCGCGTCATTGATCCCATCACCCACCATTGCCACATATTCCCCCTTGCCCTGAAGTTTCTTGATTTTATCCTGTTTCTGGTCAGGCAAAACTCCTGCAAAAAATCCATCCAGTTTTAGTTCATCAGAAACTTCTTTGGCCACGCTTTCGTTGTCGCCGGTAAGCATCCAAAGTTTTATCCCCTCTTTTTTGAGAGTATCTACTGCCTCTTGAGAATCTTTTCTAATGATATCAGCAAGATTGACAATCCCAATCACGCTAAAATTATTTTTAATCTCACTCACAAGGAAAATTACCGTCCCGCTGAAATTTTCCGCTTCTTTGGGAATTTCTAATTCCAATTCCTTAAGATAACCGGGGCTCACCGCCAGCATTTTCTCGTTTTCAACAATCCCTTCAATCCCTTTTCCTTTTAAAGCTTTAAAGTTGCTTGTTTCCACAAGATTGATGCTCTTTTTTCTTGCTTCTTTTGTAATGGCCTTGGCTATGGGATGTTCAGAACTTGCTTCTAGGCTAGCTGTTAATTTTAAGATCTCGTTTTTATTTTTATTTTCATCAAGAGAAACAATATCTTTTACGCTAAAAGCTCCCTCCGTAAGCGTTCCTGTTTTGTCAAAAACAACAGTGGTAATTTTTCTGGCATTTTCAAAAGCAGTTCGGTTGCGAATAAGCAGCCCATTCTGAGCGGATAAAGTTGTAGAAATTGCCACCACTAAAGGAATCGCCAAGCCCAAAGCGTGCGGACAAGTGATGACTAAAACAGTCGCCGTTCTTTCAACGGCAAAGGCTAAATCTCCGCCAATGAAAAACCAACTGAAGAAAGTAATCACTCCAACGGAAATTGCAACTACGGTAAGCCAAAAAGCGGCTCTGTCCGCCAAGGCCTGGGTTTTAGATTTTGAAGCCTGGGCTTGTTTTACCAAATTAATGACTTTGGAAAGATATGAATTTTCTCCCACGCCTTCAACTTTCACTTCCAGTGAACCATCTTCGTTCACCGAACCTCCGATAATTTTTTTGCCTTTGGCTTTTGAAACAGGCCTGGCTTCACCTGTGAGCATTGATTCATTAACAAAACTTTCTCCTCCCACAACTATCCCGTCTGCTGGAATTTTTTCTCCCGGTTTGATTAGGATTATATCTCCATCTTCAAGTTCTTTCGTTTCAACATCAACAGTTTTATTTCCTTTCTTAAGATGGGCTTTATTGGGAATTAAGGCTGAAAGTTTTTCCAACGCCATTGATGCTCCCATCACCGATTTCATTTCAATCCAGTGGCCTAAAAGCATAATATCAATTAAGGTAACTAATTCCCAGAAAAAGATTTTTCCTTCTAAGCCAAAAACCACCGCACTGCTATAAAAATATGCCACCACAATTGCCAGACCGATAAGAGTCATCATTCCAATGGCTTTGTTCTTTATTTCTTCCCAGGCTCCTACGAGAAAAGGTTTGCCTCCATAGAAAAAGACAAAAGTCGACAGAAGAAAAATTAGAATTCTATCACCAGGAAATTGAAAACTAAAGCCGAAAATCCCCTGAATTAAGGGAGAAAGAAATAAAACGGGGATAGTAACAACCAGAGAAACATAAAATCTCTTTTTAAAATCAGCCACTGAATGTCCGGCGTGTTCGTTATGTCCCTCCTTATTGTGTTGCTCCTCTTTTCCGTCAGACATATCACAATGATTTCCGTGATTATTAAGATGATTATCTTTATTGCAATGATTGTACATCATAAATTATTTTTCTTAATTCACAAGTTTCCTATTTTTATCAGCTCTTATATTCTTCGCTCTTTTAATATTTTTTATAAAATATAAACATTTATGGCAAAAAAATTTATACTGGCGCATTAATCCTTATTTCTCCCTTTGCTCATCAGCTTAGAGGCAATCAATCCAACAAGAGTTCCTATTCCGGCGGCTATAAAAATCGATTTCATAGGATGTTCTCGAATATGTTCTTCAGTTTTATCCTTAGCTTTAATGGCTTTTTCCTTAGTAAGCGAAAAAGCTTCAGAAGCCTTTTTGTTTATACGATCATATTGATCTTCCGCTTTAGAAAAGGCTGTTTCCGTCCCTCTTAAAACTCCTTTTCTCAATTTTTCTCTGTCTAGATTTTTCATTTTTTTAAAATTAATTATTATACCAAAATATATTTTTTCATATTTACAAAATTAATTCTTGGAATCTCTAAAGAGAAACCCGATAACCGCCAAGCCTATCCCTAGAAAAAGATATCCCGGCCAATCGCCCTTTCCTAGATAATCATTCACTAAAATAGCCAATCCATTAAAGAAAAAAATAATTCCCAAAATCATTATTACCAAGCCCATTATACTTTTTACGATTTTTCTCACTTGTCTTTTTAAAACGCTTTCCAAATATTCCTTAACCGAAAAAGCGACATCCGCCAAAAATCCGGATATTATCCCCGCCAGAAAATTTCTTTTGGAAGATGAACTGCCATCTTGATTTTTTTCTTGGTTCATTTTTATTCTTTTCTTAAAATTAAACCTGGCTTTTGTCCTTTTTGT
Organism: uncultured Bdellovibrionales bacterium; assembly: GCA_964602335.1. Classification (GTDB taxonomy): domain Bacteria; phylum Patescibacteriota; class Minisyncoccia; order Moranbacterales; family DUUL01; genus CAYMRZ01. The sequence continues at coordinate 2,873 of CAZRQA010000086.1, forward strand.
CCTCCTTAAATACAGCCATCCGCTGACATTCTTTCAATAAAACAGGACTAAATGCCTTGCTTCGTAAAAAATTTACTTGCTAAATTTTAAGGCTACATTATAAATTTTCTTTGAAAAAATCTATTGTTCTTTTCCAAGCCAATTCTGAAGCTTGGCTGATGTTATGGTTATCACCCTGGTATTTAAAAAACTCCGCTTCCTTGCCTTCCTTTTTTAAGGC
>CAZRQA010000087.1:0-3079 GCA_964602335.1 uncultured Bdellovibrionales bacterium
TTTTGGCTTTCTTGGCAGGAACAGATATTTACCATGGCAATGAGTCCAACTTGTCGGCTGAATGGCTTATTTTTAGTTGGTTTTTCTATTTGAGTTTTTTATATATTCTTTTTAATTTGATAGAGATTTTAATTTCTCGAAAAGAAGCAGCTGGGGATTTGGAGAAAGGGACCGAATGGTCAAGAAGTTTAAGCCGAAAGAAAAAAGAAAATTTGAAAAAGCTTGGCGAATATATGGAAAAAAATTCAAAGTTTACCAACGATGACATTGAAAAATTTTTAGGAGTTTCCAATACTACCGCCTATAGGTACCTGGAAGAATTGGAAAAAGCGGGAGTTATTCGCCAGATAGGCAAAACCGGTTCCGGAGTATATTATGAAAAGATTAAATAGAAACATTCCAATAGCTATTGGAATGTTTAAAATCTGCTTGAATTAAGCAGATTATTTTGTTATGATGGTTTTGTTTTAAATGCCACCTTAGCTCAGCTGGTTAGAGCAACTGTTTTGTAAACAGTAGGTCGTCAGTTCGAATCTGACAGGTGGCTCCTGCAGTATCAATCGGTTATTTGTCTTTTGGTAAATAAGAAGCAACTATTTTGCCCGTCTGCAACGCTATGCGTTAGCATTGCGGGCAGGCCTGTCTGCCGACGAGGCAGGTAAACAGTAGGTCGTCGGTTCGAATCCGACTTTCGGCTCCAAAAGAAATAAATTGCGAATCACATAATTGGTACGGGGTAAATAGGTCGTCGGTTCGCCCCAGTACCATAAAGATACGGGGTAAAAATCCGAAAGGTGGCTTAAACATTTTAGATAGAGTTTGTTTATTTTTCGATAGCTTGAGAATTTTTATAAGAAAAGAAAAAACCCAGGGCGATCACTAAAAGGGGGAGGGAAATAGTAAGCAGACCGGCTAGCTGTTGATAAGTTTTAAAGAAAAAAGTGAATAGAACAGCCAGGGCAAAAAAACAGACTGCGCCGATCAATTCTTTTTTCCAAGCGATAATAATCATAATTAAAAGGATGAAACCGGGAAGCAGGTGCATGAAAAGCGCAATTAATATTTCAGGGAATTTATAGCCTTCCCTAAAAACATCTAAAGCGGAAAGGCTAATGAAGATTACATACAAAACAGAAAGAATTCTCGGTGTCCAATAAATTATTTTCTTAGATTTCATATTTCAAAAGAGTTAAAATTGAAAATAAATTACAAATAATGTTTACTGATATTCGCAGATTGATTTAAAAACCCAGCCTTTTTCATCCAGAGTTTTCATAATGGTCCTCAAAGCAGCAACGGATTCAGATCGATCTCCACCGCCGTCGTGCATCAAAACAATCTCGCCGGGCTGAATGTATTTCAGAACATGGTTGATAATAGTCTGGGTTCCCGGCCGGCTCCAATCTTGGGGATCAACATCCCACAGCACGGTTTCCATGCCAAAGTCTTTTAAGATATCCAGTTTTTCTTGTTTAGTAACGGAGCCATAAGGCGGCCGCAAGCATTTGGGAGTCTGCTTAACCGCTTTTTTAATAATATCATTTGTTTTTTCTATCTGATTTTTAAATTTTGCAGCAGAAGCTTTTTTTAGGTCAATGTGAGAATAAGTATGGTTGCCAATTACGCAGCCGTGCCTGTTTTCTTCTTGGAGAAGATCTGGCATTTTCTCGGCCTCTTCGCCAATAACGAAAAAAGTGGCCCGGGCGTCATATTTGTCCAGGATTTTTAAAATTTCTGGCGAATAATTCCGGTTGGGACCGTCGTCAAAAGTGAAATAAGCCACCTTTTTGCCGTTGTCGGTTTTTTGCTCGTCCGGATGGGTTTTACTGGTGTCGGTGTTTTCATTAACTTCAACTTTAGTGTCAGATTTTACCATTTTGTCCAGGGCGTGGTCTTCGCTGACGTGGCCGGGATCAATGGGGATTTTTTTCTCTAGTTCCGGCAGCTGGTTTTTGTCAATTGGCTTGGGATTGTACAAGGCTTTCCAGGTATTCTGGTTAACAATTCCAGTGGCGTCCATGTCTTGGGTAAGCTGGAAAAGCATCACGCTATGCTGGGTTTTTTCCCCGTAATGATTAACATCGACTAAGTTGCCAGGAAAGACGCCAGCGTCGCTTAATTTTTGATGAAGCTTAACTATATAATCGTTTTCATCTCCTACGCCCAAATCGGGATAATTTTTATATTCTTGATTATTTTCTTGCTGTTTGGGCTGGTTGTCATTTTTTTGATTTTGTGATTGTTGGTTGGACTGGTTTTGATCGGCGGTCTTTTTTTCCTGATCTTTTTTATAGTCGTAGTAAATATAGCTGGCTCCAGCCAAGATTAAAAGAAAAATAATTAGGCCGATTATTTTTTTCATGGCTTATTGTTAATTATTTTAATTTTTAAGTTATTTCTTGTATATTTAAAATTTCAACTTTATTTCCCGCAAATTAGCCAGTCTTGATTGGATGTCAGCTCCAGGCGGGAAAATCTACAAATTTTTAAATTAGCTGTTCTAATTATACCACCCTGATTTAAATAAAAGCAAACAAAAACCCCAGCTTATACTAAAGACAGGGTTTTTGTTCTATGGCCGGTCAAACTGCGCACTTTTCAACCAACCTTTTGAATTTAGCCTTGAAGATTATTCAGGGGCGTTTTCATGTTTGGGCGCTCGAGCTTCGTTTACAACAATATTTCTTCCCTTGAAATCCTGGCCGTTTAATTCAGCCATGGCTTTATCGGCTTCTTCATCTTTTTCAAAAGTGACGAAACCGAAACCGCGGGATCGGCCAGAGAATTTGTCATTAATGATCACAGCCTCTTCAACAGCGCCGTATTGGGAGAAGAAATCTTTTAATTCTTCATCAGTGGCGGACCACTCAATGTTCCCAATGAATAGTTTTTTTGACATTCACTAAAATGTTAAAGTTAATAACGCGTAATTTTTGTTTATCCTTATGTAAAATGAACTAAATTGCGCACCTTTAGTATTTTTTTACTTTTTAAGAGAAAAACGAAAACTTACAGAGAATATTGTAAAATAATTTATTTATAAATGCAAATGGTTTTAGTAAAAAATTTGAATTTTCTG
>CAZRQA010000088.1:0-3068 GCA_964602335.1 uncultured Bdellovibrionales bacterium
ATTATACCACAATAAAATAGATTCTTTCAATAGTTTTAATGTTCCATCAAGTCACGACTCTGTTACGTAGCATGCCTGTCCTCCTCTGGAGAACTACGCAGCATGCCTGCCCGTTTCCGAAGGACTGCTTAATATTTATCTGGCCATTTTAAAATGATTTTTCCTGCTTGCTAGAAATTGGCTCCTGGCCAAAACTGGTGAAATTATGTTTCTACCTGTCCCGTTAAATCAATTTATTATTTAACTGGGATTTCACTAGATTTTACACTGTAAGATTTGATTTAACAAAGAATTTACTACACCACAAAAATGTCATCCTTAAAAACTCAAGTATTTAAGGATAAATTTTTGTAATACTGATTTTCCATTATAAACTGCAACTGAAATCTTATTTTTATTCCACCGGGGTTTGCCCCGTAAATTTTCTTTATTTCTACGAGACTCACCTCGGAAAATTGTATCTTTATTTCCCTGGAACCTTAATTGTTACGTAGCATGCTACGTAACAAGTCTATCCGCCTTAGGAGGACTGCGTAACAAGCCTGCCTCTGTCTATTAATAGGCGGCTCTGAAGAACCCGCAACATATTAGATGCAATAATTTTTTTAATTAAGAATCAACCTCCCCTGTTTCCCCTCCTCATCTGAGGAGGGGACTTAAGGGGTGGTTTTGTTTGTTTATTTTTTTATACTTGCTGCGCTTTAAATAGTTTATCCCCTCGTATGGTTGGGACACATTTTGGCAAAGCCGGAGGTTTTTGTTGGTAAAAAAAACAGCTCCCGCCTAAAATGGGAAACTGTTTTTCTCTGTTATCTAAAATCAAGTTAAAAGGCTACTTCTATCCAATTGGAAGTGCAAGTTCTTTTTTCAACTCTGCATTCGGCATCATTACCTCCTTCTGCTCCCAGGCACGACCAATAAAATTCTCCGGTATCAGAGTCAATGCTGGCTTCAGACGAAGGGTTTGGATTTCCAATTGAACACCTAGGGGTATAAGAAAAATCACAAGTATAGGTTGGGAGATCGGGGGGACATGCACCGTGGGTAACGCATCCGCCATTGTGATATTCATAAGGAGCTCGGCATTTATATTTACAAGCTTTGTCTGATCCCGAATAATCATTGCAATCACTCACTAATTTTTTCGGCATATCGTGCGGCGGTATCAGATTGTCATCGCAAATTATTGCATTCTCATCAGGTTTTGATCCGGTACAATTCCCGGAGTTTATCCTCAGCTGGTCTATCGATAAAATTTCTTTATATTCTTTGCCAAAACTTTTATAACCTACTTTAACAAAAGCTTTATTAAAAAAATATTTTCCACTGTCGTTTTGTCGAAATTTCATCTGAAAATTCTTGCTGTCCTCATTTTTCATAATCTCATCAATTTCCCATGAAATAACTCCATCTGTAAGACTATCCTCTGGCGGATTGATCTCTTTTCTCTCCGCTTTTTCCAGAGCCTCGTCAGTTAAATAAAATTCAAGTTCAACATTTTCGGCTTCAAATGGCCGGAAAATATCTTCAAATATTTCGCTGTAAACTTCTTCCAAATTTGTGGTATCTGAATAATAATAATTCCCTTTTCCGGTTCCGGAGTTATGGGCAATATACTTTAAGGTGCTTTCGTTTAACGGGTAAACGCCACCAAAATGACTATTATTGCTTCCTATCCCCACTGTATGCACTGTTACATTTGAATAAACCCGTCTAGCCGCCACCCTCGGACTGGTTCCCGTATTATGCCTCCCATCGCTTGCCAGGATAATAAATTTTTCCTTGTCTGATGAATTTTTAAGCTGATTATTGGCAAGGATCAAGGCATCGCCAATATCTGTATTGCCGACAGCACGCATTCTATCTATAGCCTCTCTTACTAAATCATAATTAGAGGTTAAACCCGAATCCAAGCTTACGTTATGGGAAAAAGTAACTAATCCAGTTTTATTTTCAGGATTTTCTCGCTCATCTAATAAATCAATAAACTTATAAAGGGAATCTTTGGCTTTATCAATTTTTGAGTTTCCTCTCGCTCCAGAGGCCATAGATCCGGAACGGTCCATCACCAGCATTACTTCCACTTCCCTGCTCTCTTTGATGCCTTCCCCGGTTGCCGTCAAATTCAATCCTGTTTCAAAAACACAATTCCTTCCAATGTCTTCTTTTATAATATCAGTGGCAAGAAACTCGGGACAAATTTCTTCTATATAAGAAAAATTGGCGGTAAAATTATTATTTTCCGTTGAAGAAATAGCGGAAGAAGAAACAGCTTGCTGGCTATTATCAGCAGTTTGAGCCTGAATTTTTAAAAACCCTCCCATGCCTAACGCCGTTAAGGCGAAAAACAACAAAAATTTTTTCATAATGATATAAATAAATTAATTATTCGTCTATTTCCTCCTCATTTATAATAACTTCCTTAACCGACAACTGCTGATTATGAAGTGTACCGCTCTTAAAATCTTTTAAATAAATCGGTTCTTCAAGCGCCACTGTTATGTAATCCCCCTCTTTCGGCTCTGCTGGCGTTTTAGCTTTTTCTATAAACGGATCCAGTTTAAAATTAAGCTTCTCCTTCTCCCCAAAATCGACTTGAATTCCCAATTTGCCGTCATCTTTCTTGAAAATTTTCCCGGAAAAGACATAAACCATTCGATTGTCTTCAATCACTTTCTCCAATTTTTTTTGTTCCATTGCTTTCTCTGCTTGAGACCGGGAAGGTTCTGTAAATTTAGGCGCTTGGCTTCTGTTTAAACCGTTAAGCAAAAAAATCAATCCTCCTATTACTATAATAGCAACAAGCACTAAAACGACCAAGCCAGTATTATTTTTTTTGTTATTCATTTTTATTTTTTAAAGAATAAGGAATCCTTATTCTTTATTATAATTTTTTAAAAAACTTTGTCAATTTTAAGAAACACCCGGCCTTATGCATTCGCGTGAATCTTCAATTAAGAATTTAAATTCTACTAATTTAGGTAACAAAAAACATCCCGAGAATTCGGGACGTTTTTTTATTCAAAAAGCGCTATTAAGCCTTTTTAACATTAACTGCGGCGTCGCCT
>CAZRQA010000089.1:0-2893 GCA_964602335.1 uncultured Bdellovibrionales bacterium
ATTTCAAAAAACAAGCAGAAATATAAACATAGTATATTTCTTATAAAAAATCAATTATTATTTCTCAATCAATTCAATCTCTTTAAGCACGATATCTTCTTCCGGATGGTCTTTGCCATTAGTGTCCACCCTCTCAATTTCTTCCACTGCATCCATGCCGTCTGTTACTTTTCCAAAATTAGTATGTTTCCCGTCTAAATGGGGAGTGGAATCAGCAGTTACAATGAAAAATTGGGAGCCGTTAGTGTCCGGACCGGAATTAGCCATTGCCAAAGAGCCTTTTACCAGCTTATGGGAATTGATTTCGTCTTTAAACTCATATCCCGGTCCGCCTTGGCCATCATCTGACCAATCGTCATCCTTGGAGTTTGGATCGCCGCCCTGGATCATAAAATCTTCAATTACGCGATGAAACTTAGTGTTATCATAAAAGCCTTTTGAAGCTAACTTTAAAAAATTATTCACCGTTTTAGGGGAATCTTCCGCAAAAAATTCCACTTTGATATCGCCCATATTGGTTTTAATTACTGCTGCTTTGTATTTTCCAATAAATTCGTAGTTTTCTTTTTCTACTGCTTGCTCCTTTTCTTTTGCTGGCTGTTTTTGGGCAGTGGTGCCTCCGGGCGTCAGTCCTTTAGCCAGTTTGCTGGGATCAACCGGTTCCGGCGGTTCCTGATATTTATTCATATCAATTTCCTGGTTTATGGCAGTCTGTTTTTCCACTGGTGCATTTTCTTCGCCCCTTTCTCGAAAACAGCCAGCTAGCAAAAAAACTGAAAACAAAAAGATAATAAAAAAATATTTTTTATTTTTCATAACTTATATTAATTTTTATTGTAACAAGAATGGATACAAAAATATTACCAATAAATAATCATAATTACAAATCTTGCTCAGTAATTTATTATCCAGTATCCGCTAAGTTGATGTCGTTTAATTTTTAAAATAAAAAATTTATAATTTCCCACCGCTTCTTTTGGCTCGAATTCTTTCATTTTCATTCAGATATTTTTTTCGCAGCCTCACGCTTTTAGGAGTTATTTCCAAATATTCATCGCCTGACATAAGTTCCATTCCGCGTTCAATAGTAAGCTCCACGGGAGGGGTGAGCTGAATAGCGTCATCGCTTCCACTGGCGCGCATATTAGTCAGCTGCTTTCCCTTAATGGGATTAACAGCCATATCGCATCCCTTGGCAGTATCGCCGATCACCATTCCTTCGTAAACTTCCGTTCCAGCTTTAATATATAAGTTTCCTCTATTTTGTAAATTAAATAAGGAGAATCCCAATGCTTTGCCGTTGATCATTGAAATCATTGATCCGGCTTGACTCTTATTTATTTCTCCCGCCCAAGGGCGAAACTCTAAAAAGCGAGTACAGAAGATTCCTTCGCCCTTAGTATCTACTATAAATTGGCTGCGATAACCAAACAGGCCCCGAGAGGGAATTTCAAAAATCATCCTAATATGCCCGTTGTTTTGTTTCATTTCTACCATCACGCCCTTCCTTTTTCCCAATTTTTTAATAATAGTTCCAGAATATTTTTCTTTTACATCAATAGTGACTTCCTCGAAAGGCTCTAATTTTTTTCCTTTTTGTTTTTTAATAATGACTTGAGGTTGAGAAATTTGAAGTTCATAGCCTTCGCGTCTCATATTTTCAATTAAGATGGCAATATGAAGTTCTCCGCGCCCGGAAACTCTATAAAATTTATTAGATGAAAAATCAACTTTCAATCCTACGTTAACCTCCAATTCTTTTTTCAAGCGTTCCTTGATTTGTAAATTTGTTACCAAGCTGCCTTCTCGGCTGGCGAAAGGCGAATCGTTTACCAAAAAATTTAAACTGATAGTCGGCTCGTCAATTGTAATATTTGGCAGAGCTTTTTGATTTTCATTGTTGCAAATAGTTTGTCCGATATAAACATCCGGTAATCCGGCAATCATTACAATATCTCCCTGGAAAGCCTCTTTAACTTCTTTTTTTTCAATTCCATGAAAGGTAAAAATTTTAGTTATGCGCCCCTTTGAAATTCTTCCATCAGTTTTTTTAATTAACACAATGTCTCCGCTAGAAATTTTTCCTTTATAGATTCTTCCAATTGCCAGGCGTCCCAAAAAATTGTCATAAGCTAAATTGAAGGGCTGTAAAAGAAAGTTTTCCTTAATTAAACTTGATTCGTTTGAATTTGAGGCGGCAGGAACTTTTTCTATAATTAAGTCCAAGAGGGGATTGAGGTCATCGTCTTTGTCTGTTAGTTTTAGCTTGGCAATTCCTTGCTTGGCATTAGCATAAACAGTAATAAAATCAAGTTGTTCGTCATTAGCGCCAAGGTCTAAAAATAGCTCATAAACCATTTCCTCCACTTCAGCCGGACGAGCAGCCGGTTTGTCAATTTTATTTAAAACTACAATCGGCTCTAAGCCTAACTCTAAAGATTTTTTTAAAACAAAACGGGTTTGAGGCATAGGTCCCTCTTGCGCATCTACTAGTAAAATCACGCAATCAATAGCTCGCAGAACACGCTCTACTTCAGAGCCAAAGTCGGAATGGCCGGGCGTATCGACAATGTTGATTTTATTATCTTTGTAATTAATGGAAGTATTTTTTGAATAGATGGTAATTCCGCGTTCTTTTTCTAAGTCGTTGCTGTCCATTGAATATTCATCGCAAGCAATTCCTGTTTGTCTCATTAAAGCATCAGTCAAGGTAGTTTTTCCATGGTCGACATGGGCGATAATGGCAATATTTCGTATTTTCATGATAATTTAGGTTTATTAAATGTTTTTCAAAAATAAAACCGCCCTTATTCTCGCAAAGGCGGGAACTTGATTTAAGATTAAATTAAAACAGATTAATTATAGATTAAAATAAATCAAACGTCAAGCTGTT
>CAZRQA010000090.1:0-2885 GCA_964602335.1 uncultured Bdellovibrionales bacterium
ATTTTTATGAAAAAAGAGATTGATATTATGGTGATTTTGGGACCGACTTCCAGCGGGAAGTCGGATTTGGCAGTGGAGATGGCCAAAGAAAAAAATGGAGAAATAATTTCGGCTGATTCCCGGCAGATTTATAAAGATATGGACTTGGGGACAGGGAAAGTGGAAGGAAAATGGAAAAATCAACCACAAATCACAAATTACAAATTACAAACAAATTCCAAATGCGAAATGACAAATTTAAAACATAAAAACCCTGCCCGAAATGCTTCGCATATCGAAGCAGGCGGGTCCCTCAGTCCCCCTTTTAAAAAGGGGGAAGATGATAGAAAAATTTTTGTTTATAGAGATATCCCTCATTACTTGATTGATTTTGTTTCGCCTGAAAAAGAGTATAATATTTCCCATTTTAAAAAAGACTGTGAGAAATTAATTTCAGAAATTAGCTTGCGCGGCAAAATGCCGATTATCTGCGGCGGCACCGGTTTTTGGGTCTCCAGCGTGGTTTTTGATGAGAAATTTCCCCAAGTTAAACCCAATAGCTTGTTACGTAGCATGCTACGTAACAAGACAGCCAAAGAACTTTTTGAAGAGCTGAAAAAATTGGATCCCCAAAGAGCCAAAAGCATCGACCATCAAAACAAGCAGCGTCTTATTCGGGCGATTGAAATTGCCAAACAGCTGGGAAAAGTGCCAGAAATTAAAAAAGGGAATTATGAAATTAAATTTTTAAAAAGAAAACTCTATCATAATCCTCCTCTTGGCATGGGGAAGAAACAGGAGGGGCTTCCTCAATCTTATAAAATCATTCAACTTGAAAAAGAAAATGAAATTTGGAATTTTCACCAGCTGGCCTTAGATGTAAAAATGGAAAAATTAGAAAAGAGAATCAAAAAAAGGCTGAAACAGCGATTTGAAGCGGGGATGATAAAGGAGGTAAAAAAATTGAAGGAAAAATATAATTTGAGCTGGAAAAAAATCCAATCATTCGGCCTGGCCTATTTTTGGATTCCTTTATATCTGGAGAAAAAAATCTCTAAACAGGAAATAAAAGAAAGGGTTTATTTGGCTGAGCGGCAATATGCTAAAAGGCAAATGACTTGGCTGAAGAAACAAAAGGGAATTAACTGGGTTTAACTAACAAAAATAAGAGTTATTTTCGTATTTATTTTTTTATCATATAAGCTAATATGATAAAAAAATTTTGCAGGCTTATGTTTTTGGCATCACCTGTTTCTTTGGGGGATAAAATTATTTCTGAAAAAAATAGAGGCCTCTATAGAGGCCTCTATTTTAAATGTTTTTTCCTGGTTGCCGGTTGCTGATTCCTAATTTCTTTTCTATTCAATTATCCAGCTGTTGCCGACTTGTTTGAGCTTGCCTTTAATTTCAAATCCGCTGGCTAGCTTGTGGCCGCCGCCCTTGAAGTGGCGGGCGATTTTGGAAACATCCACTCCCTTGTATTCTTCGCTGCGCAAACTGGCTTTGACGCGGTTTTGTTTTTGCTCTGATAAAACTAGGGAAAAATTAGAATCAGCGATAGTATTAAGGATTTCTGAGATGCCGGAAATGTCGCTTTCACTGGCGCCGCAGCGCCGCAAGTCTTCCTTGGTAATGAAAGAAACCACCATGCCGGTCTTGGAGTTGATCTTAGCCCTTTCCAAGGCAATCGCCCAAAGCTTGAGGGCGCCGATAGATTTTTTGGTAAAAAGTCCCCGGTTAATTTTTGACAGGTTGGCGCCTTTTTTCAGCAGTTCTGCGGAAATTTCCAGTGCCTTGGGAGAAGTGTTGTTGTGGCGGAAGCCTCCAGTGTCGGCAAAAATTCCATTGAGTAAAAATTGGGCGATTCGGGGCTTAACCGGGTAGTCAATATATTCAAAAAAACGGAAAATAATTTCACAAGTAGCGCTGGCTTGGGTATCAATTATGTTTACCTTTCCAGGAATAAAAGTGTGGGAGTGATGGTCGATATTAATAATCTTTAATTTTTTAAAACTTGGATTTTTGTCTATTTCCTGATCAAAACCCAGCTTATAATAAATATCTCCCCGGTCTAAAAAAATAATGCCGTCATGGGATTTTAGACTATAGTGGTTGCAGATTTCGTTTGCAGGAAAAAGCTGGGAAAGATTATTTCCGGGGCGGTCAATGCAGTAGATTTTGGGCTGGATTTTTCTTGAAACTAGATAATCTTTTAAGGCAAAAACACATCCCAGGGCGTCTGCATCCGGCCCGGGATGGATAATCAACAAGGGTTTTTTAATCTTCTTGATGAGCAATTTCAGCTGTTCAAATTTTGAGGTAAGAATTTCTGCCACTGAGTTTTTAATAATAATAAAAAATTAAGAAAAAACAATAGCACAGCTTTTCTAAAATATCAAGGGAAAATGAAAAAAAATTAATTTCAAATTTTAAAATATTTTTTAATTGAAAAAACAAGATCGAATATTTTAAGATCAATATACCGAACTTTCAGATATTGAAGACCCGGTAGTTTTAAACTATAAACAGATTTATTTTTCTTTTTTTATTTTTTCGAAAATTTTTTCCAAATCAGAAAGCTTTTCCTGGGAATCGTCTGCTAAAAAAATGATTTTGGGAAGAATTTTAGTTTGCATTTTTTCATTTAATTTTTTTTGCAAGCCAAAAATTTCCTTTTGAAGAGTTTTTAAGACATATTGTTTTTCCTTGAAAGGAAAAATACTCAGGTAAACCTTGGCTTGGCTTAAATCCCTGGCGGTATCCACTTTAAAGATAGTCACTAATACGCCTTTTTTTAAGGAAAGCTCTTTTTGAAAAATTTGGGAGAGGTGTTCCCGAATTAATTCATTTATTTTTTCAATGCGGCGGGACATAGGCTTGAGTTTAAAAGTTAGAAAGTAAGAAAG
>CAZRQA010000091.1:0-2841 GCA_964602335.1 uncultured Bdellovibrionales bacterium
CAAATTCCAAAAGATATGACTGTAAAAATTCGGGGATTTCCTCGGATTTTTGCTTATTTTTAGGCAAAAATTAGGGAATTATTTTTCTTGACAAAAATTTAATTGTATGATATAATACTTTATTCTGAGAATAGTACATAGATAATGTGTTATCTCGAATTTTTTGCCCATTTTATGGACAATAATTCAAAATTTAATAAGCGGATTTTCAGCTTTGTAGCAGAAAATCCGCTTAGACACATGTTATTATGTAATTTTAAATTTAAAATTTTGAATTTCGAATGAATTTTTAATATTTTAATTCTGAATTCTGATTAATTATCTGTTATTTATTTGTAATTTGATATTTTAAAAAATAAATGTCATTCCCGACTTGATCGGGAATCTATTCTTATTTTTTCTTGTTGCTTGATTTAAGGAGGTTTGGCAATTATAAATCTATTTCATACATTGCTACAAATCTCCCTAAATGGAGCAGGGAGATTTTGAATGAAATTCTTCCTGTAGCAGTTTGACAATTTAAAAGAAAATTTTATCCCGCTTAGCGGGAGGAAGGAGACAGGAAATGGCGAATAAAAAGACTAATCCGCCAAAAAGCAGGACAAAGGGCAGTTTCAAGGAGGCAGCTGGTGGCGCGGCCGCTTATGCGGCCTTCAATAGTGTGTCAGACATTTTAAAAAATGTTTTGACGGATGCTAGTAAAGATGTCGGCGAAAAAATTATTGAAGGCATCAAGGTGAGGACGCTAGGTTTAGGTCCGAACGATGAGGCCCTTTACAATGAAGTAAAAACCCTCTTAAGCGGCGGTGTTACCGCTGTTAAAAAATTGGATCTTTTTATTGAGGAAATGAAGATGAAAGGCTTTAGCTTCTGGTGGTTTCGCAATGTCATCGCTACTATGCACCAGAATGTTAAGCTTCAGCCGGGAGAAACTAAGAAAGACAGCCCAGCGGTCAAAATAATCGAGGCGATTATTTCCCAAGATGAGTGGGAGGATCAGGCTCAGGTGGCTGGACCAAGTTTGCTAGTAAAGTCATTTCGGTCTCGTGCTGGGGGGATTTGGGACATTATTAAGGTCAGAGGGAAAAAGGTTGTTATTTTTCCCAAAGATAAAATTTCTGAAATCGATTGGCGTCATTTGGCTACGGTTATTTCTGAAACAGTTGATGGTGGCGTGGATGATTTTAACCAGGGATTCAAAAATCCAATTCGTGGTCGGAAAAGTATTGGGATTTGGATTTCTTTGGTTGTCGGCGGCGGTTTTGTCGCTGCGATCATTACAGCTGCAATTTTTATCTGAAAAAAGAAAGGAGAAATATCATGATAAATGCAATCGGGAGGATTTTAGGCGGATACTTTTGGCTGAACGTTCTGTTGAATGTTTTGGCCATTGCCATTTTCTTTATTTTAGGGATTAAGGCGGCCAACTGGCAGTTGGGCGTTCTCATGGCCGGCTCCTTTGCGGTGCTCATCTTGACGAGCATTCGTATTGGGAATCGCCAGCTTTTTCATGTTTTCCCTGGTCGCGGCGGGTGGGCCGCTATTTCGGTAATTCTTATCGTTGTCATTGGTTCCATTTGGTTTTTTGGAGATCAGTTGCTTTCGGCAACATCCAATCTTCGGATTACTAAATTCAATCGCTGGTCGGTAGAAGTTGATCAGCGTTCGGTAGGGGAAAGAATTTTCCTTATCAAGGAGGGAACTCCTTATTTTACCGAAGACCTTAAGAAAGCCGGAATCGCTGGTCCCAGCGAAGAAGGCTATTATGTCAACCAGAAGCTTAAGCATGAGGGCGAAGAGCTGATAGGCCTTATGCTCAGAAATGGTTCTCGCTTTGTCGGTGGCCAGATTATATTTGTTCCTGTTCGCGATGTAGAACTTGTAAAAGTTTACAGCAAACAGGAGCAAAGAATCTCTCAGCTTTCCAAAGCTAAACAGGAAGCTGATGCCCAAGCTCGCCAAGAGCGGTTGGCTCGAGAGCGGGCGGAAAAGGAAGCAGTATTGGCGGCTAAACGGGCCAGGCTGGCGGCTATCAAGGCGCAGCAGGCTCGCTCGCAGCAAGCTGCTAGCCGAGAAACTTCCTTGCGGGAAGAGTGCGAAGGAAAAACCGTGGACATGGCTTCCTTGAAAGACGAAGATAGCAGATGCTGTGGTCTGCTGTTTTCTATCCCGGGAGCTAGAGGTGGAGATAAAATTAAATTCCTCGACAACTTGGTTGTCCAAGCAGATAATCGAAGAGGAGGATCGGTTGGTTTGGGTGGTCAACAAATCCTCTGTTGGAGAGGAACAAATAAGCTCTTTATAGAGAGAGGATCGGTTTACCGATTAGAAGGAAAACCGTTTCTTTCAGCTGTGGTGGCTGGCAATATCACCTCTGCCAACTTGCCAAAAATTTTAGTGATAAAAGGAGGTGTATAAAATATGAACCCGGGAACGGTCCAATGCGGCTATCCCGGGTTTTTTGTTTGGTATCTTTTTATATAACATAGTTCCCCTTTATCCTCTCTTTATTTTAAAGGGAAAAAAATAAAAATCCCGCCCTTTGCAAAAAGAGCGGGATAAGGAAGTATAATAGATTTTTTATATACCCCAGCTAGCATTCAAGAAAGCATCAATTGATAGTACGATAATCAAACTGGCACCAACAATCACCACTGCGATAATGGCATATTTGAAATTGTTTTTCGCGCTCTCCAAAGAACCGCCATAGGAGCTGCCCATAGCAGTCAAATATTGAATGCCGGTTATTACAAAGGCGATTAGAGCTAGAATTAGGAAAATAGTCAAAATCCAGTCAAGCAGGTTGGTTAAAATATCAGCAATGGAAGCATCCGGCAGGCC
>CAZRQA010000092.1:0-2636 GCA_964602335.1 uncultured Bdellovibrionales bacterium
GAAACAGTAGTGGACTTGGGATGCGGAGCAGGGTTTGATTGTTTTTTGGCTGCTAATAAAGTCGGGGAAAGTGGGAAAGTTATTGGTGTTGATATGACCGAAAAAATGTTAGAAAAGGCTAACGAGAATAAAGAAAAAAAGGGCGATAAGAATATAGAATTTGTTTTAGGTGAAATTGAAAATTTGCCGTTTGAAGATGAGTCAGTTGATGCGATCATCAGCAATTGCGTTATTAATCTCAGCTCAAATAAAGATAAAGTTTTTTCTGAGGCTTTTCGAGTTTTAAAAAAAGGCGGAAGAATGTATGTTTCCGATATTGTGCTTTTGAAAGAATTGCCACCAGAGCAAAAAGAAAATGAGGATTTGCTCACTGGCTGTGTGGCAGGAGCGCTATTAAAAAATGATTATTTGGAAAAAATTAAAAAAGCTGGTTTTGATGTCGAAATTTTATCTGAGAACAAAGATATCAGCAAACAGCAATACAGCGGAATTGCTTTGGAGAGCTTAGGAATTAAAGCAGTAAAAAAAATGAGGCCTTTAATACATAAATAAAAATTAAAATCAAATTCCCAGTTAAATGCTTATAATATTTAACGGGATAAACAAAAAAATGAAAGAAAAATTTGTGCGAAAGGTAGTTAAAAACGGCCGCAATTCTTATTACATAAATATCCCCAAGGATTTAACAGATGATTTAAACATCAGGGAAAGGCAAAAATTAACCATTGAAAAATGGGGGAAGGGATTATTGGTGAAGGATTGGAAAAAATAAAATTAGCTAGTTAGGATTTAGTTAGTTAGCTGATTAGGAACAAAACAATAACAAGCTTGAGGATTGCTTTTAAATTAAAAAATAATTGATAATTTGTGATTTTCTGATAATGTTTATTAAAATCACAATACAGCAACATTCCAACATTATTGCGAATGTTGGAATGTTATATGTTCTTTAAATTCTTAAGAGAGGAGGTGGAAGTTTTGGGAAAAAAATTCGGAGTATTTTTATTATTCTTGATCTTGGGGGTTCCTGCCTGGCTATTGATTGCTGTCATGGTTTTCTCTGGGCGTTTAAAAATCAAAGGCTGGCGATTTTTGAAATTGGATAAGGGGGTGATTGTTATCAGCAACCATCCTTCCTTAATTGAACCGGCTTTACTGCCTTGTCTTTTGGCAATCAATGTAATTTACGGAAAATTGCCGATTTCAGCGCCGGATAGCCTGAATTACTATAATAAATTTTGGTTTGCTCCTTTTCGGCTGGTTTGCGTTCCTATATTCCGCGGCGAACCGCGGTTGGAATTGCTTACTATGGATTTAATGAGAAAGTTAGTTGAGCTGGGGCATATTTTGGTTTTATTTAGCGAAGGCGGCCGAACATTCAAAGGAGATTATTTAAGAAAAGGATATTTAACCACAAAAGAAGGGGAGCGGATTAGGCGCTTCCCTCGGGGGCTAAGAAGGTTATTTGTTGATTTAGATTGTTATATCGCTTTTATTTGGTGTCGGGGAATGGACAAGATTTCAAAAAATACTTTAAATTTTTCCCTGACCTCAATGCTTTTTAGGTATTGGGAAAAGGCGGAAATAGATTTTGGCGATATCATTAAATCAGCTAACCTGCCAAAACAAAAGAAACAAATTATTCCGTATCTGGAAAAAAAGCTTCTTAAAACTTCAACAAAATAACCTGGCTTTAAACAATAAGCCAGGTTATTTTTGATATTCATTGTTCTTGCAAGCTATTTGCGTCCTTGGCAGGACTTGAACCTGCGGCCTTCGGCTCCGCAAGCCGACGCTCTATCCAGCTGAGCTACAAGGACATTTAACCAAGATAATAAGAATAACCGAAGGTGTCAATTTAATCCAAATATTTCATTAGTATATTTAGGAGAGGCTTATGATGCTCCTTCTCCGGTAAAAATTTAATGAGGGTTTTTCGGATTCGAATAGGATCAGCATTGCCCAGCGGTATTTCCACAAAAGGCATAAACTTTTTTTTGCTTTCCAATGATAGTTCTTTTAGCCCTTCCGGCTGATAAAAAATCCAAAAATTTTTCAAAGAAGAAAATTCATAAATTCGGTCTTCAGCGAATACTCCCTCATAGGTAATGCCGAAAGTGTATTCTTCAGGCTCTTTCTTTTCGAAAAGATAAAAAACAACTCCTATTAAAATAAACAAAACAGACATTAATAAATTATTTGTTAAAAAAGAATAAACTATCAATCCCATTAAAATTAAATAGACTATAATAAACCACTTCTGGCTTCTTATTTTTTTTTCGTATTCTTTCGCTCTCCAGAAATAAAGAAAATCCTCCGGCGGATTATCATTATTTTTTTCAATAATGTCTTCCGGGACAGCTTGACGAATTTTCTCTTTCCTTGCCGGATTATTTTTTTGCTGGTATATTTTTTTTAACTTATCCTGCCTTTCTTTTTTTCTTTCACTGAGCGATTGGTTCTGATTCAATGCCATAATTTTTAATAATTTTATTATTTGTTTTATTTTACCACTAATAATTTTAATTACCAAATTTGAAAAAGAAAATTTACTTGATTGCCCACAACATAAGAAGTGCTTATAATATCGGTTCGATTTTTAGGACGGCTGACGCTTTTGGCGTAAGCAAAATTTA
>CAZRQA010000093.1:0-2521 GCA_964602335.1 uncultured Bdellovibrionales bacterium
TTAAAATCAAACTAAGAGCGTTTTATTATCTATTAAATTGCAACTTTAATGGATATTCTTCTTTATTAAGAAATAACATTCCAACATTCTTGCGAATGTTGGAATGTCTGAAGTTTTTCCTTTTAGTTTTTTTGAGGCTGGAATTTTTTTATTTTAGAGGCCTCTGTAGAGGCCTCTATTTTTACAAAAAATTTCATAAAAAATCGGCTCTAGGAAAAATTCAGATTCGAAATAAAAAATATTGATATTACAAAGATTTAGTTATTTGAACCGGTACACTGAATGGCGTTATTTTCATCATTGTTAAAACTTAGGTTAGCATCACCTTGATGAGTCCAGAAAACCGTTGATCCATCAGTATATCGCGCTCCAGAACCAGTTATGCCAGTTGGTAATTTGTAATCTTTCCCTTTATAAGTGAAAGCAGCAGTTTGAGGGCTGACGGAATTGTCAAAAGTGACTTCTATTTTCTGTCCTCCGCAGTCATATTCAGCTTTGATTATATCAGAAGGCTGCTGGTTAGCAGTATCGCCTGACTTGTTTGAATTAGTAGAATTATTTGCTTGCTGATTGCCTGCATTATTGTTTTTCTTGCTTAAATTATTATTTATTTGCTTCTGTTGGTTGGTATTAGTTTGCTTTTGCTGAACATTGTTATTTTTTGATGTCTGTTGCTTACCGCAGCCGCTTAGAAATAACACCATAAACGCTACCATGCCTAGCGTTATTATGCCTTTTCTCATGTTTTTACTTGTCCCATTAAGTAGTCACACTATTTAACTAGGGTTTAATTATTATTTAAGTGATTTTAAATTAATCACGAATTAGTGTTAAAATAAAGATAATTGGTCGAACAATTAGAGACTTTAATTTTTAACACTAATTTATGAAATCTAAAATTAAAACAAAAACTAAATATGCTAAAAAAACTTGCTACAATAAACTGCCAACTAAGGTTTCAAGAAAAGAATTTAATCGATTTATTAAACCTTGTCTCAATAAACCTCATCATGGTCCTAAACCAAAAATTTCTTACTTTAAAATTTTCAATTATATCCTCTATGTATTGCATACCGGAATACAATGGAATCAATTAAAAACTTATCGGGGTGAAATATCTTGGCAGACTATTTATCATTACCATAATCGCTGGAGCAAGGATGGCTCTTATAAAGAATTATTTGAGACATCCGTAGAAATTTTAGATAGTCTTGGCAAATTAGATTTGTCAATCTTGCATGGAGATGGCAGCAACGTAGTTGCCAAAAAAGGGGAAGTAAAATCGGTTATTCAGGACATAAACATCAGAAAGGAGAAAAAGTCCTTGCGATAAGCGATAATAAGGGAAATATTTTAGCTCCTTTTGTTTGCTCTTCTGTGAATGTGCATGACTCAAGATTATTTGACGAGTCTTTTGCTAATCTTTTGGAAACAGCAGATGATTTGCATTGGGATTTATCCTGCTTACCAATAACTTTAGATTCTGGATTTGATTCTTATGCTAATAGGATGATTATTAGGAATGCTTTAATGGTTCCGGTAATTAAACCTAATCGAAGAAGATTAAAAGATGAGAAAAAGAAACACCAACTTTTTTTAGATTTTGATTTAATTGAACATATTTATTTAGAAAGGTACAAGATAGAGAGATGTTTTGCTTGGGAGGATAAGTATAGAAAACTTGTTATACGTTATGAGAAATTGCAGGCTACCTTCATGGGATTCAGATACTTGGCTTATTCGATGATTAATTTTCGGGAATTGTTTGGGAAGAAAATATGATTACTTTGAATGAGTTCATTATATTTATATTATACATTTAATCTCATCTTTTGCAAAATAAATCCACGAAGAAAAATTAAAATTGAGGTTTTAATTTATAATTCCATGTACAAAAAAATACCCGCTTTCCTCCCAAGTCAGCTTTGCAAAAATGGGTATTTTTTATCAAAAGATTTTTTTATTTTAAAAAATAAAATCCCGGATCTGCGCGATGGCAAATCCGGGATGATGAAATTTATATTGATTTCGACATCCGCTTCCATTGATCATTTTCCCTTTTTCTTTGGAAGAGGCGGATATAGGAACTGGTCTTCTCCGATCGCAGGCTGCGGCGCAAAATGTTTTGCGCTTCGTTCAGCTCCGGAAAAACTTTGGCGTTGATTTCTAGCCCCAAAAAACGGTAAAGGTCGGGGCCAACCTTAAAATGAGTCTTTTCTATCAATAAACCCTTGGTGAGATTGAAGAGATTTTTGGTAACCTCATCCATTTCCGACTGGGGACGAAGACGGTCAAAAAATTGTTCTATCAGCTTTTTGGCTTCAGCTGCCATATCCGGCTGGACTCTGGTAATGGCATTCACCATGGCTATTACCCGCTGAGTGCCGTCGGAATGGGTAAAGGTTATTTGGGAGCGGAGGTTGCCGTCCTCGCCAATCAGCAGATGAAAAACGTGATTGGTTAAATAAGAATTTAGGGCCTCCAGGGCATGCGACACATTCTTATTTAAGAAAAACGTCTG
>CAZRQA010000094.1:0-2500 GCA_964602335.1 uncultured Bdellovibrionales bacterium
TTAAAAATAGCTGATTCTAAAGTAAAAACATTCAAATAAATAATCCAGCCCAAAGAAAAAAGGCTGGCTAAATATATAAATGCTATGGTTAACCCTATCCTCTTTTCTTTTATGGTTGCTGCAAAATTTTTTAAAATATTCATGTTAGGATGACTTAATTACCCAATAATTTTCTCAAAATAACTAAAAAAATGCAAGGTTTATTTTTTGAATTTTTTAGAAATAATGATAATATTTTAATACTGTTAAGCTTTGATTATAATTTTTATATATTCAAATGGAGATGATTTCTGCTTTTATCCTGCAAACAGGCGCTGCTCTTTTATTTTTTTTCGGCTTGGCAGGCCTGGGCTTGTTGATATTGAAAATTTTTAACATTAGTAAGAAGAATTTTTTCTTTAAAATGGGGATGGCCTTCTTTCTTTCCCTCTGCCTTTATGTTCTGTTGGGGGCTTTTTTATTGTTTTTGTTTCCCGATAAACTTTTGTTTTTAAAGTATTATTCAATTATTTATTTCTTAGTTTCTTATTTTTTTCTATTTTTCAATTTCAAAAACCGATTTAAATTTTTTTTTCGCTTCTTAGCAAATAATTGGCTGCTTTTTCTTGCGTTGGTCTTTGTCTTATTGGTTTTTTTCCTGCAAATTTACCAAACTGCTCTTTTTGACGAGTGGTTGCATCGTCCGGTAGTTAATTTTTTTGTAAACAATGGACAATTTCCCTTTGTTAATCCTTATAACTCCGACGAGAGTTTTATCAATAAATACCATTACGGCTTGTATCTTCCGGCTGCTTCATTTTGTTTATTGACAAAATTTTCAGTTTCAGAAGTCTTAGATATTCTTAAATTGAGTTTTGCTATTGGTGGATTTTCTTTTATTTATGGAATTATCTTGGGATTTAGCAAAAAAAGGGGGTACGCAACTTTAGCCACAATATTAATATTGTTTTGCGGTGGGTCATTTTTCTTCTGGGACGGTTTTACGCTTAACCATTTAAGTATTTGGGGCAAACCTAAAATTGCTTTTAACACACCCATTCTTTATTTAATGGCAGGCATAACCTGGGTCAATGTAATCATGGCCTTGTCTTTTGTCTGGCTTACGGAAAAAGTTTTTTATAAAAAAGCGGAATTTGATCTTATTGAAATTTTTATTTTTTTAATTATTTTAGCGGGATTTTTTATTATAAGCGAACTGTTTGCCGCTTTAGTTTTATTTCTATTTCTTTTAAGTGCCTTTATTTGTTTTTTGAAAAAAAGGATTAATGTTACAAAGGTGCTAATTGTTTTATCGGTTTTTATAGCGATTATAATTTTTGCTTTTTTGACGGGAGGAGTTTTGGGTGGCTTATTGGAAGGTCCAGGGGGAGTTTCTGGGTTAAGCAAGATTCTTTGGCCGAGATCTTTTTCTGAGTGGGGTTATCCGAGCAGTAAAGACATATTAAATCCTTTTGGGTGGTGGCTAGTGTATTTAAGGAATTATTTTTTGGAAATAATTTTAGCGGGCGTTGTTTTGTGGGGAATAATAAAGAAAAAGATAGCTATTAAGGAATTTCCGCTTATCCATTTAGCATTGCTTATTTGTTTGATAGTGCCATTTATTTCCTCCACTTCTTTTGGCGATATTAATTTAGCAAAACTAACAGTGCTTTGGCCGGTTTTGCTCTATATTATTTTTTTCCATCTTCTTTTCAAAATAAATTATAATAAAAAAATATTCATTCCAATTTTAATTTTATTCATTGTCGGCTCTGCTCCGCTGCTTATTGTTAATGCGGCGATTCAATGGAGAGGCGGGGGAATCTCAGGGGAGTTAAGGTGCAGGGAAAATAATTTATGTTATAATCAGAAAATAATTGAGCAGTTAAGAACTTTTGAAAAAGAACACCCGGGCATAAAAAGATTTCTGGTTGCCAATCGCGGAGAGGCACAGCAAGTTATAGACGAAACCAACTCTGTTATTTTTATCGCAGAAAAAAAAATAAGCAAGGCGAAGCTTGTCAATAAAGATGTTGATTTTGTTTTTTATACTTCCGGAATGAGCAGGAGACTAACCGATGAAGCCAAAATTAACATAAGCGAGTGTTCAAAAGGATCTTTCAAGAATGATTATTTTAAAATAATAGAAATTGATAAAGAAAAATGTAAATTTCTGGTTAGTGGGAAATTGGAGATTGCAGAGTAAATCTCTCGCGAATCGAATTGCTCCTACCAATTAACTAGCTCCCACTAATCAATTAGCTCCCACAAATCAGTTAGCTCCCACAAATCAACTAATCTATTCACCTGCCCGCAACGCATTGCATAGCAAGGCAGGCGGGCAAATTTACAAATTATTTTTCAAAGAAGCAACAAATAAATGAAGAATATTGACATCAAAGAAATAAAAGAAATTGCCAAAGAGGCGGGTGAGGAGGTTATGAAATATTATAACATGGATAACAAGATAAAAGATAAAGGTCCCGGCAGCCCGCTTACCAAGGCTGATTTGGCAGCAGAT
>CAZRQA010000095.1:0-2465 GCA_964602335.1 uncultured Bdellovibrionales bacterium
CAAAATCTTTCCCAATCTTTTTGCCATCAGGCGCTACTACTTGGATGTCTACCGGAGAAAAAAGATTGAACATTAAAATGTTTGGAATATCAATATCCTCGTCATATTCACAGTTTTCCGAACCTGTTAAATCCTTAAAAACAAAGCACTGTGCCTTTGTTGGAAGATCCCCGTGGGTAGCATCAATTGTGATGGATTCTTGGGCATTAATTCCGGCAGCGCTATACAGCGGCACTGTTTCATCACCTTCATCAAGTTCTAATCCCTGCTCTGGATTATTATCAAAATTGTCAGGCTTCCCATGCTCCCAAATTCCATCATCCCCGTTATATTCCTCAACCTTAATTTTATCTATAGTTTCTTCACCAGCATTTCCAGCGATATTAAAAGTTCTTACGTAATTCAAATTTCCAGTATCATTATTCAAATTTTCTAAAAAATAATTACGGGGATAAATTTCCGGATAGGCTCTCATCTCTCCCGAATCTAAATCGTATAAATAATCATAATCCGGCAAAAGTTCTTTCACGGAAACAATCCTTTCTCTTATGTAAGAAAAAATATTATCATAACCATTATGTTTGGCTTCCCGGCTGAAGTGCCATTTCATAATTCCTTCTCTCCAGCCTTCAAATCCCTCTCCTGCCTCCCACTGTAAATAAGCCATTGGTGCTCCCCGATGCGGTGTTCCCAGGGTAATCAATTGATCAATATTATGTCCATAGTTCCCGCTTTGGATGTATTGCCTGGCCACTAATCCGCCCATGCTGTGGGCCACTATGTCAAATTGGGTCAGCATCGTGTCCGTTTGAATCTCCATTAGCTTTTCCGCCAATTTTCCGGCTGAATCCACATTGGAATTTCGCCAATCATAGGGGAACTCAAAAAGATTAACATCTTTTTCATAACCATTTTTCTCCAAAGACTCTATTAAATCATCGTAACGATGCAAAATCGGATCTAGAACCAAATTATTTCCAATCATTTCTTTTGAACTGCCCATTATGCCGGGAATTATAAAAACCGGATCAGCAATTAAAGATTTTTTTCTAAAACCGTTAATTTGAGTAGAGGCGCCGACCACCTTGTCTCCGAACATGTCCTCGAAACTGTAAATTTCTTCATGATCTTTGTAATATTGCCATGTTTGTTTTATCCAATAGGGGCCGTTTTCGTGGCCATACCAATTACTTTTAAGAAAAATAGCTTTTCCACAAGCCTCCTCGTTCGTCCCCGAAGGGCAATAATGGTCTGAACGAACCGCAATGCCGGACTCATTGCTCTCAAAATTACTGTTAACCGCGCTCACTAGAATTCCATTGCTGGGAGCTAAAACAGCGGGATTGATTTCTTGTTCTGCAATATACAGGTCGGGGCTTTTATTGTTATAAAAACGGCAATTTTCCATCATTAGCATTCCTCCTAAATGCTTTATGGGATATCGAGATTCTTGTATCGTTTCTGTTTCTTGGGCAAGAGCTTTGGATAAACTTAAAGGCGCCAGACCTTGGACCGGCTCTTCAGCTGGAATTTCAAATTGATAATCGCCCCCTGCTTTGGAAATTTCCACATAGCGCAGAAAACCAGAAAAACCTCCATCATTATTATCACCGTCAAAAATTAAGGAAAAATGACTGTCTTCCTGGTCAGAAGTAAAGACAATTTTATTTTCCTCATTTCCTTGAGCAACAATCATTCCTCCGTCTTCTACGAAAATAAAAGGAGCTATTGCTCCCGGCTCTCTTTCAAATTTAACAGTAGTGCCTTTTTCGATATAAAGACTGGCTCCGCTTCTCACTATTACCGCTCCGTCAATAACGATGTTATCTCCCGGCCCCCACCAATGGCCCTGGCTGTTTATTTCTATAATCTTTTCAGGATCGACCGGAAAATTTATTTCCCCGCTTTCTTGGGCTTGAAGAATATTCTTGTTTTTTGCTTCAAAGGAAAAAGGCAAAAACAAAAAAGCTAAGGCTAAAATTAAAGCCAAGTTTTTTATTTTTCTATTCTTTCTTTTTGGCATTTTTAACAAAATTAATGATTAATATTATTAGTAAAATTGCATTAATTATCGGCCACCATGACCTTGAAAAATCCCTCAGCCAAATTAAATCGTAAACCACAAAAACCCTAAAATCCACAATAAAATTAACATAAACACTTAAATTTGCTAGTGCGGAAAAAACAAAGAAGGATAATATTTTTTTTCTGGAAAAAAGAAAAACTATCAAGCCAATAATAAAAGACGCTATCAACATGCCTAACATTATCCTGAAATCCTCACTAACACTTCCTATTCCTATAAACATTTTATTTTTGTTTCCAATCTTTATTGGTTGCCTTTTTTAAAACCCAGGGCAGCAATAAAGAAGAAAAATTAATTGTTAATAAATTTAATTTTATTTTATCATATCATATCTTCAATATCTTTTCATTTAATTTTTTCTATTTATAATACTCCAGTA
>CAZRQA010000096.1:0-2393 GCA_964602335.1 uncultured Bdellovibrionales bacterium
CTATTGTGGTAACGCTGGTTTTGGCAATGGGAGTTTGGAGAATGGGAAAACATCAAGTGCTTGTGAAAAAGATGCAAGCAGTAGAAGCGCTGGGACAAACCAATGTGATCGCAGTTGATAAAACAGGAACTGTAACAAAAAATGAGCTGACAGTTAAGGAGGTAAGGATTGGCGAAAAAGTGTTTTTAATAAAAGGGGTTGGCTATGATGCTGAAGGGGAAGTTGACCTTAACGGGGAGATTATTGAACCGCTTAACCACCCGGAACTTTTAATGGCTGGCAAAATAAGCTCTTTGTGCAGCAGCGCAAACTTGGTATATGATGAAAAATCCAAGGAATGGAAAACATCGGGAGACCCGACAGAAGTTGCCACGCTAGTGCTTTCAAATAAAGTGGGATTTCAAAAAATTGATTTAGAAAGAGAATTTACAAAAGTTGAAGAAAGGCCCTTTGATTATAAATTGAAATATCATGCCGTGCTTCATAAGGTTAATGGCAGATACTTGCTGTCTGTTATAGGCGCGCCAGAGGAGATCCTCAGCGCTTCAAAGAAAATCTGGAATGATTCAATGTCTGCCGTTATGACAAAAAAGAAGAAAGAAAAAATAAAGGGTGATTTCATCGGAATGTCGAAAAAAGGATTGCGGGTGGTAGCCCTGGGAGTGAAATATTTTGAAAAAAAGAAAAGAATTCCTGAAAAATTGCCAAGTTTGGAATTTGTGGCGCTCTTAGGAATTAAAGATTCACCGAGATCCGAAGTTGAGGAATCTGTGAAAAAGGTAAGGTCGGCGGATATAAAATTAGTAATGATAACAGGGGATCATAAATTTACCGCTAAAGTAATTGCGGAAGAAGTTGGTATTTTTAAAAAGGGAGACAGGATTATTGAAGGTTCGGAAATTGATGAAATGTCTGAGAATGAATTGGCAAAAAAACTTGAAAGAACAAGCGTTTTTGCCAGAGTAAGCCCCTTTCATAAATTGAAAATTGTGGACTCCTACAAGTTATCCGGCAAAGTCATCGCAATGACCGGAGACGGAGTTAACGACGCTTTATCGCTAACTACTGCTGATGTGGGAGTGGCGATGGGAAAGGTAGGGACGGAAGTTGCTAAAGAAGCCTCTGATATTGTTCTCTTAGATGATGATTTTGGCAATATTGTTTCTGTGATAGAAGAGGGAAGAAACATTTTTAAAACGATAAAAAAAGTAATTTTATATTTATTTTCAACGAGCCTTGGGGAAATAGTTACCATTTTTGGAGCGCTTTTCCTAGGCTTCCCTTTGCCGCTTTTAGCCGTTCAAATATTATGGCTTAATCTTGTCACTGATGGGATCCTTGATGTAGCTTTGGCGATGGAAACAAAGAGCGATAATCTTGCGGGAAGAAAATTTCTTAGGAGAGATTCTATTCTCGTGGACAAGCTGATGGTTTTCAGAATGTTCTTAATGGCAGTGCCAATGGCGATTGGGACCCTTTTTCTTTTTGGTAAAAATTACCAGATAGACATAAATAAAGCCTTAACGATGTCATTTACCATACTGGCGGTTTTTCAGTGGTTTAATGCTTGGAATTGCCGCTCTCATGTCAAATCAATTTTTAATTCGGGGATTTTTTCTAACAAGCTGTTAATTGGAGCAACAGGAATGGTGGTTATTCTCCAGTTATTAGCGGTATATAATCCGTTTTTTCAGAATTTTCTTGGGACAGTCCCATTGAGTGTAAAAGAATGGGCTGCCATTATCGCCATTGCTTTTTCAATAGTTATTGTTGAAGAAATTAGAAAAATTTTTTACAGGAAAAGAAAGAAAAAAGTTTTTAAAAATAATTTTAAAATTTTTAATGAAATTTAAAGTAAGTCGAAAAAATTTAATCATATTTCTGGCAGTCTTGATTTTCCTAATTGGTTGGAATTTTATAACTTACAAAATCGGAGCGGACAGGCTGGTAGAAATGATCGGTGTGGCCAATGGCTATTTGGTTGTTTCCCTGGTGGCGCTTTTTGGCGGGCTCTCCAGCTTCACCAGCCCAAGTTTTATTTCCGTATTAGGCACTTTTTCCGCTGGCGGGCTTAACCCGGTAATTTTGGGAATTTTCGGCGGCTTAGCGCTTTTCCTGGGTGATTCATTTTTTTATTATTTCGGCAAGAAAGGCAGGGACATAACGAGTGCTTCTTTGAGAAAAAAACTGAGAATTTTTTCCCGTTTTATAAAAAAACAGCCGCGCTGGGCAGTGACTTTGCTGGTTTACGGTTATTTTTCTTTTGCTCCCTTGCCCAATGATATTATAACCTTCCCCCTGGGCTTGGCCGGCTATCCTTATAAGAAAATTTGGGTGCCGGCTGTTTTAGGCGATATCACTTTCGTTATCTGGGTTAGTTTTTTGTTTGTTTA
>CAZRQA010000097.1:0-2392 GCA_964602335.1 uncultured Bdellovibrionales bacterium
TTAGTCTGTTAGGAGGTTAGCTGATCAGCTTGTTAGGGAAAAAATTGCTGGATTGCCAAATTACCGCATTATTATTTTAGGACGAAATTTGGTTTGCTATTTTTAAAATAAAGAGAGATAAGAACTTATGCCTTAATCGGACTTTACCCGTATTTATAAATTTAGTTTATCTTTAATTTTTTTGAGAAATTTCAGGAATATTAGCATACAAGCTTAATGCTGCAATATTGCAAAGTTTGACAAAATTTTCAGATGAATAATAAAATTGTATAATACAATAAATATGATACAATAAAAAATGATATATTCAAAAAACAAAATAAGCAAAAAATATGATGAAATTAGGTAATAATTTAATTAAGAAAATCCAAAAAACCAAGATAAAAAAATTAATAATATTTCTTTTTTTAATCTTTTTTCCTTTGGTAATGCAAGCTTACGAACAACCTTATGGCATGAATGCGACAGATGAGTCATTACAGGATTTTAAATTTAACTGTGAAGAAAAACAGATGTTAATAGAAATTTTTTTGAATAATAGCAATAGAGATCAAGTAAAGAGGACAAGAGCTTACAAGGAGGTATTAGAAGATCTGCAAGAGTTAAAAAAGAAAATGGAAAATCAAGGCTATAATGTAGAAAACATTGCTTATAAAATAAATAATTTTAATAAAAAAATCTCTTATCTTTCAGAGACTTTTTCAGATTATGAAATTTACCTTTCAAATGCCCAAGAAGTAGCTTGCACTTCTAGTAAAAATTTCAAGGAAGAACTGAAAAAGGCTAGAGGTAATTTGCAATTAGCGGTTAACCAGAATAAAGAAACTCTTTCTTTTTTAGAAGATATTGAAAGAACTATAGAGAAAGCGTTTGCTAATTAGCTTGCATAATTTTTTAAATAAAAAATTGAAAGAATTAAACTTAAAGGAAAAATTTAGAGAAATAAATATAAGAAATATAAATTTTTGGATAGTTCTAATAACCGTTTTACTGATCTTGTTTTTTTTCAGTTATTTTATTTTTTTAAAAAAACAAATAGAGGAAAAGGAACAACCAAATGCCGGTATAGAAGAAGTTCAGACAGCTAATGTGGAAAAAAAGGAAAAAAGTAGATTTGAAGAAGGGGTAAAAGAAGAAATTAAAAGGATTGAAAAAAATATTGATTTGCTTGATAATAAGGATTTGGATATTGAAAAATTTGATAATTATTTCGATTATGATTATTTGCAAGATAATTTATAAATTTTGAAATAAAAAATGAAATATTTAAAAAAAATCTTTTTTTTAGCCATTTTTTGCCTGGGAATCAGCTTGCTTTTTTTGAATTATGGAAAGAGTTATTTCACGCTACCAGATCCGGAGCCATGTGATTTTGATATCAATGATCCCATTGGTTCTACGTCGCCTTGCCCCGGTTCTTACAGGGATGATCCTGAAAGTGCGGAGAGGTATATAAATGATTATTGTAGGCACATTGAGGGAGAATTTATTTTCAGGGAAAACTATGCGGAGGAAAATCCTGAATATCCAGCCTGGTTATGGGACTGCGAGAAGAACGGCAGAGTAGTGGATATTTGCGGGTTTCGTAGAGGTTGTGGCCAAGCTTCAGGAGAAACTTATGGTGCTGCGCCTCCTATTGAAGATCTTTGCTCTAATGATTTTGGGCTCTTTGACGATCCAGAGGACGGGGCTTATTTTTATAACGACAAGTGGATTTGGATTTGCGAAGACAATTATCTAGCGCCTTGCCCATCACCAAATGGCGTGACAATATGTGAGGCATATTATGATAATGTTTCTCCCCTGAAAGGAAAATGTTATTATCAATACGATGATTCGGTGGAATCAGGATTGCTTAGGCATCCAACTTCACGTTCCCAGGCGGAGAGTTGTGATTTTCTTTACAATCTAGACGAATACTATCAAAACAAATATTGCAATATTGGAAACGTGGATGTTGACAGTATAGAAAGCGTATTAGAAAACGGAAACACGTATTGTACTTGGAAATGTTCAGGGATAAATGGAGGAGAAGCTTCAAATTTTTGTTATGGCGAAATTCCCACCAGCGAGCCTCCTGTTGTGAATCTGTGGGCTGAACCTTCTTCAGTAAATTATGGAGAAAACACCACCTTAAATTGGAATGTTACAGGAGCAGCTGAAAATTGCACTAAAACAATAGACACTTGCGGATTGTGGGTTTATAACGGAGAGTTTGGCAGTGAAGTGAGATCTCAAGTGGTTGGTCCCCTTGAAACATCTTGCGATTTTGAATTGACTTGCGAAGGCCCGGGAGGCGCAGACAGCGATCCAGCATCAGTAAGTGTGACCATAACTCCTCCTGTTGTGAATCTGTGGGCTGAACCTTCTTCAGTAAATTATGGAGAAAACA
>CAZRQA010000098.1:0-2387 GCA_964602335.1 uncultured Bdellovibrionales bacterium
AGAGTTGAACTCTAGGAAAAAATTAGTTGAAATAATAGCCTATTGCTTAAATCCCAACCATTTTCACTTGATCCTTAAACAAAAAATGAAAGTTGGCATTTCTAAGTTTATGCATAAGCTTAGTACAAGTTATACAAATTATTTTAATTTTAAAAACGATCGTTCCGGCTCTTTATTTCAGGGAAGATTTAAATCTGTTTATATCGATTCTAATGAATATCTTTTATATCTCAGTGCTTATGTAAATGGCAATAATTTTATTCATAAATATAATAAAAGTGCAGAAAAGTGGCCTCATTCAAGCTATTTAGCCTACACCAAAGGAAAAGAAGATGTCCTATGCAAAAAGAAAATAATCCTAAGCCAGTTTAAAAATAATAAAGAGGAATATAAAAAATTTTGTGACATGAATATAGATTATTTAAAAGATAAAAAAGAATTTCAAAAATATTTATTAGAATGAAGAAAAATGCCAATTCTCCAAGAGTTGAACTCTTGGAGAATTTTAAGAAAATTTTAATATTTTTAGTTGTCTCTAATCTTTGCTTTTTTGGAAAGGATGTTTTTGGCGATGAAGAAGAATTAAGGGTAATTTCTAAGCCAGTGGGAATAGAGATTAGTTGGACAGGCTTGGATTTAAATGAATTGGAAAGCGTTGTCCTTTTAAAGAAGAAAGGCGGTTGTCCAAAAAATATTTATGAAGGGGAAGAGGTTTATCGGGGGAACGGGGATAGTTTTTTAGATAGAAATACAAATAAGGGTGAAAAATATTGCTATGCTTTAGCAGTTTCAGACAAGTTGGGAAATTTTTCCGGAATTTTAAGTTCGCAAGAAGCCACTAAAAAAAGCGCCCTCGCTTATTATTTAGATTTAATAAAATATAATTATATTCTTGTTGTCGGTCCTTTTATCATCATCATTTTGTTTTTCTTAGATCGATTTACTCGCAAAAGGGATATGGAGGAAATGAAAAGAAAAGAAAAATTTAAGGTTATTAAGGAAGCGTAAAAAGTATAATTGTTAAATTGCTAAATTGTTATATTGTTGAAAAATAATATGATCTGAGAATTTATAATTATGTGCTTACTGCGGAGCAAATAAAAGAAATTTATAATGGAGGAGCAACTAATTACCGATAAGTCCTATAAGACATATATGTCCTATAACAAAAACAATAAAAAAGAAAGTAATTTAATTCCTCCTCACGGAGGATATCGAAAGTTGAAATCTTATCAGAATGCAGAGATTGCTTTTGACCTGACTAAAATCTTTTGCCAAAAGTGGATTAATTTCAAGGACCGCACTTTTGACCAAATGGTACAAGCAGCGCGAAGCGGGAAGCAAAATATTGCAGAGGGAAGTATGGCAAGCGGGACTTCAAAGAAAACAGAATTGAAATTGATCGGCGTAGCACGAGCGAGTTTGGAGGAATTGCTTTTGGATTATGAAGATTTTTTAAGAGGAAAAAACTTGAAGAAATGGGGAAAAAATGAAAAGATTGCTCGGCGAGTGAGAAAAATTTCGTATAGGTCGAATAGGACTTATATGACTTATAAGGAATTTCTGGGAAAGTCAGAAATTCTCGCCAATGTTTTGATTTGCCTTATCCATCAAACCAACTATCTTCTGGATCAGCAAAAGAGAGCTTTGGAAAAAGATTTTTTAGAAGAAGGCGGTTTTACCGAGAGGCTTTACTGGAAAAGAAAAGAAAGACAAAATTTTAACTAAAAAGTTATCCACAGTTTTGAAGTTGACAGACTTGGCGGTCTGTTTTTTTTATGCTATATTTATAATACCGATATTACCCGATATTATCCGATAAAACCCTTCATAAAGGGAAATACTAAATTCTAATTCCTAAACCCTAAACAAATAAGAAACAAAAGATAAAAAGGATTTGAGATTTAAGAGATAAGATTTAAGAATAAAATAAAAATTGGAACAAAATAAAAAGAGAAAAATAAAATCATTTACTGATTTATTAGCCTGGAAAGAAGGCCATGCCTTAGTTGTTTTGGTTTATAAAGTTACTGATAATTTTCCTGAAAAAGAGAAATTTTGTTTGATATCTCAAATGACCAGGTCAGCCTTATCTGTAACCAGTAATATTGCTGAGGGTTTTGGAAGACAAACTTATAAAGACAAAATAAGATTTTATTATCAGGCGCAAGGGTCATTAACTGAACTAAAAAATCAGATATTAGTTGCTAAGGATGTTGGTCTTTTAAAAAAGGAGGATTTCGATTTATTGGCAGAAAAAGCAAATAAAACCCATATGCTTCTGCAAGGCTTAATAAAAAGTTCAAAATCATTCTTAATTCCTAAATCTTTATTCCTAAATCTTAAATCTTGATTAGGCATGACAAGAAAAATTGAAAAAATTGAAT
>CAZRQA010000099.1:0-2351 GCA_964602335.1 uncultured Bdellovibrionales bacterium
GATGAAGAATTAGGCATTCCCAAGGGAGTCCAGGTTTCTCCGGCCCGGATTGACTGGGATTTAAAAAGCGGAGAAGAAAAAGAAGGAGTAATAAATTTAAAGAATTTTTCAGAAAAAGATTACAAGGTTGAGATTCAAGTGGAAAATTTTTATGTGAGCGACGACTCTACTGAGGCGCGCTTTTTTGTGCCGGATGAAAGCCATCCCTTGAAAGCCTATGACGTTATTGACTGGATTGAAATTAGGCAAAAGGAAATTCATCTGGAGCCGAAAGAAGGGAAGAATTTTCATTTTAAAGTCAAAGTGCCGGAAAACAAGCCGACTGGAGGATATTACGGCGCTTTATTTTTTAAAACAAAAGTCAGCGAGGAGCAGATTTCGGCGGATAACCAAGAGGAAAAATCAAAACTAATCGTAAACCAAAGAGTGGGCGTCCTTTTAGTTATGGCTGTCAAAGGAGATGAGCCAATTCAAAGGTCTGGCGAGCTAGCTTCGTTCTTATCTTCAAAAAAAGTCTTTTTTCAAAGCCCGGCGGAATTAGTTGCCCGGACAGAAAATTCTGGCAACCTTCATTATCGGGTTTTTGGGAAAATTGATATCTATAAATTTGGGAAAAAATTAACTAGCTTACAAATGGTTCCCCAAGTGCTTTACCCGGGAAAAACCAGGGATTTCAATGAACAGTGGGGTTTTTCTTCTTGGAGTTACGGCTATTATAAGGCTAAAGTTAGCTTTGCTTCTGAAGACAAGGAAATAAAAATGTCCGGTGAAACTACCTTTTGGGTGATTCCATGGAAGACAACGCTTTCTATCATAATCCTGCTTATCATTATCTGGCTGATATTCAAGTTATTTATTTCGAAATTTGAAATAAGAAAGAAGGAAGATGAGGATGAGAGCGGTAATAATGAGAATCAAAAACAGGAAGGATATCAGGAAGACGTAAGTGTTGATAATCTTAGTGAGCGAAATAATAATAATGTGGACTTAGGAAAAGGAGAGGAAAGAAATCGAAGAATGGATTTATAGAAAAATTTCAAATGTCAGAAATCAAATTTAAAAACCATATCTTAAAACTTAAATCTAATAAAACAAGCGAATTTGAATAAATATGCATACAACCGGAAATAAATGAATAAAAATTAGTTTTGACATTTAAGTTATAGTTTTTATATTTTAGATTTGAGATAAAATAATTAAAATTTATGAAAACATATACTATTAAATATGTTCTGCTTTTGGGACTATTGCTTTTTCCTATTTTTTTCTGCCAAGCCGCCAATGAAAAAGTGGGGGTTTCTTTGGATAAGACAATTTACAGTTTTAATATCTTACCGGGCCAGAAACAGGAGTTTGTTTTGAATGTCAAAAATATCACAGAAAAGGAACAGCGAATTTCTTTGGAAATCCAAGATTTTTCCGTGGAAAATGAAAATAAAACTTCTTTTTTAGCAGAAAGAAATGAAATGTATGGGATGAAAGATTGGATAAAATATGATGAGGATGCCTGGACTCTTAAGCCGGAAGAAGAAAAAAGAATGAAATTTACCATAGAAGTGCCGGAAGAGGCTAGTGTGGGCAGTCATTACAGCGCCGTTTCTTTCAAGGCCTTGCCGATGGTTGATATAAATAATTTCCAGAAACCAATTGTGGGCGGGCAATTGGGCTGTTATATATTTGTTAACGTTCTGGGAAATGTTTCCGGTCAGGGAGAAATAGAAGAATTTTCTGCTCCGAAACTTGTAGATAAGGAAGCTAATTTTCAAGTTAAATTTAAAAACAAGGGCAATATTCATTACATTCCTCACGGCGGAATTGAGATTAAGAATTTGATCAACCAGAAAGACTTTAAGGAGAAGGCGGAAAAACATTTCGTATTTCCAAGCAAGAGCTTTACTTTTGAATATGACTGGCAAGAACCCTCCGCTTTTGGAGTTTATCGTGCCAAAGCTTATTTCATTGACCAAGAAGGAAGAAATTTAGAGGAAGAGAAAATACTTTTTGGTAAATATTTTTTGATTATTACCTCGTTGATTTTTATTGGAATAATACTTCTTCTTCTACATTTCAAGAGAAGGAGAATTAAAAGCAAAAAAATTATTACTTCCGGAAATGCTAAAAATAATTCTAAAAAAAATTCCATTGAAAATTCAAAGAAAAAATCTAACCCAGAAATAAATTAAGGATAAAGTTCGCCATTAATGAAATCCATCATGTTTTTAATCGGGGAGCGGAGAAAAATGTAGCGGTCCGACCGCTAAAAAAGTGGTCGGACCGCCCTTGGTGAATTGCCTAAATCCCAATTATTTTCATTTACTTTTAAGGCAAAGAATGGAAGATGGCACCTCTAA
>CAZRQA010000100.1:0-2295 GCA_964602335.1 uncultured Bdellovibrionales bacterium
ATTATTCATTCCCATGCTTTGCATATGTTTTTTTTGTCATTACCTGATTTTTTTGAAATAGAAAACGATTTGAATTTTATAAAAAAATATACTAAAGAAACAAATGCGGCTATAAGGGTGCGTCAATTTGCCATTGATATGGTGGAAATGATTGGCGGACGCATTGTTCATCCTTTAACGATTGAAGTCGGTGGTTTTAAAAAATTGCCTTCAATAGAACAATTAAAAAAACTTTTAAATAATTATCAGGCATTATTGGAAGATGCTATTTTTATTGCGCATTTTTCCCGTGATATAAAATATCCTGAATTTAAGCGTGAAACTGATTTCTGGTCTTTATATGATAAAGATGATTACGCTATTTTATTGGGTAAAATAAAAAATCATCGGGGGGAAATTAAAACAGTTAAAAATTTCCATGATGATATTAAAGAGCTTCATGATCCTTTTGAGAAGGTTAAAAGAACTAAAATTTCCAATAAAGCTTATTTTACCGGAGCCTTAGCCAGAATAAATGTTAATTTTAAGCAATTAAATCCAGAGGCTAAAAAAATGTGGCAAAGCACTAATTTGGATTTGCCTTGCTATAATACTTTTTATAATGTTTTTGCCCAGGGAGTTGAAATTATTCATTGTCTTGAAGAAATAAATAAATTAATTAAGCAGCTTGGTAAAATTGATCAAAAAAATGTAAAAGTTAAAGTTACTCCTCGAGCTGGAGAAGGATATGGTGCAGTTGAGGCTCCGCGAGGCATTTTATTGGATTATTATAAGTTTGATGAAAATGGTAAGGTTTTGCAAGCCAATGTGATTACTCCGACTGCTCAGTTTTTAGCTAATTTAGAAGCTGATTTAAAGGAATATTTACCTGCTATATATAAGATGCCTATGGCCAAAAGAAGAATTAAAATAAGGACACTTGTACGAGCTTATGATCCTTGTATAAGCTGTGCAACTCATTAATTTTTATGTTTAGATTTTTTTTGCCTTATAAAATAACTGACCCGCAAAATATTGTTATTACTGATAAAGAGATTGTTAATAAATTAAATAAAGTTTTAAGAAAAAAAACAGGGGATATTTTTATTATTTTTGATAATCAAGCTAATGAATATAGGGTTGTTATAAAAGAAATAAATTCAAAAAAAATTCAATGTAGTTCTTTGGGGAAAACTTCTGTTAATCGCGAACTGGATAAACAAATTATTTTATATCAAACACTGGTTAAAAAAGATAAATTTGAATGGATTTTGCAAAAAGCCACGGAAATAGGTGTGAAAAAAATTGTGCCGTTAAATTCAGAAAATTGTGTTGTAAAAGAATTAAACCAGAATAAATTAAGACGTTATGAAAAAATTTTAAATGAGGCAACAATGCAAAGTGGAGGTAAAATTACTCCTGTTTTGGATAATCATCTTGATTTTGAACAAGCTTTAAATTTTTTAAATAAAAAAGATTTGAATTTAATAGCTCATGAACAAGAAAAAGAAAATAAACTTATTAATATTTTACAAAAAGAACAAGCTGATACAATAAATTTATTTATTGGGCCTGAAGGCGGTTTCTCGCCTCTGGAAATAAATTTGGCTAAGAAATATTCTTTAAAGACTTTTAGTCTGGGGAAAAGAATTTTACGTTCTGAAACAGCCGCTATTGTTGCTTGTGGTATAATTGCTAATTATTAATTTTATGCACGATTTACACGAAGCCAATAAAATTTTGAAAATAGTTTTTGATTATGCCGGCAAAAATAATTTGAAAAGAATTGATCAAATAGTTATTGAATTGGGCAGTATAATTGAACATGGCTCAGAAATTTTACCTGAGAATTTAAAATATAATATTCATATATTGTCTAAAAACACTATTGCTGAAAATTCTGAAATTATTATTAAGAAAACAAAAGGCGGTTTTTGGAATTTAAAGCAAATAAAAGGTGAATAAAATAATTAAATTTGTTATAATTTAACTATGGAATTAAAATCAATTAAACAATTAAAAAATTTAAAAAATAAAACCGTTTTTGTTCGTGTTGATTATAATGTTACGTTTAAAGACGGGAAAATTTCGGATACTGAAAGATTGGAACGAAGTTTTGAAACAATAAATTATCTATTGCAAAAAAAGGCTAAAGTGGTTTTAGCTTCTCATTTGGGCAGGCCAAAAGGCAAAGTTAAAAAAGAATTTAGCCTTAAACCAGTAGTTAAATATTTAAATAAAATTACCAACAAAAAAGTTGATTTTATTGATGATTGTATTGGCGACAAGGTTGTGAAAAGAATTGGTAAATTAAAA
>CAZRQA010000101.1:0-928 GCA_964602335.1 uncultured Bdellovibrionales bacterium
ATCCAATCTCTTCATGGCTATTTTTTTTCTTTTTTTGTAATTATCCAATTTATTTCCATAATCCAGCAATTTCAATTGATTGATTATCTTATTTTTTATCAAAGCTTTTGCCATTGGAAAATCTCTTTTTGAAAAATATTGCTTTTCTCTTAACAAATAGTTTCCTTCAGCGCAGGTGTCAACTGACGCATAACAAAAGAAATTTTTATTCATCAAAAAAACGCTTATCCCAAAACTCTTAGCTTGTTTGATGAAATTACTGGTTATGGTGGTATTTCCCAAAATGAAAACTGCCAAAATTTTATGGCAAGAAAGTTGATTAGCTTTTCTCCCCATTCGATCCAGGACTAAATTTTCATTGCGAAATTTAATATTTTCCCCCATATTCTCGCTGCCAATGAAAACAATTTGTTTTTCTTGAAAATCATTAACGTTAAGCATGTTTTTAAATTAAAAATAAAATATCTTTTTTAAAAAATACAAAGATTTGAATAAATACATTTAGCGCATTTATTGGGATTTTTAAACTTTACTTTACTTCTGAGATTAAAATTTCTCATCCGCCATAAAACCCACCTAAGTTTTTCCAATTCTTTTTTACCGGGTATTTCAATATTGAATTTATTATTGTCTTTTAACGAACGAATGGTCATTTTTTCCACACTGAAGCCGACTTCCTTGAGACAAAGCATTTGACAGTAAATTTGATAACGGTATCCATCATATATATTTTTAACTTTGGTTTTTCTCTCAATTAATTCTCTTTTTTTAATATCAAAAAGATCGATTTTGCCGATCACGCCCCATTCTAAACTAACAATTTCTAATCCTTGAAGGATATCTTTAGAATTTGAATACTTGCCTCCATCAATCTTTTCATGATTAATCTTGCCTTCTGTTTGAGGATTATCGTGATAAACTTTCTCGT
>CAZRQA010000101.1:966-2247 GCA_964602335.1 uncultured Bdellovibrionales bacterium
CATGAAAATAAATCGAATACGGACAAAAAACAAAATCATTAATTTTTGAAATTTGAACTAATTCCCCTTCCATTTTTTCTAGTTAAAAATAAAAAACAGTATATTAAATCATAAATATACTGCCTTGTCAAGGACAATAGAAAATCAGTTTTTTGTCTTGATTTAATTTTTTACAAAATTATCCCACTCTTTTTGAGTAACAGTTAGATCTTGATTATTCATCTTGCTTACATCATTATATTCTTTTTTGAATCTTGAAATTTTTTCTAAAATCAATCTGCCTTTGCGAGCAATATTATATGCTCCATTAGCATCACCATTGAACTCAAAATATTCTTCTCCCAAATATCTTTCTTCTAATTCAAGTAGATTATTTTCGGAATGAAAATAGCAAACCGGACACTGAATAAAATCCTTGCTTTCTTCCTCAATTTCATTTCCTTGTTCATCTTTTTTTGTTATGGAATTTCTTAGCTGTAAAATTAAGCGAATAGCATATATAATTCTTTTATAGAATTTATCATTTTCAAAATTTCCCACTTTGATTTGTTGATTGATATCTTGACTAATGTTAATTCTATTTTCCTTGAAAATTATTTTCAGATCTTTGTTTGGATTACGCTGTTTAATTTCTCCTCCTCTATTGTCTTTATTTCTCCGGAATTGCAACCGTGAAATATCTGAATAAAAAACAAAATCATCTGATTGCCCAGTCTCTTTTAAAAGGCGGCAGCTCTTGTCTTGATCAGAATTACGTTTATTTTCCGCATTAATTTCACTCTTTTTGTAAACAAATTCAAATCTTTCTTTTTCTTTATCATAAGAAATATTAAATTTTTCAAGATATTCCTTATTTTTAGTTTTATTACCAATTGGAGTCGGAATATTTTTTCGAAAACCGCAATTAGGACAAATAGCGGAGGTGTAACTGGCGGGAATGTAAAATATAAAACCGCATTGCCTATAAATGTCTTTAAAATTAGAAATTTTTGGCGTTAACTGAAAAGCTCTTTTAAAGCTTCCCGTGTCTTCGGGTTTTTTTTCTTTAAGCACTAGATAATTTAATTTTTTAGCCAAAGCCAGCTCTAAATTTTGATAAACTTGTTTTTCAATGGCAAATCTTCCTCGTTTAAATCCGGAGTTCAAGTCTTCAAAAACAACAATCGCATTATGTTTTATCATTAAATCACAAATCTTTTTCACCACTTGGGAAACATAGCCTTGTTTCATCTCTTTAATTTTAGCAATATCCTGCCAAGTTTTGCGGGATTCATCTCTATT
>CAZRQA010000102.1:0-2185 GCA_964602335.1 uncultured Bdellovibrionales bacterium
TTGATAATGTAAAAAAATGGTTTGGCAAGTTTCTTCCTTAAAAAAAATAAGTCCTTGACATATTTTGTAAGTATAGTAGCATGGAATACTAACTTTTTATTAATGATTGGCATTAATCGGCGCCAAGCTTGCGTTGATTAATTGATAATTTATTTACAAATAACAACATAATTTTAAAATATGGCAGAAGTTAAACCCGACGTTGAAACATTTGCGAGAATAAAAGTAGTCGGTGTAGGAGGTTCAGGAAGCAATGCAATAAGCAGAATGGTGGAATGCAAATTGGCGGGCATAGAATTTGTTGCCGTTAACACAGATGCCCAAGATTTGCATAATTGCAAAGCTGGAGAGAAAATTCATATAGGAAAAAATTTAACCAAAGGGCTTGGAGCAGGGATGAATCCTGAATTGGGACGCCAAGCGGCTGAAGAAAACAGAGATGAAATTCAGGAAATTTTAAAAAATACTGACATGGCTTTTGTGGTTTATGGCGCAGGCGGAGGCACCGGTTCCGGGGCCGGACCGATTGTGGCGGAAGCGGCTCGTGAAGCGGGGGCTTTGACGGTTGGCGTAGTCACCAAGCCTTTTTCCTTTGAGGGAAAGCAAAGAACAGCCATTGCAGATGAATCTTTAGAAAATTTAAAAGAAAGGGTGGATACCTTGATTGTCATCCAAAATGATAAATTATTGCATATTATTGACAAGAACACTTCATTAATAAATGCTTTTCGAATTGTAGATGATGTTCTGCGCCAAGGAGTGCAAGGCATTTCTGATTTAATTACCAAGCCGGGAATCATTAACGTTGATTTCGCCGATGTGCGTTCGGTGATGCAAGACAGCGGGTCGGCCTTAATGGGGATTGGAATGGCCTCCGGAGAAGATCGGTCTACTCAAGCCGCCAAACAGGCAATCAATTCTCCTTTGCTAGATGTTTCTGTGGATGGAGCCAGGGGAATATTGTTTAATATTACCGGCAATACTGATTTAACTATGCTGGAAATCAATGAAGCCGCCAATGTTATAACGGAGAATGTTGATCCTAATGCCCGCATAATTTTTGGCGCTTCTACCGACGAAAAAATTAAAAAAGGTGAAATTAAAATAACTGTAGTGGCGACTGGCTTCAGCGGCGGAGATTTTCCAAATTATCCAATCGCTTCCGGATCTGAAGAAGAACCCAAAAGAGATTTTGACAGTGATCTCGGGCAATCTTCCGGTTTTGGAGGCGGAAAAATGAGTTTTGAGGAAGATGATAAAAGTTCCGAAAAAGAAGATAAATCCAAAAAAGAACCAAAAAAAGGCCAGAACAATTTTTTCAACACCAAGCCTCTAGAAGACAAGTCTTCAGAGGATAAAGATAAGAAAAAATTTGATGATGACCAAAGTCCGCTGGACGAAAGCGGAGAAGGGGATGATGATCTAGAAATCCCGGCCTTCATTCGCAAAAAACTAGGCAAATAGATTTACATTAAAACGTTTTTGTTTCTGTATTTTTTAAAAGCCGCCGATTTATATCAGCGGTTTTATTTTTTTGCGGGGACGATCCTGCCTCGGCGGGATTATCCCCATCAAAAAAGAGGGTTGAATAAGCCTCAAAATTTATTTTAAACTTTCTTTGATCCTTTTCATTAGTGGTTTCCAAACCGAACCGCTTTTCTTTACGCTCGCCTCTTTGTCTCTTGCAGCTTTTTCTGATAGATACGCCTCGCAATAAACTAGCCTTAAAGGTTTATAAGGATTTGTGAGGAAACTTCTCTATCATTATGTTCCTTAAATCGACGTTTTAAGTCAGAAGTAGACCCTTTATAAAACCAATCGGGATTTTTATTTGATTGTAGAACATAAAAATACCACATAAAAAAACAGAGTTAATTCTCTATTTTATTGTATCACAACTTTTAGACGTGACCTACCAAAGTGGCGGGTCACGTTGTTCGTGAACGACGTGGCGGGGAGAA
This sequence comes from uncultured Bdellovibrionales bacterium, assembly GCA_964602335.1. Lineage (GTDB taxonomy): Bacteria > Patescibacteriota > Minisyncoccia > Moranbacterales > DUUL01 > CAYMRZ01. Next base: position 1,962 of record CAZRQA010000102.1, read on the forward strand.
CGGGTCAATCTTCGAACCAGAATAGGGGAGAGATTGGAGGAAAATTGGGTCGGATTTGTTGATTTGTTTATGAGAATGGAAATGTTGGTAAAATAAAACAAGGTGCCGGAGATTTTTCTCTAGCACCCTGTTTTCTTGATTGGCTTTAATTCGATTCAGTTTCCAAGGATGTGAATAGAATTGTATTGATACGAGTGGAGCATCATTGAACACAAACCGGAAAC
>CAZRQA010000103.1:0-2167 GCA_964602335.1 uncultured Bdellovibrionales bacterium
AATAAAGCCAAAAAAGACGTGGAAAAATTCGGCAATTTGCCGGTGCCTCTGCATATTCGGAATTCGCCGACCAAGTTGATGAAAAATTTAGGATATGGTAAAGGTTATAAATATACTCCTAAGGAAGATAGCAGTGATCAGGAATACCTGCCGGATAAATTGAAGGGGAGGAAGTATATATAGTAGATGGAATCTTAAATTCTAATATCTAAATTCTAAATAAATCACAAATAACAATTTTAGAAATCCAAGGCTTTTGTTTTTCAAAATTTTAATGTTTAAACTTTAATTATTTGTTTAGTATTTAGTGCTTAGAAATTAGGTTTTTAATTTATTGGGCTTATAGTTAAATGGTATAACAGGGCATTCGCATTGCCCAGTTCCGGGTTCGATTCCCGGTAAGTCCACAATTTTAATGCGAGTTCTCCATCCGCCTTGGCGGACGGACAGGGATTCTCACTGGGTCCACGATTTCACCAGTTTTATACTTTAAGTTTCTGCCAAAGGCACTTGTCTACTGATGAGGCAGGGACAGGCATGTTATGTCATGCTACGTAACAAAAAACTGCAATAATAAGCTGCATTTTTATAAAATAAAACCACCCCTTGATCCCCTCCTTATTTAAGGAGGGGACATATAGGGGAGGTTATTGAATCAAAATTTTATCCGAACATCAGCCATTCGGGCTTGAGGATCAGCAGAATGCCGATTATCAGCATCAGGATGCCGCCTATTAGGCGGGAATATCGGGCGTATTTAGTAGTAACGCCAGTCATCTCCAGCGTGATCATCGCCATAAAAAAGACAAACAGGTCATCCAGCATAAAGAAGAAAATATATAAGAAAATATAGAGGTAATACTGCCAGGCAGCCAAGTCGTTTATAGCTAAAATCTGGGTATAGATGGCTGGCAAGCCAGCGGAACAAATAAGCTCCACCAGATTAACCATAAAAGCCAGGATTACGATTCCTCCCAGGGCCAGCCAAAGGCTTTTTTGATAGGTTACTGCTTTTAATTTTTCAAAAACCTTTTGCCGTTTTTCCGTGCCGGTTACTTTACAGCCGCCACCCTTGTTGGTAAAAAATTCTTTCAAGCTATAGCCGCCGCCGAATAAAGCCAAGGCGCCGATGCCCAGGCGTACCCAGACAATTAATCCTAAAAACAGCATCAAGTTAAGCCAGGCTGACATAAATAGAAAATAGACAGCAGCGGAAGCGACAATAAAGGTGACGCCCAGCGTCCACATTCTTCGGCGGTTTTTCATTCCCAAGAGCAAACTAATCAAAAATAACAAGGTCCACATCGCGCAAGGATTGAAGCCGTCCAAAGCACCCAGAATTACTGTAAGCACCGGTAGGGAGAATTTATAAATATCAGTTTCACCTAAAAATGGCAATTTTACAGCCTGATTTTCCTCAGAATTTTTATCACCGGCTTGTTTGTCTCCCTCAGAATTTTCTTCATTGCCATCGTCGATCTTAGCTGCAGTAGCTTCTTTTAACAAAGGAGCTACGGAATCCGAGCAGCCACTTTCCAAGCATTCTTTAACCCGATTTTCTATTTTATTGGAAGTAAATCCATCAGCGTAGCCGATAATTGCTTCATCTCCGATAATTAAAAAAGGTACGCCGCTCACCGTAGTTCCTAATTTTTTGGCTATCTCTTCTAGAAAAGCGGCATTTTTTTGATGGTTATAAATTTCAAAGGTTTTTATAGATAACTCCGGATGCTCTTGTTTTAAGGTTTTTAAAAAGTTTTCTTCTTGAGCGCAATGCGGACAGCCCTCGCCCCAGAAGAAATAAGCAGTGGTTTCATTGGCCGCTTTAGCAGAATGAAAAACGAAAACAAAAAACAGCAATAGAAAAAATAGAATATATTTTACGCAAAAATTTTTCATAGTTTTATTTATTTTTATTTTCGTTAAGTATTTCTTGTAATTTTTTCTTGTCAATTTCGCCGGTGAGGCGCAAAAATTCATTGTCTTTTTTGTCCAGAAAAACAAAAACTGGCAATTTTTCATCAATGTTGTATTTTTTGACTGTTTCCTTGTCTTTGTCAAAATCATAATATTCTGTTTCCAGCCAGGGGTTTTCCTTTTCCAGTTCTTCCCAGCGCGGTTTCATCACCAAGCATCCCGGGCACCAAACAGCGCCAAATTTTAAAAC
>CAZRQA010000104.1:0-2163 GCA_964602335.1 uncultured Bdellovibrionales bacterium
CCGGCGGAAAAGTAACCAGTGGAAAAATGGTTAAGGGTGAAAAAATTGAAATTATCCGGCAGGATAAAACCGTTGAACAAGGCCGGCTAGCCCAGCTTCAACATAATAAGGAAGATGTGGAAGAAGTAAAAGAAGGCCTGGAATGCGGACTCACTTATGAAGGCAAGGAAAAAATTGAAGTAGATGATATTCTGGTTTGTTATAAAGAAGAATCAAAAGCAAGAAATATTTAAAATCAAAAAAAGCAGGCCCGCGGGCCTGCTTTTTGATGAATAAATTTAAACATCAAATAATCTTGGGATCAAATAACTTTAAATTGGTTGGTTTCTTTTTTTTATCTCAAGGAATCAGTTTTTTCGTGCTCATGTCAGCTTCTTGTAAATCATACCCCCTGTACTCCCACAGCCATCTATTATGCGCCTCGTTTGATTCCCTGGGAGGAGCCTTATCAAAGTATCTCAAAATTTTATAAAGAATAAAATGCAACTAAGAGGAAAACTGCCCAGAATTTTCATTTACATAACCTTCTCCCATAATTACCGCCTCCTTACTAAAAAATTATTAAATTCCCTGGTTAGCCATACAGTATACTAGTATACTGTATTTTTTAAACCTTAAAAAGCTTACTGGCATTTTCATCGGTAATTTTCTCCACTTCACTGAAACTAATATTTTTTATTTCCGCAATCTTTTCTGCCACATATTTTACATAAAGCGGTTCGTTGCGTTTGCCTCGAAACGGTGCCGGCGTCAAGTAGGGGCAATCAGTTTCCAAAAGACACTGCTTTAAATCTATACTCTTTAAAACTTTATTGTAATCACTAGAAAAAGTGATGATGCCGTTAAAACCCAGCCAAAAGCCTAATTCTCTATAAGTCAGCGCTTCTTTTGAGCTACCAGAAAAACAATGCACTACTCCCTGCAATTTCTTTTTATATTGTTTTTTCTTTTCTCGTAAAATTTTTATTATGTCTCGATGGGCGCAATGCTTGATGTCGAAATTTTCATCCCGGCAATGGATAATTATCGGTTTGCCAGCTTCTATTGCCAAGTCAACTTGCTCAGTAAAAATTGTTTTTTGCTTTTCTTTATTTTCTTTGTTGTGAAAATAATCTAAGCCGATTTCTCCAATCGCCACCACTTTTTTATGCTGCGCTAATTCAAAATACTTTTCCTTTTTGAATTCTTCGAAGCGAGGCCGAAAATTTATTTCTTCTTCTCCGCTAATTTCATCCTTAAAGGCTTTTTCTGAAAGATGAATGGGATGAATGCCCACAGCTGCGTAAATATCTTCCGGATATTGGTTGGCCATCCGCACTGCCCGCTCGCTGGTAGAGTACTGGCTGCCGACATTGATAATTTTGGTATTGTTGCGCAAGGCGCGCTGAATCACATCGGCACTGTCTTCCTTAAAATCTTTAAAATTTACATGGGCGTGGGTATCGAACATTTTTTCTAGTGAGTAGTTAGTAATATTACACAGTTTTTCTATATTGAATTCTTTTGCGATAAAGCTCTTCTGTTAACCCGCCCTTCTTCATATGTTTATCCTTGAGAGATAAAATCAGCCTATCAATAAAATAGTTAGCCTGGTTTACCAATGTTAACATCAGATTGACTGCAATAGTTTTATTCTCAGGTAGATCAGGGAAATTGGGATAATTAGAAAGAGTTGGGTTACTTTTAATAATATTCCAAATTAAGTTTATCTCTAAAATTTCTTTAATGCTTTTGTTTTTAGTCCAAATCTCTATTTTATTCTGACGAGCAAAGGAAATATAATCTTTCAATAGCTCTTCTAGCGAACCTCTGGCGATCCCTGATAATTTTATATACCCCTTCATTCCTTGCTGCTTATTACCTTCAATAATATTCTGCATTCCGCTTCTGGCTGCCTGAATCATTTGATCTTTAGTCCTGGAAAATCTGTCTATGTTTTTATCACAAAACTGCACTGTCAGGTCAAAAATCGGGACTGTTATTTTATAAGCTAGAAGATATTCATAACCAGCTTTTTTCTTTTGTCTCATTTTTGGTTTTAATATAAATAATCTTCCCTATTTCCCAAATTTTCCTGATTTCCCTAGTTTATTTCTTTTATTCTCGGGAAAAGAATTTCTGATTTTTTAGTTGCTAAAATATTTTCGATTTTTCTTGAAGTTT
>CAZRQA010000105.1:0-2153 GCA_964602335.1 uncultured Bdellovibrionales bacterium
CCTTGAGTTGATGAAGAAAATAAAACCAACCAATTGGAATACTTTTAAAACAGAAGCTATTAATTTTGATGAAGATTTTATTTGGTTGGATGACTGTGTTTTCGAAACAGAAAAGAATTTATTAAAGAAAGAAGGGAAGCTAGAAAGTTTGATAGAAATTAATTTAATAAATAATCCCAATCAGTTGTCAGAAATCATTAGGGATCTTTAAGAAGTTTATTAAAGATTTTAAAATATCACTCCAGATTTATAAATTGAAAAATGACAAAATTAATTTTACATAAAGGAGATATAACTAAATTAAAAGTAGATGCCATTGTAAATTCCGCCAATCAGCGAATGCTGGGCGGAGGCGGAGTTGACGGGGCTATTCATAGAGAAGCTGGACCAAAACTTCTAGAAGAATGCAAGAAAGTTGGAGAATGTTTGCCTGGTGATGCTAAAATAACCAAGGGATACAATCTTCCAGCTAAATACATAATCCATACCGTGGGACCAATTTATGGCAATGAAAAAGGAAAAGAAGCGGAAATTTTAGCTAGTTGTTACACTAGCAGCTTAATGTTAGCCAAAGAACATAAAATTAAAACCATTGCTTTTCCCAATATCTCTACCGGAGTTTACGGCTATCCGATCGAGGAGGCCTCAAAAATTGCAGTGGAAACGGTAAAAGAATTTTTAGAAGAAGAAAAAAATCATGGAATAGAAGAGGTTATTTTTGTTTCTTTTGACGATAGGGGATATGAGTGTTATAAGGAATTGTTAGATACTTAAAAACTTTTAAAAATGATAAATAAAATAAAAACAGCTGTAAGTTTGTATACATTGCTTGACTTAAAAGATACAAACTACTATACTTTGTATACATTATAAATAAGATAGATACAAATTATGTCGAAAATTGAAATAGGAAAAAATATCCAGCAAAAAGAAGGCTTTAAGGCTTTTATTCCCAATCCTTTTCCACCAAGGGATGGTTTTAATTTTGACCCTAAAATTCTTAAAAAAAATAATGAAGCCACTCGTCTTTTAGGCAAGCTTGATGGCATTACAAAACTTCTTCCAGATGCAGATTTTTTCTTGCTTATGTATCTTAGAAAAGACGCTGCTTCTTCCAGCCAAATCGAAGGAACGAGGGCGACAATGATTGATGCGATAGAAGCGGAAGTAGAAATCAATGATAACATACCTGAAGATGTTGATGATATTTTGCATTATATTAATGCTCTAAATTATGGAATAAAAAGAATCACGACAGATAATTTTCCAATGGCATTAAGATTTGTCCGAGAGCTTCACAAAAAATTAATGCAAAAAGCCCGAGCAACCCATTTTTCTAATCCCGGGGAATTTAGAAAAAGTCAAAACTGGATTGGTGGCACACGTCCTGATAATGCTCATTTCGTCCCTCCGCCAGTGGATGAAATGTGCAAAGCATTAAATGATTTTGAATTATTTTTCAATAAAGAAGACTCAACTTCTACTGTAATAAAAGCGGGTCTTATTCATGCACAATTTGAAACAATCCATCCATTTCTTGATGGCAATGGGAGGACGGGAAGAATGTTGATCACTTTTTATTTATGGAAAGAAGGGTTCCTAGAAAAACCGGTTTTATTTTTATCTTCCTATTTTAAAAAACATCAAAAAATTTACTATGAAAAATTAGCCTCTTATCAAAGTGAAGAGGCGGAAGTTTCGGAATGGATAGAATTTTTCTTAGATGGTGTAATTGAAATAGCCAATGAAGCTATTGATATCGTAGAAAAGATAACGGTCTTACGTGAGGAAGATATGCGAAAAATTCAAACTTTCAGCAAAAGGGCTTCTGAAAGCGCAATGATGGTTTTGCCAAAACTGTATGGTCAGCCGATTATAAATAATGCCATTGTTCAAAAATGGACTGGATTTACTCGTGCGGGAGCGCAAACCGTTATTGATCGATTTATTAGAAAAGGAATCCTTGCTCCAAAAGATAAAGACAAAAAATATGGGCAATCTTATGTGTATAAAAAATATTTAGATATTTTCATAGATAATAATTAAACTTATAGCTGAATCATGCAAAGAAAATTTTTTGGCGATGGAGAGCTTTGAATAATTATAGTTAAGCAAAATTAGATTTAGTTTTTCATCATATTTATGGTAGCTAT
>CAZRQA010000106.1:0-2066 GCA_964602335.1 uncultured Bdellovibrionales bacterium
TTGGGATATTTTTTGTTAACTGTTAAGTGTTAATCGTTAATTGTTACTAATTCCGCCTGCCCGTTATTTTTCAGATTCAGTTCTGTATCTTTTATATTTTTTAGGCTCCCCTCTTTATTAATCTCAAATTCTACCAACAATCCTTTCTTGGTATTAGCGCTAAAATATTGGTCAAAAACAAAATTTCCCAGAGAATAATAAACTGGTTTTCCTTTATAAACCTCCTGCCCTTGAATAACGTGCGGATGGCTGCCAATAACCGCATCTGCACCGGCATCAACGAATCGATGGGCTAGAATTTCCTGGGATTCATTCTGCTCAGTTTTATATTCCTGCCCCCAATGGGTGTAAACTGCCAAGAAATCAACCTCTTTCGTTAATTTTTTAATATTATTCAAAGCTTGCTCGGCGCTATTTTTAGCAAACCGGCTGTAATTCACCAAACCTAAATTTATTCCGTTTACTTCAGTTTCTAAATATGGCTGGCAAAAAGATTCCCCGCCTGTGTCGCCAAAATATTTGATTCCTTCCTTATCCAAATATTTGACAGTCTGTTGTAAGCCCTCTTTCCCGAAATTCAAAATATGGTTATTGCCTAAATTAACCGCTTTTATATTCTGCTTAGCCAAAGTCGGTGCCAGATTGGAATCAAAGGTAAAAACAAAATTGTCATGGGATTTGAATTCACTGCCGATGCTCTTTGATTTATTGTCCGTAATCGGCCCCTCCAAATTCGCCACTACTAAATCCGCTGAATTTAAATAGTCTGTTAAGCCTTGGAAAATAAAATCATTCCCCTTTTTTTGGGCTATCTGCCGAATATAGCGATCAAACATCAAGTCCCCGGCAAAAATAATCTTTATCGATTTTTTCGCCGCTATTTTTTTATTTTTAGAATTATTTTCCATATTTTTATTGTTTTTATTAATTATTTGGCTCTCCTTTTCCGCGCTTGCGTTTTTATTTTTATAAAAAAGAAAAAACAAAAAACCGCCAACCATAATGGCCAAAAATATAACTAAAGATGTAAAAAGGATGTATTTTTTTATCGGTTTTGGGTTAATTTTAATCACAGCCAAAGAACAAACAACTCATCCTTAAATACTGGAGTACTTGAGTTTTTAAGGATGAATTTTATTGTGTTTTTTAATATTAACTACTGAATTTATTACGTAATTAATTACGTAAATCGCTCCTTGACTAATTACTAAATAAAAATCATTATCTATTCCCCTTTGCTCGATTATGTGTCTTGCATAACATCTCGCAATTTTTTTCATCCGTTGCACCGCCCTTGCTCCACGCAGTAACATGATCAGCATCCATTTCAGAAAAATTCCAAATTTTATTTTTATTAACGTTGTTTCCAACAGCACACAACGGACAATTTGATATGCCTTTCTTTTTCGCCTCTTCTGTTTGTTTCGCATAAACTGATTTTTTAGTTGCTTCATCAAAAACTCGAAGATTTAATAATTTAGTATCTTTTGAGCCGCCAAGAATATACTCAAAGATGCCCCTGCGATTCTTAACATATGGATCCGCATAAAGTTTATGCACTTTATCAGAAATCTTAGCTGGATCATAAGATTTTTTATGATATTGTTCATATAACCGACCCCATTCAAGACCGCACATTTCACTTTCCACATCTATAAACACACTGGAAACCCAATCAATCACACTGTTAAAATAATTTTTTAACTCTTTGATGTCTTTGTCTTTTCGATGGCGGCTCATATAGTCGTCAATATTGCCCTTACTCACCCAATCTAGCGCCCTTTCAAGAAAATCCTGGCGGTTAACCACGCCTTTTACGTATGCGCTCCACTTTTGAGTATTGGCATTTTGACTATTGCTAAATTCTTCTTTTGCCAGCGTCACAAACGGTCCAGAATAAATAGCATTAAGCAACTCTTGGGGCTTGAGCGGAACACCGGCAATATTGATTGTTTTGAACCATTCTTTTATTTGGCTTTCTGTTCCCTCGCATTCATAAATCAACAAAGGAGTTTTTAAAATTTTATCCTGTTGTTTTTTTATTAAAATCCAGACTTGCGCAAAAG
>CAZRQA010000107.1:0-1977 GCA_964602335.1 uncultured Bdellovibrionales bacterium
AATATTAAAGAGGATTAAATAGAAATAAAGGAATAAAAAAAGACGAAAACTTTAGGGAAAAATATTTAAAGACCTTTCATGGAAAAATGTTTCTACGCAATAGACTCAAATCTTATTTAACAGGGAAATGAAAAACAAGGGCAGGAGGAACCCGCCCGCCTCGCCTGAGCGAGTCTAAAGTGATGTATTACACTTATGTCTTACGAAGTAAAAAAGATAACGACTCATATATCGGATTTACAGATAATTTAGAGAAGAGATTTGCTGAGCACAATGGAGGCAAAGTAAAGTCAACTAAAAACCGTCGGCCATTCAACCTTATTTATTATGAAGCTTGCTTGAATAAACAGGATGCTGTGAAAAGGGAAAAATATTTTAAAACAGAATTTGGAAGAAGATTTTTAAATAATCGACTGGAGAATTATCACTCGGGCTTGTGACCTGTTTTATACTCAAGTTAAACGAGAAGCTCGCGATGGCGGGCAGGGGAAAAAATTGAAAAAAATCTTGAATAACAGTAATTGGTTGTTTTTTAATAATGGTTTTAAACCAATACTGGAAATTTAAAGGCATTGACAATCGTCTAATAATCGTCTATAATAAGACTATAAAGAATAATCAAAAAGCTTATGTTTAGGCCAAAATACGCCATTTCTAATCGGTTATTGGCTAATATTAAAAAAATAACTGAAATCATTTCCGATTTGAATAATCGCAATTTTTCTGATGTAATTTTAATGGAATTGGAAAAAAGAGCCCGCGAAATATCGGCTTTTTCTTCTACGAGCATTGAAGGAAATCCTTTGCCACTCTCGGATGTTAAAAGGGTTCTTAAGAATAGACCGGAGCATATTCGCGAGAGTGAAAAGGAAGTTTTGAATTACAACAAGGCTTTAGTCGAGTTGAATAATTTGATAAAAAACAAAAAACAAGTTTTCAATTTATCTTTGATTTTAGAAATTCAAAAAAATATAACGAAAGAGTTGATTGAAAAACATCGCTGTGGCCAATTGAGACAAGAGCCGGTTTTTGTTAATAATCCCAAAACTCGACAAGTGGTTTATCTTCCGCCGGAACAAGCGGAAGTTTCAAAATTAATGAATGAATTGTTTGACTATATTGAAAAAAATAAAAACATAATCGATTCTTTGATTTTGGCGGGCATTTTTCACAAGCAATTTGTGATTATTCATCCTTTCGTGGATGGGAATGGGCGAACTGCTCGTCTTGCGACAAAAGTATTATTGGCTAATATGGGACTTGATACATTTAATCTTTTTAGTTTTGAAAATTATTATAATAACAATGTGAGTAAATATTTTCAAAAAGTGGGTCTTGTTGGAAATTATTATGACATCAAGGACGAAATTGATTTTACGGCGTGGTTGGAATATTTTACAGATGGTATCATTGATGAATTATTAAGAGTAAAAAAAGAATTGGAGCAAAGTGATATCTCTCCTAAAAAAGAGTTGAAAGAATATCACAAAAAGATTATTAGTTATATTAAAAAGCATGGCTACATCAGAGACAGAGATTATGCTAAGATAACCTTACGAGCCAAGCCCACAAGAAATCTTGATTTTAGAAAATTGATAAGTTTGGGAATCATTGAAAAATTCGGCAAAGGCAAAGCGACTTATTATAAGATGAAAAAATAGGTGTAGAATAAAATTACAGAGTTAACTCTGTAATTAATAAAAATTAAAAATCCCAGTTAAATAATTTCTCAGCTAATCTTTTTTATCCAATCCAGAACCTCTTTCTGAGTAGTCGTGGAAGCAGTGAAATAGCAAAGGAGAAAAAAAGTGAAAGGGATGATGGAATATTTGGAAAAATTGTGATAAAATAGTTTTTGGCTTGCTAGAGTTTGCGATTAACGGCAAATTGCAAATTCCATGGAAACGTTCCAATAGCTATTGGAACGTTTAAAAATAGAGTTTTTTATATCGGTTATTTATGCTAGACTTTTTTAAG
>CAZRQA010000108.1:0-1970 GCA_964602335.1 uncultured Bdellovibrionales bacterium
GGCACTACCTCTTCGGTAGAAATACTGTCAATTATTTGTCTCAAAGCTTCCAAGGTTCCCTGGACATCAGCTTTAAGCAGAATGTAGAAATGGCGCTTGTTTTTCTCATCAATAGTATTGATAAGTTGCTTAGAACTTAAGGGGTGAACACTGCTTTCTGCACCTGTTGCTCTGGAGAGAAGATTTCTTTTTTTCATATCTTTGCTTTTCTCCACTACCTGTAAAATGTCTTGGCTTTCCGGAGCAGAATCAAGGCCGATGATGTTTACAGGAGTAGAGGGTTCTGCCAAGCTGATCGGCTTTCCGGAATAATCTTCAATTCGCCGGACCTTGCCATAAGTTTTGCCGGCAAGGATATTGTCGCCGATTTTCAAAGTGCCGGTTTTTATTAAAGCGGTGGCTACCGGACCTTTTCTAGTGTCTTTGTGGGCTTCTAATATGATTCCTAGCGCGCCGCGGTTTTTATTGGCGGCATATTTATTTTTTTCTGTCATTTGCAAAACACTATCCAATAAGCCGTCCAATCCTTGATTTTTTTTAGCAGAAATTTCATTAAAAGGAATTTCTCCTCCATAGCCTTCCAATAAAATGCCTTTTTCCGCCAGTTCCTGCTTGGTTTTATTTACATTGGCCTCCGGCTTGTCGATTTTATTGATAGCCACAATGACGGGAATTTTATTTTTATTAATAAAATCAATTACTTCCTGGGTTTGGGGCTTAACGCCGTCGTCGGCCGCTACGACCAGAATAACAATATCCGCAATAGTAGCACCTCTTTGGCGCATAGACTGGAAAGCTTCGTGGCCGGGAGTGTCAATAAAGGTTATTAATTGGTTGTTTTTTTCCACTTGGTAAGCGCTTATGTGCTGGGTAATGCCGCCGGCTTCCTTTTCTGCTATCCGGGTTTTTTTAAGGGTATCCAGGAGGGTAGTCTTGCCGTGGTCCACATGGCCTAAAATAGTAACAACCGGAGGCCGCGGTTGGAGCTGTTCTTTGTTTTCTTTTTCTATTTGAATAATTTCGGAAAGTTTTTCAATATCCATCGCTTCCCTGGAAGCAGCTGTTTCATCCAGCATCACTTCAAAGCCCAATTCTTCAGAAATTAGATAGGCGGTTTCATAATCTACCACCTCGTTCATGTTGGTTATAATGCCATTTTCCATCATTTTTTTCAACAAATCAGTAACCGGAATTTCCATCTTTTCGGCCAATTCTTTTACTGTTATTTGAGTGGGAATTTTAATGGTCTTTTGGGGCATAAAAAATAAATTAATAGCTAATATGAAAACAAAGCTGCGAACTCTCAAGGCTTATTTATATCACATGATATTTGAATAGTCAAAAGATGCTTAGTTTATTAAACTGCTCTTTTGTTTTTTTGGTTATTTTTATCAATTGAAGCTATGGCGATGGCTTGTTTTTCTTCTTCGGTTAGCGGGTATTTTTCAGATTGCCCGCTTTCAATTGATTTAGCGTAAACCCTTACGCCTTCCCGGGAATAGAGAGAGGAAATCACGATTCCGTTGTTGTCTTTATCTAATAAAGACAAAGAAAAACTTTGATCTCCGCCAATATCCCGAAAAGGGTTGAAACGCACCATGCCGGTTTTATGGATTCCCTTGGAAGCCAAGTAATTATTTCTGCTGGTAGCTTTTTTTAGCTTCTCAATATTTTTTTGGTTAGCTTGGATGTTTTCTTGATTTTCTAATATGACTGTTTCTAAGTCTTTAGCTTTTTTGCCTTGAAAAAGTTTTTTTTGGTATTTTTTAATCTTAGATAAAGAATACTGCAGCGTTAAATTCCAGATTATAACAATCACCGCGAAGCCCAGCAGAGCGGGGAGGATTATATTTTGATTGGATTCAAACATGATTTTAGGATAAAAATTATTTTTAGTTATTTTAGCAGACTAAAAGGATAAAGTAAACTTGATTTTAAACTTAGTAATTAGTAAACTAGTAATTAGTAAA
>CAZRQA010000109.1:0-1958 GCA_964602335.1 uncultured Bdellovibrionales bacterium
GGTTATCACCCTGGTATTTAAAAAACTCCGCTTCCTTGCCTTCCTTTTTTAAGGCAAACTCAAGGCTTTCAGAAAGCTCAATCGGTACGCTTTCATCATCCGTACCATGGTGGAGCTGAATGGGAGCAGAAATATCTTTCAAATAAATATAAGGATCAATTTGGTTCCAAAAATCAGGGTTTTCACTGGGAAGACCATATTCTTCAATTAATGGATTCTCGCCGTTCCTCAGAAAAGAAATTTTTTTATTATAGGTTTCCAGCATATCTTCATAACTCCCCACTACCCCGGCCCAAAAATTATAAGCTTTGATATCAGGATTTATAACTGCTACTCTTAAGCCAATTTGACCGCCATTAGAGTGCCCCCAATAACCAATCTTTTCCGGATTGACTTGTTCATATCTTTCTAAATAAGCAATGGCATTAAGGGTATCAATTACATATTTTTCCGAGTAGTGAGCGCTGACCGGCTCCCCCTCTGATTCATCATGCCCGCGTAAATCTGGCTTAAAAGTGACAAATCCGGCCCGCGCCAAAGCCGCCTGGTAAGTAGGATAACTTCCAGTAACAGAGTATTGCTTGGGCGGAATATAACCGTGGAGAAAAATAATTGCCGGATAGCCTCCTTCCGGTTCAGGAGATAAAGGCACCGTCAATAGCCCGTTTATTTTCAAGCCTTCCGATTGGTAAGAAACAATAAATTGTTCGTAGTTGCTACCATTGGAAAGCGCTTCTTCTGTAGTAAAATCTCCGCCAGGATATTCTTTGTTGCGTAATGATTGAATGGCTAAAGAAGAGTCTATCACTAGTTTTTTATTTTCTTCTTCAATGATTGCTTGCTTTCCGGTAATTAATTTTTCTGTTATTTCAGTCTCGTCTTTCTTTTGATTTAATAAAAAAAACACTAATACCAATACTAATGCCCCTGTTAAAATAAAAAATGTCTTTGTTTTTTTATTCATATTTTAAATAGAAATCTTTATAATGTTTTTATTTACTACATTATGATTTCAATTTTTATTGCGCTTTTTCTATTTAATTTCTCGGTACCGGCTGCGGACTTTCCAGCTGACCAGCTTTTCCACCTATTGTAATAATAACATCTTCTACGGTGGAAAACTGCTTAAGAGTTTCCGTTATCTGGGTTTTGATTAAAGTTTTTTCGCAAGTCGCGCCGGTCTCCATATTTAAAATCTCTTCGCTGAAATCCACCCGGGCAGTTTTGCCGGAAATATCCAGCTGATTTATTTTTACTCCTTCCGAAATAGCGGAAAAGTAGCCTAATTCTCGCTCCTTTTGGCTGGGGCCTGCCAAGAGTTTTTCCAGAGCGGATCGCGCAATAGCTGGAGTGCTGGCAACTGAACGGGCAGCCGGATAAACTTTGTCGCAATGAGCAATGTGATTGGGAGTGTGGGAGCTGGCAAAATACAGTAAAATTGATTTCTTGCCTGGTTGCAGTTCGATGGGAATTTCAATTGAATCAACTTCCGTTCCCGGAAGGTCGGCCGGATCGTCTTCTTCCAGAACAAGCTTGGCTTTTTGCGGACTGTTTATTGAATAGTTGAGAGTAGCAAGAAAAGGAACAAATTCCTGAGTCATCCAATCTAGCTGAGCAGTAGCCCATTTGCTGGCCAATTCTTTCCCTTGAACGTTAAATAACCGCACCGGAAAATCTCCTTCAAAATACCAGCCTCGGGCAATGCCGGTAACATAAATTGTCTCGCCGACTTCTTCATTTGGCAAAGGAAAACTTACTCGAGCTTCCTGCTTGGGGAACGGTTGGTTGTCAGTCTGTTTCTGGTTGGGCAGGGCTTTTTGGTTAGTGGTATTTTGGTTTTCTGCCAGCTGGCTTGTTTCGATTTTTTCTTCACTTGCCAAAGGGAAGCTGCAACCGGCTAAGGTTAGCAAGCTGAAGGTAGTGAAAACAGCAATAATTATTTTATTCATTTTTATTTA
>CAZRQA010000110.1:0-1917 GCA_964602335.1 uncultured Bdellovibrionales bacterium
AAATAACATTCCAACATTCTTGCGAATGTTGGAATGTTTGGTGAGTGCTTGGTGTTGAGATGTTGAAAATAATTCAAAATAAAAAATAAAAAAGACCCATATGCCTTGGTTGCCATATGGGCCTTGTAATGCGCCTGCGGATTCTTTTTGAAGGCTGTACGTACGGGCGGGGGCTAGGAAAAAAGATCTCGGGACCCGTTATTGAACGTTGTCCCTATTTGGAGGACTTTGTGCCCTCCTTTTTCCTTTCAGCCAAGCCCGCTGTCATGAGCTCGCCCCATAATCAGAATACGAGGCGGGCATGCCGGGGCATCCGCAAGCGCGGGAAAATTTTTTTTAGGAGCAGTGCTATCCCTTTGAATATTAGGTAAGCGCCGCTCCTAGATAGTGAGAGGAAAAAAAATGTCGGTCCATAGTATCCCTCCTTTGGGATGTTGGGCCGAGAGGCCGGGGTTCATAATGAAGCGAGGCCGCCGCCGCAGCTCTGTGCGGTATGGGCGCCCGCCAGGATCATGCCGATGTCGGTGTCCATGGTATTAAAAAATTTTGGTGTTCTCAGCTCAGTCGGTCCTCTTGCCATTTTATTTCTCCTTTCCCGCGCTTTTGCGCGATTAGGGTTTCCTGCCTTTCTCTCGACGAGAAATTCCCGGCAGAAAACAGTTAATGTACTTATTGCCCTATATTATACACGAAACAAAAAATTTGTCAAGTGCTTCAAAAGGTGATATATTAGTAATCAGTAAATCAGTAACCAGTAAATCAGTAACCAGTAAACCAGTATAAACAGTAATCATTAATCAGTCCTAATAGTATAAGCCCGTAGATTAGCTATAGAATAAATAATCAATAATCAATCCTAATAATATAAATTCTTGGCTTAATTATGGAATAAATAATTAGCAAAACAATCAATTTTAACGATATAACTCTTTAATTACGAAATAAATAATCAATGGATATTTTGCAGGCTATATTTTTAGGCATCGCTCAGGGTTTAACTGAATTTTTGCCGATTTCTTCTTCCGGGCATTTGGTTTTATTGCCTTGGTTTTTTGATTGGCAGGATCCGGGATTGGCTTTTGATGTGGCCTTGCACTTTGGCACGTTGTTGGCAGTGCTGGTTTATTTTGGGAAAGATTATTGGAAAATAATAAAAAGTAGCCGTGATCTGAGAAACAAGAAACAAGGATACAAGAAACCCGCCCATAATGCTTTCAGCATAAATGAGGCGGGCAGGCAAATAAATTTAAGGGTTCAAAATAAGAAATACAAAAAAACAAAAGGAGAAAAAATTCATTCAGAATTTATAAAAAAAGATAATACTTCACTGGATCCCGGGTCTCCACTTCGTTTCGCCCAGGATGACATAGAAAAGATTAAAGAATATGGATATCCGAGGAATTTCATCTGGTGGTTGGTATTGGCAACCATTCCGGGAGCTTTAGCCGGTTATTTTTTGGAAAATTATGCCGAGACTGTTTTTCGCTTTCCTCTAATTACTGCTGGAGCGTTGTTCGGAGCGGGCTTGGTTTTGTATTTAGCAGACAGATTCGCTGCCAGTATTAAACACAGAAATTTAAAAGAACTTGGCTGGAGAAAAGCTTTAGTTATCGGCTTGGCCCAGGCAGTAGCGATTATTCCCGGTATCTCTCGCAGCGGAGCGACTATTACGGCTGGATTGTTTCTGGGCTTGGATCGAGTAAGTGCGGCGCGGTTTTCTTTTATACTTTCCGGTCCGGTTATTTTCGGCGCCAGCCTGTTGAAATTTCCGGAATTTATTGCCAGCGGATTGAATCTAGCTAATTTTTTGGGAATTTTAGCAGCTGCGGTGAGCGGTTATTTGGCAATTGCCGGATTAATAAAGTTTGTGGAAAAAGCAAGCTACAAAATATTTTTCTGGTATCGGTTGGGATTGGC
>CAZRQA010000111.1:0-1865 GCA_964602335.1 uncultured Bdellovibrionales bacterium
TGATCCTTGATTTTAGCCAGATCCAATTTTTCTGCTGTTAAAGATTTAATGTTTTTTTTAGCTAAAAATTTAAGAAAACCCCGAAGAGCAATAACATAGTAATTTTGAGTGCGATGGCTTATTGGCAATCCTTGCTGATTTTTTTGCCGGCTCAAAAAGACCCTAAATTCATGCACCTTGTCTTCAGTTATTTGCCGGGGATCGGAAATGTCAGACCATTGGATAAATTTTGACAAATAACGGTCATAATTTTCAATGGTTTTAGGGGAGCGATTTTTATCTATCTCTAGATGCTCCAGGTATTTTTTTTGTAGTTTTTTGATGTTTTTCATAAACACTTTTATTTTAACTGATTGGAAAATAAAAATAAAGAAATTTACAATTTTAAACTGTTTTTTAGCCTGTGGAAATAAATATTGACAAAAAAAATGGCCGTGCTAGTATAAGCTTTGTGTTTAAAATTAAGGGTAGTTATTTGATGAAAAAAGCTTTATTTTAGGCTTTTTTCTATAGATTAACTGCTGACAAAGGACTTAAAGCCATTAAATTTTTAAAAAATTTATTGGAGAAAAGGGGGACAGATTACAAAAAAAATAAAGAGAAGGGAAAGATCCAGAAAACAGGAAAAGAGATGGAAATGACTAGAACCAGAAAATTTATTAAAAGCAATCAAAGAATCATTGCCTATTTGATGCAAGTTATTCCGGAAAAAATTAAGCATTTAGAGAAGCTTATCAGCAGTTGTGTTAAGCATAAAAAAGGCAAGTTTGCTTTAGTATTTTTTCGAAAGAATTCCGCCGTTTCGGTGGTTTTTGTCGCCACCGCTTTAGTGACCGCTGGCAACCTAAATTTTAGCAAGGGCCAAAGCGGTTTTTTGTTTGGCGCTAAAAAAGATTTAGCAATGGGATCCCAAGAAATTACCCAACAAAGAATAAAACAGCAAGGCGAAAAGAGCGATAACTTAGCGGCCGTATCTCTAGATATGGAAGAGCCGGCTTTAACAGAGGAAGAAATTAGCCAGCTGGCCTTATCAAATGAAGAAATGAATAAAAATCAAATGCAATACCAGGTACTTACCGCCACTGAAGCGCCCGACGCCAAAAAATTGCTTAGCGAAGGAGCGGATGTTTCCGTTTATGAAGTGAGGCAAGGGGATACCGTAAGCACTATTGCAACTGATTTCAATATTACTACTAAAACTATTTTATGGGCAAATGATATCGATGATCCGGATATGATTCAGCCTGGAGATAAAATATTTATTTTGCCTACCACTGGCGTGAAGCACGTGGTTAAATCGGGCGATACTGTCAAAAAAATTGCCAAAGAATATGAAGCCGAAGAAGATAAAATAATTGTTTTTAATGATTTACCGGCTAACGGCGATATTAAAGAAGGAGAAGAATTAATTATCCCAGGCGGAAAAATAGAAGAGCCGGAACCTGCCACTCCCAGCACGCTTTTACAGCAGAGGCAATATTATAGCAGCGGCGTAGCAGAATCGCCTGATCGTACTCCATCTGTAATAGACCGCAATCCCAAAGGCGGGCATAGCTTCCCTTACGGTTATTGCACCTGGTACGTAGCTTCCAAGAAGTATGTCCCTTGGGGCGGAAATGCTGGTACCTGGCTTTATAACGCTAAAGCCTATGGCGTAAAAACGGGGAAAAAGCCTAAAAAAGGAGCAATTATTGTTACCAGTGAAAGTTGGTATGGGCATGTTGGAATTGTAGAGAAAGTTAGCGGGAATAATGTGACTATTTCTGAAATGAATTATAAAGGCTGGGGCAAAGTGAATACCAGAACTTTGAGCGCAAAAAGCCGAGTTATTAAGGGATACATATATTAAAATTCCAAATTCCAAA
>CAZRQA010000112.1:0-1851 GCA_964602335.1 uncultured Bdellovibrionales bacterium
TTTTTTATTTTAATATAAATTAATTTCCATAATAATCAAATATAAATGAAGATTTCATTTATTATAACTACTAAAAATGAGGAAAAAAATTTAGAAAACTGCCTGCAATCCATAAAAAACCAGGATTTTTCCGGCCAGGCTGAAATAATTTTGGTGGATAACAATAGCCAAGACAAAACCAAAGAAATTGCCCGGAAATATACCGACTTAGTTTTTGATTATGGCCCGGAAAGAAGCAGCCAGCGGAATTTTGGGGTTAAGAAGAGTAATGGAGAATATTTTATTTTTCTGGACGCAGACATGGTTTTGGATGAAAAAGTCATCTTTCAATGCGTCAATAAAGCTAGGAAATATCCTCATTTGGCCGGGCTTTATATTCCGGAAATAGTGATGGGTAAATCCTTTTTGAATAAAATTAGGAATTTTGAGAGGAGTTTTTATAATGCTACTGCCATTGACGGCTTGAGGTTCATTAAAAAGGAAAAATTTTTAGAAGTAGGTGGATTCGATGAAAATTTATATGCAGGAGAAGACTGGGATTTGACCAAAAGAATAAAAAGATTTGGAAAAACTGATATAATTCAAGCGCCGGTTTTTCACAACGAAAAAAATATGACCTTAAAAAAGTTTTTAGCCAAGAAAAAATATTACTCTAAAAATTTAGATTTGTATGTGGCTAAATGGGGAAAAACAGATAAGGACATCAAAAAGCAACTCGGATTTTACTATCGTTTTTTTGGAGTGTTTTTGGAAAATGGCAAGGCAAAAAAGTTTTTAGCCCATCCTTGTTTGGTCATCGGAGTTTATTTTATAAAAATTTTAATAGGGATTAATTTTGTTTTTAGAAAAAGGAGCTAAGATCTCATTTTGAAAATAAAATAAGTGGCATAATAAAAAGATCCTAGATTACCTGCCCATAGTGCCTTTGTACGGCAAAGGCAGGCGGGAGCCTGGGATGACAAGCTGGGAGGCATCGTTAATTACCTAATGGATTCCCGATCGGAGTCGGGAATGACAAAAGACATGAAAAATAAAAATATCGTTCAAATTGCTCATATCACTCAAACGCCGGGACCGGTGCAATTTTTGGCAAAATACCTTAAAAATAGAACCCGAAATTTTTATAGAATTTACCATCCCCTTGAGAAAAAGGAAAAAGGCAATTCGGTTTTTTATAAAAATAACAAAACCCTTGAAGGAAAAAATGAGGCTGGCTATATTTTTCATTTCTTCAGGACAATTTACTGGCTCAGAAAAGTAAACCGCCCCGTCGATATAGTAATCGGAATGAATTGTTTTGATGTGCTGCCGGCAGTAATAATGAAAAGAAGCTGTCAAATTAAAAAAGTGGTTTTTTTCAATACTGATTTTTCCCGCCAAAGATTTGAAAATTTTTTGCTTAATAAAATTTATATTTGGATAGACAAATTCTGCGCTTGGAAAGCAGATTTGATTTGCTGTAATACTCAGCGGACAATTTTGAAAAGAGTCAAAGAAGGTGCAGACAATCGAAAAATTATCTACATGCCCAATGGAGTTTTTTTGAATGAAATGGGAGAAATAGATTTAGCTAACAAAAGTTTTTCCAAGAAATTATTGTTTGTTGGCCGCCTTTCCAAAGAGCATGGCTTAGAAGGCATTTTAGAAGCCATGAAAGAAAATAATTTAAAATTGGAAATTATCGGTAGTGGACCGGAAAAAGAGCATTTAAAAAAAATTATAGTGGAGAAAAGTTTAGAAAACCAGGTAAAATTCTTAGGTGCCAAGAAACATCCGGAAGCGATAAATTATTTAAAAAGTTTTAGCGGATTTGGAATTGCTCCCTATAAAATTAAGAGCGACTGGGCTTGG
>CAZRQA010000113.1:0-1846 GCA_964602335.1 uncultured Bdellovibrionales bacterium
CATTTTTTATTTATCCCGCTTGCCAGAAATTGACTTCTGGTCAAGGCTGGTTAAATAGTGTAAATATTTAACTGGGATTTTTATTTATATATTTAGCTAGTTAGCTTATCAACTGTTTAGCTTTTTAGGCTTTTCCTTATTCTTCAATCAATTTGTCATTTGAACTTTGACATTCGAAATTTTACTGGATATTGGAAGTTGGGTATTGGAAGTTTTACATCCCTTTTTTTCTAACTGGCTAAAAAGCTAATTCTTAAATCCTAATTTACCCTCCTTATCTCCGCCCCGATAGCTGACAATCTCTTTTCTATTTCTCCATAACCCCGGTCTATCTGATAAATATTATCGATAACAGTTTTGCCTTGAGCGATCATTCCGGCAATTACCAAGGTTATTCCTGCCCGCAAATCCGGGCTTGTCAAATGCCTGCCGTATAATTGGCTTGGCCCGGCTACCACCACCCGGTGAGGATCGCACATAATAATATTGGCGTTCATAGTTTTCAACAAGTCAATAAAAAACAGCCGGCTTTCAAAAATAGTTTCGTGAATCAAGCAAGTGCCTTCAGCTTGGGTCATCAACAAAGTATAGGGTGGCTGAAGGTCAGTGGCAAAACCGGGATATTCGTGGGTAATAACGGAAGTGGCTTTCAAATTAATTTCCCCCGGAGTAGCAATATAATCTTCCCCAACTTCCAGTTTAGCGCCCGCTTTTTTTAAGATAGTTATTAATGAATCTAAATGGCAAGGATTGCAGTTGGTTATTTTAATTTTACTTTGGCAAGCCAGCCCCATCATTATAAAAGTGCCTGCTTCAATTCGGTCTGGTATCACTGTAACCTCTGATCCTTTCAATCCTTCAACTCCTTGAATGTGGATAGTCGGAGTGCCTGCTCCGGAAATTTCTGCTCCGCATTTATTTAAAAATTTTGCCAACTGTACCACTCCCGGTTCCATGGCGCAATTTTCCAAAATTGTTTCTCCTTCAGCCAAAACAGCCGATAAAATCATTGTTTCGGTCCCGGTAACCGTCACTTTCGGAAAAAAATACTTTCCTCCCTGAAGTTTTCCTTTTTCGCTTTCTAATTCTATTCCGTCTTCTCCTAAATCAGTGACGTTAACACCCAATTTTTTATAGCCTTCTATGAACATATCAATCGGCCGCTGGCCGATAATGCATCCTCCCGGATGGGGAAGGTTAATTTTTCCAAATCGGGCCAAAAGCGGAGCGGTTAACAAAATAGAGGCTCTCAACTTTCTAATTAAATCACCTCTTAATTCCCTTATTTGAATCTTTGAGGGATCAACCACCAGCTCTTTTTTTTCTGCATTTTTTTCAAAAACTATCCCGAATTCTTCCATAATTTCTATCATCCGCTTGGTGTCTTCAATAAAAGGAAAATTTGAAATAACAGTTCTTCCGCCACACAAAAGAGCGGCTGGCAATAACTTTAATGCCGAATTTTTCTCTCCACTAACTGGAACTTCTCCCTGCAATTTTTTTCCTCCGGTAATTTCAAATTTATTATTCATATAAATATAGTTTGTTATTTAATTCTTTTTAATTTTCCAGCTTTCTTTACTTTACAAACTTTAAAAACTTTTTTCACTTTCTTTACTTTAATAAACTTTCTAACTTTTTTAACAATTTAATAATGAAACAATTTTTCCCTTAAGTCCTAAATCCTTTTTCCAAATTGTTTAACTAATACCTATTCAACTAATCAACTCTAGTGTTCTAGTTGCTAGTTACTAGCTATTCCCACAATAGCTTATTTTTAATTAATTATCAACCAATTAAAAATAATGTCTTGCTCGAGTGCTTGATTTATTTTAACTTCAAAACT
>CAZRQA010000114.1:0-1618 GCA_964602335.1 uncultured Bdellovibrionales bacterium
CAAGGGGTGATCTAAAATTTGTTTCATAACTCTTTTTTAATAGTATTTTATTTCTCCTAAAATTAAAATTGTTTTCGGAGCGCCTTGCCCTCCGAAGCTTTATGCATAGGATGGGAAGCGGAGCAATTTTGCCGAACAATCTATATGCGAACTTATTGATTTATTTTTTAAAATAAAACAAACCTATACTAATACCTATTCATATCATAACAGAAATTTAGCAAAATTCAATAAAAAATTTTATAATTTTTGGTTTCATTTTTAATAACAAACGTTTCTCGTTTTTAAGATTGATAGGCGTGGCATGTTCATCGTATTTATATCCTCTTTCTGAGTATTTTTTCATAAAATATTATTTACATTATGCAAAAAAACGGATAGAATAGGCAAGCAGAAACAGAAAAATTAATATGAAAATATTCCGGCTCCCGCCTCCATCAAGATTATGGCGAGGCAAGCAAGGCCGGGATGAAAAAGAATTTATGAAAAATATCAGAAATTTTTGTCCCACTTTGCTGAAGCTTCGAGGGACAGGTATAATTTAAAGAATTATCTGCCTAGCCTGATAATTAAATTAATTCAAATGGGGGAAAATATTCGTAATTTTTGCATCATTGCCCACCCTGTAAAGTTGCTTCGCGCCAACGGGGCAGGCATTGACCATTCACGTTTAAAGATTATTTCAAGTAAATGGATAATATAAGAAACTTCTGCATAATTGCGCATATAGACCACGGTAAGTCAACTTTGGCTGATCGGCTTTTGGAAATAACCGGATCAATAGAGAAAAGAAAAATGAAAGACCAGCTGCTGGACACGATGGATTTGGAAAGAGAGCGTGGAATTACTATTAAATTGCAACCCGTAAGTATAAAATTTGATTATCGTTTTAATTTTGTTTGTGGAAAAAACGATGGTAGCGTGAGAAAAAAGCAATTTAATCGCAGACTAACGCAGACCGAAACGCGGACTAGCGCAGACAATAAAAATGATGTGAAAAAAGAAGCTATAGTACAGACTGAAACACAGACTAGCGCAGACAATAAAGCAGACAATAAAAAAGAAGGGCTTATTTACAAAGATATTACTTATAAAATTCGGGGAGCTGCTTTTAAAGTGAAAAAAGAACTAGGTTTGGGGCATAAAGAAGTTGTTTATCATAAAGCACTGGAAAAAGAATTTCAAAATCAAGGTTTGAATTATAAATCTGAATCCAGTATTTCCGTAAATTATCAGGGCAAATTTGTTGGTACATATCAGCCAGATTTTTTAATTGAAGATAAGGTTATTGTGGAATTAAAAGCTTTGCCTAAAATAGCTAAACCGCAGCAAGAACAACTTTGGTCTTATTTAAAAGGAAGTAAATACAAATTAGCGATGTTGATTAATTTTGGCGGCGCTGATGTTAAATTTAAGCGAGTAGTCTACGATTCTGCCAGAAAAAGTCTGCGACAGTCTGCGTCTAGTCCGTGTGAGTCTGCGCAGATTGAGAATTATATTCTTAATCTGATAGATACTCCGGGTCATGTGGATTTTAGTTATGAAGTTTCTCGCAGTCTAGCGGCAGTGGAGGGAGCGATTTTGCTGGTGGATGCTACTCAGGGAGTGCAGGCTCAAA
>CAZRQA010000115.1:0-1613 GCA_964602335.1 uncultured Bdellovibrionales bacterium
TCAGTCCCAGCATTTGGTAGCTTTTTTTAATTAATTCGGATAATTCTGATTTCAATTCCAGTTCCATTTTTTCCTCATCAGACAATTCCAAGAGTTCTTCTTCAGTTTTGATGTCGAGAGGTAAGTAATTAGTAACTGGTAATTGGTAATTAGTGACTTTTTTAATATCTTGAGATTCGTTAGCATTAAAAACGTATAAAATTGGTTTAAAAGACAAGAGCTGTAAGTCCTTAATAAGTTTAAAATCCTCTCCGATTGACTGAATAAATTTTTTGACTTCCGCGATATTGTTTTTGTTCAAGATTTTTTTTAACTTTTCGGTAATTTCCAGTTTTTGTGCGGCCTCCTTGTCGTTTCCATGGGCTTCTTTTTTGAGTTTAGCAATGCGGCTTTCCACGGTTTGAAGATCTGCCAGAATTAATTCAGTATTAATAATCTCGATGTCTCTTTGAGGATCGATATTTTCATGGACATGAGTAATATCCGGGTTTTTAAAAATTCTCACCACTTGGGCGATAGCATCTACTTCTCGGATGTTATGCAGAAATTTATTTCCTAAACCCTCGCCTTCATTGGCGCCTTTGACTAAGCCGGCAATATCAACAAATTCAATAGTGGAATAGATTTTCTTGGCTGAATTAGATAATTGCGCCAGCTTATCCACCCTCTCATCCGGCACTTCCACGATGCCAACATTAGGCTCGATGGTGCAGAAAGGGTAATTATTGATATCTACTTGAATTTTAGTTAAAGCCTTGAATAAAGTGGATTTGCCCACGTTAGGCAGGCCAACGATGCCGATTTTCATACAATTGTTTTACAATTGTCGCGAACATACGCAGACTATACGCTGAATTACGCAGACAATCATTAATTAATTTCTTGTAGAGACGCGATTTATCGTGTCTTCACACATCATCGCTTTTATTGAAAAAGTTGTCAATGGGTTTATAATTAAAGATAATTTCAGCATATATAGTATCATACAGTATTCCAGTATACTGTATGATAAATTTATAACATTAAAAATAAGGAAGTATGAAAAATGAAAAGGAAATTTTAAGAGTGATTAAAAAATTCAGGCAAGAGCTCCCCAAATTTCCTGACGGCCGGATAAACTACCGGCGTTCCAAAGAAGCGCCGGTTTTAAATGTTTTTTTGAAATATAAAAACAAGATCTTAATTTTAAAAAGAAGCGGCAAGGTGCTGGCCTATAAAGAAAAGTGGAATAGCATTGGCGGATTTTTGGATGAGGTTAAGCCGGTAGGAGAAAAAGTTTTGGAAGAAACAAAAGAAGAAACAGGTATTGATAACGAAAATATAATTAAAATTAAAATTGAAAAAATTATTAAATATGAGGATGTAAAAATAAACCGGATATGGCTAATTGTGCCGGTGCTAGTTGAATTGAAGGAGAAGCCGGAAATTGAATTGGATTGGGAGCATGATGAATATAAATGGATTAGGCCGGAAGAAATCAGGAAATACGATACTATTCCCGATTTGGATAAAATTTTAAATTCGCTTTTGGGTCCGGGCGCTGTTCCAGGGCGGTGAAATAAAAATTTAAAAATAAAAATTTGCTAAACTGGAATAAAAATAATATAATTAAG
>CAZRQA010000116.1:0-1603 GCA_964602335.1 uncultured Bdellovibrionales bacterium
TTTAAACAAAGCCATTAGTAAGATCGGATAAATGGGAAGCATCATTATTATTCTGCCCGGCATTAAGTACCCGCCGATAAAAAACCCAAAAATCAAAAGCGTAGCTGTCAGAACAGGAACATATATTTTCGGGCTGTTTTTTACCTTTATATTTACTGAGAATAATTCAGTGAGATAAATGAAAGAAATAGCGATCAAGGAAAGGGCGGCGACATTATAAATAGGCTTCAAACCGCTAAAATAGCCGTGGCTGTTAAAACCTAAAATTATTGTCAGCAGCATCATCAAAAGATAGCCATAAAAAATAATTTTTCTTTTTTTATTTTCTTGGTAGAGAATACTGAGAAAAAAATAAGTTATTAAAAAGAAGGACCCCTCCAGGAAAATGCCTCCCCAAATGCTTTGGGCGGCATTTTTTTTAATGATGAGAAATAAGATTCCGATAGAAATCAGTATTATATTAAGCAGAAAGATGAAAAGGCGGGGCTTTTCCACTTTCAAGGTCAGGGAGTAGATTCTTTTTGATGACTTAACAGCTAGAAAAATTAAAACAAAAAAGAAGAAGATGAGAAGATAATTTAAAACAACATCCCCGATTATTATTTTATATATGTGCGTGAAATTATTAGTAAGACCGAAAAAAAGAAAAAAAGCTAAAATAGGAATGAAACTTGAAAAAAGAAAAAGGAAGATTTTTTTGAATTTTTCCGTTAAGCTGTTTTTTCTTGATATGAAGAATAGGCAGGGCATTATTATTAGAAAAATTTGAAATCCTTTATAGCAAAGGATTCCTGCTCCTGTTAAAAGGGCAGTTGTTAAGAGAACATTATTGAATTTCGGAGCTGATATTTTTTTCCATTTAGAAAAAAGAATATAAAGTAAAATCAGGGAGATCATCACCCATAATTTATAAAATATTCCGGAGAATATATTAAATAAATTAGGCATTAAAAACAAAGATAAGGCAGAAGCAGCCAAAACCAGCTTTTTGCTGGGAAGGATTTTTCTGGCAATTAAGATTATTACAGTGAAAGAAATTAAATTTATAAGCAAAACAAGAAAGCGCAAATTCATTAAATTTATTTTCAATATTTTAAAAAACGGGGAAATCAACAAAACACCGCCAGACTCTCTCAGCCAAAAATCCTTGTAATATTCTCCGCCGAGTTGCTGGATCTTTATGGCGTTGATGGCATTGCCCTCATCCGTTCCTACGCCGGAAAGGAAGGCTGAACAGATTTGGAAGAATATAAACATCAAAATTATTGAAAAAATAATAAAGTGATATTTTTTATTGGAGATATCTTCTTGTTTTTCCATTTTCTTAACAAGCATTTTTCCGTTTGCCAGCAAGAAAGAAGTAATGCCCAAAAAAGTGATAAACGTGACAGTTTTTTTTATCGGTATAAAATATTCATAATTTATGATAAGGGACAATAAGTAGAAAAATCCTAAAGATATTGAAGCAATAAGAATATACAGAGTCGATCTTTTTAATAATAATTGGATTTTTTTATCGATCTTCTTTTTGATTAAAACAGCCTGAATTTTTTTTAAAATTTTTATTATTTTATCCCTGCTTATTAAAAATATGGATAATATG
>CAZRQA010000117.1:0-1568 GCA_964602335.1 uncultured Bdellovibrionales bacterium
TAAAACCTTTCATAAAAACAACTATACCTGAATAAGTTAAATCCTTGCCCGTAGCTCTAGGCTCTAAATCATTTGTCTCAACCTCAACTTGTAAAACAGCTCGATCTTTTTCATGACCACGATAAGGCTCAACCCCCAAAGAACCGACAATTATTTTCTCGCCAGGAATCCAAGTTTCCTTAGCACTAATTCCAGCCCCTTGTTTTTTAATTTTCTGCCAATATTCCCGAGGAATAGTCAAAATAGGATAAATACCTTTTTCAGTTAAATCTTCTATTAATTCTTTGGCTTCTTCACGCTCACTAGCTAGACTGTTTGGCTGACGTTTGCCATATGTCTCTATCTCTTGCCTTGCTTCTTTTTTAAATTCAGCTAAAGATTGCCAATATTCTTTTAAACTTTCTTCTTTTTCAGGATCACCCTGCGCTAGTAAATTTAAAATTAATTCCTGTTTTGTTTCTTGAGATAGTGGTCTTTTTTCCGGACCAGAAATATTGGATAAAGCTTCAGTTGGCATATTTTAAAATAATTAAGATTTATAAAATTCTCTTTGTTCACCTTTTATTTTTATTTTCAACAAAATTATTTTTTTAAATTTTTTTAAATATTTTTTTATTTTATCAGCCCATTCAATCACGACTATTGTCTGGGCATCATTCAAATATTCTTCAATACCCAAATAAAATAATTCTTGGGGCTCATCCAAGCGATAACAATCAACATGGATAAATTCATTAAGCTTTTTTTCTTTATTATTAATATTATAAACTTTCATTAAAACAAAAGTCGGACTGGTAATTGTTTTTTTAATACCTAGGTTTTTGGCTAAAGATTTAGTAAAAGTTGTTTTGCCGGCACCCAAATCACCCTCCAAGGCAATGATTTCACCGCCTTTTAATTGTTTAGCCAATTTTTGAGCCAAATTAGCTGTTTCTTTTTCAGTTTTACAAATTATTTTTTTCATATATTTGCATCTTAGAGGCGACTTTATTCGCCGTTAAAAAAACTATTAGACTGCCGAAGACCACAAAGTGATCCCTTTGAAAAAGTCGGCTAAAAATCATATCTACAATTCCAAATTAGGATTAACTCTTATTTTTTGCCAGCCATTACCATATTTGTCAGCATTTTCACTATATGAAAAATAAGCTGAAATTGCAACCATCAAAGCATTATCTGTTGTTAATGCCAAATCCGGCTGATAAAATTTAATCTTGGACATTTTTTTATAAGCCGCTGCTAATTGTTTTCGCAATTCCTTGTTAGCTGCGACGCCACCACCCAATAAGACTGATTTTACTTGATATTTTTTAGCTGCTCTAATTGTTTTATCAATCAAAACATCTATAGCGGCCTGCTGAAAACTGGCAGCCAAATTATCTATTATTTTTTTATCAATTATTTTCACTTTAGCTAATTCATTTTTAACAGCAGTTTTTAAACCTGAAAATGAAAGTTTTTGGCCGGGTTTGGTTAATCTTAAGAGGCATCGTACTGAGACTTTTAGATGAAATAGTGAAGCTTTAGAAAACTCAGGAGTTAGTATGAAAAAACTTTTTATTGAATAT
>CAZRQA010000118.1:0-1563 GCA_964602335.1 uncultured Bdellovibrionales bacterium
AACGGCTGACTTTTGAGCCTAAATGAATATCAGAAATTATTAGCGTATGGGTTTTATTTTTTTTCTTCATATTTCCATTATAGCAGAAAATACACAGTTTGCTAAATAGATTAGTTTAAAAGAAAGACAATAGCCCCAACTGCTAATCTGTTTTTTATCCCACAAATTTACAAATTAACTACAAATTTACAAATGAGATAAACAGACATTATCTTCAGCAACATTTGTAGATTTGTAAAGGATTTGTAGATTAGCGGTAATCTCTAGCCTTGCAACAAAAACATTGATTTATTGCTTAATTCAATCAAAATTTAGATACATATAAAAACTGATTATAAATCAGATATGAAGAAATTCAAAATAAAACTGAAGTAAAATTATTTTTTCATTCTTCCCGTAAAACAGGATAAAAAAGATTTAGCTTTTTTGGATATTTTTTTTGCTTCAGCGCTGCCTTCTTCCGGATAGCCCAATTTAGCCAGAATTTTTTTAACTTTCTTTCTGCTGCCTCCTTCAAAAGAAACTTCCTGCGATTTTAAATTTATTTCTATATTCTTAAAGCCATTTTTTTTGAGAGCTGCTTGAATGCTTTTTCCACATCCTCCGCATTTTAAGTTAACAATTTTTATTTTTTCCATAAACTAATTTAGTAATTATTTAGGCATAAAATTTTATTAAAGCGTCAGTTGTTAATACAAAAAGTGATTTTAATTATTTTAAAAAAGCGGCCTTGAGCTCATTAAGCTCAAGGCCGCAGAAAATCTATTCCACTTCTTTCTCTTTGCAAAATTCCGGATAGAGTTTTTTGGCGCATTCTGGACAAATGCCGTGGCTGAATTGCGCCTCGGATCGATCCTGGACATATTTTTCAACAGGATGCCATTCCTTATTCTCATCCCGAATTTTTTTGCAACTGGCGCAGATAGGCAATATCCCTCTAAGTGTCCGAAACAATTTTATTGCCTCTTGCTGTTTTTTAATGGTATTTTTCAGTTTTGCTATTTCTTCTCTCAAATCCGTTATTTCAGTGCTAAAACCGGCTATTTCTACCGGCTGCCCTTTTTCGTCGCGAATGATATTTATTTCAGTCCTCATCCATATCGTCTCTCCATCTTTGCAAAAATGTTCCAGATCCAAATTCTGGATATCTTTTTTTGTGGTTTTTTCAAGGTTTAATTCGTTGCTTATTTTTTCGTGTACTAACTCGCAAGAATCTGGCGTTAAAATTTCTTCTAACGTTTGCTCTTTTGCCTCTTCCATAGTATATCCCCGAATTTTCTCCGTTGAATCGCTCGTATGGGTAATTCTAAGCTCCGGGAAAGACATTCTCCATTCAATAACACTAAACCAATTAAGATTTTCCATTTCCGCATCCTCCTTGATTATTTTTTTTAAAATATATTTTTAAAAAGAACTTGATTTGCCAAAAAATAATAATAACATGTTTTTTAATTTTGTCAAGGTTTTTTGGTTTTTTTCAATATTTTTTTGTGCTATTATTTATATACAATAAAAATTAAATAAAAATAAAATGTCAAAAAAATCAAAAACCGCATTAATTAT
>CAZRQA010000119.1:0-1511 GCA_964602335.1 uncultured Bdellovibrionales bacterium
TGACTATTAAAATTGCAATTTTGTTAAGTAATTTACTAAAGAATAAATTACTTAATAAAAAAGAGCTTATTTTTGCTTCTGCAAATAAGCTCTTTCTATTTCAAACAAAAGAAAAACTTTTTTGGGGCTGATATTCTTCTTTAAATACTTTTGCCAACAACTCATGGCATTTTTTAACCTCCTCTTGTACATCTTCAAAAACAAGCGGCCAATCTTTTTCACAGTAAGGGCAACTCAGGCAAGAGAAACTCTCCCATCCATTTCTAGCTGCAAAACTTAAACATTCATCATAGTAACTGCAGCCGCATTGCCTGGATTTTTCCACAAAACTCAGAAAGCCATCAAAATTGGTTAGGAACTTTGTATTGGAACTCTTGTTATAAATCAGTGAAATTTTTGTTATTACAGCTCCAAAATCTAACTCCACTCTCTCCAGAACCCTCACCGGCCATTTTCTTTCCATTTGCCCTTTCCTCCTTTCTTAAATCCTTTTAAAGATTATAAAAAAAGAACTTTGATGAAATATAAACACATTTTATTAATTTTGTCAAATAAAACTGCCCAAATTCTGCTCCCAGTCTTAATCTAAAAAGGGGTACGTTTAGACGCCTATTAGAATATTAGAATGCTAAAATGCTAGGATACCCCTCCCCTAATAAGCTAACCGGTTTCCGCCAAAAACAAATCAGCCCGCCGGGGCGGGCAAAAAAATTTGTTGATTTATGGGAAGTCAAACAATTCAACGACAAAACAATACAACGATTTTTTCCATGATTCATACTTCCTGATTCATAATTCTTTTTTAACATTGGAATGATGAAACAATGAAACAATTTAGCAATGCAACCACTTATGTTTTCCTTCCCTTCTTCGAAGCCTGCTCGGCAATCTGTAAAATTTTTTCTTCTTCTGCCGAACGCGGCTTATTCCTGATTTTTTTAATTTTTTCCGTTAAAACTTTGTCAATTTCTTCCAACAGCCTTACCGGGTGATCCTTGACGAAATTTCCTTCAATTTCAAGAGTTAATTTTTTCTTAAGTTCCTCCGGCAATTCATTTATCAGCTCTGTTATGGAATAATCCGGGCAAAAAACATAAACATCGTCCGCGCGTTCTTTAACTTCCTCCTTTATATCCGCTAATTTTTCTTCAAATTGGTTAAAAAAAATTCTCTTTATTTCTTTATCGTCCATTTCCTTCACTGATCCGGCTCCCAAATTTCCCGGCGTTTCTGTCCGAGTGGCAAATCTTCCCTCATCATCTGAATAGCGGGGCTTTTCAATTTCAAAACCGCCTATTTCATTCATCTCACCCCGGAAGGCTTCATAAAAAACCGCTTGTTGCCGGCTAGCAGCAATAAGCAAGCCTCGCCGAATGTTGAATTGGGGCAGTTGTCGGGGAATTTTCATATAATTTTTTTAATTTTTATAAATCTCCGCAAAATTCTAACAAATATTTAATGCCTGCTACTGGTTTATTACAAACAAGCCTGAAAAACTTTTCAAAAAACGC